>NZ_JBFASK010000007.1:163926-206461 GCF_040677675.1 Streptomyces sp. NPDC053755 | reverse complement strand
AAGCCCAGTAATGGGTGGAGCTGACCGGTACTAATAGGCCGAGGGCTTGTCCTCAGTTGCTCGCGTCCACTGTGTTAGTTCTGAAGTAACGAACTGTGCCGATTTCCGGTTGGTTAACTTCATAGTGTTTCGGTGGTCATAGCGTTAGGGAAACGCCCGGTTACATTCCGAACCCGGAAGCTAAGCCTTTCAGCGCCGATGGTACTGCAGGGGGGACCCTGTGGGAGAGTAGGACGCCGCCGAACAATCATTGTGGGAAAGCCCCGCACCTTATGGTGCGGGGCTTTTCTGCGTTCAGGGGCGGGTGCGGTGCGGGCTCCGGCAGGAGCCCCCACACTGCTTCGGTCAGAGACGGCCGGCGGCCTTCAGCGCCAGATAGGCGTCCGCCAGGGCCGGCGCCAGTTCCTCCGGAGGCGCGTCCACGACCGTGACGCCGTGGCGGCGAAGCCGGTCCGCCGTACGGTCACGCTGAGCCTGGGCTTGCGTCGCCGCGGCGGCCTCATAGACTCCGTCGACCGTGCCGCGGCCCGCGGCCATGCTGGCGGTGTGCGGATCGGCGACGGACGCCACCAGGACCGTATGGCGCTGGGTGAGCTGCGGCAGGACCGGGAGGAGACCCTCTTCGACCGGAGCCGCGTCAAGACTGGTCAGAAGGACGAGGAGCGACCTGCGCGGCGCCCGGGCCAGGGCCGTCGCCGCGAGCGCCCGCGCGTCCGACTCCACGAGTTCCGGCTCCAGCGGAGCCAGAGCGTCGACCATGGCCGGGAGGATGTCCTTCACCGAACGGCCCTGTACCTGGGCGCGGAGGCGGCGGTCGAAGGCGAGGAGACCGACCCGATCCCCGGCGCGGGACGCCAGCGCGGTGAGGAGCAGGGACGCGTCCATCGCGGCGTCGAGACGCGGCACGTCACCGACGCGGCCGGCCGAGGTACGGCCCGTATCGAGGACGATCAGGATGTGACGATCGCGCTCCGGGCGCCACGTGCGTACCGCGACCGCGGTCTGCCGGGCCGTGGCACGCCAGTCGATGGAACGGGTGTCGTCGCCGGGGACGTACTCGCGGAGACTGTCGAACTCGGTGCCCTCCCCGCGGGTGAGGACGCTGGTGCGGCCGTCGAGCTCACGGAGCCTGGCCAGCCGTGACGGCAGGTGCTTCCGGCTCGTGAACGGCGGCAGGACGCGGACGGTCCACGGAACCTCGTGGTTGCCCTGGCGCGCGGCCAGGCCCAGGGGCCCGAAGGAACGGACCGTGACCCGCTTCGCACGGCGATCACCGCGTCGGGAGGGCCGCAGCGTCGTGGTGACACGACGGCGCTCTCCCGCAGGGACCGTCAGCCGAGAACGGGACGTGGCCTGATCAGCACCGGGGAGCCACGAGCTGGGCGGCCAGGCGTCACGGAGCTGTGCCCGCAGGCGGCGGCGGGAGGCGTTGGTGACGGTCAGGTGCACCTCCGCCACGTCACCCAGTCGAACTGTTGTGTCACCGCTTCGGGTGAATCGAAGGCTTCGCACTGGCGCGGCCATCGCGTAGTCGCACAGAATTGCGAGCGAGAGGGGCGCGTTCACGGCGAGCATCCCCGTCCAGCTGGGGGCGAGGATGCCGACGGGAAGTGATCCGAGGGCGGCGAGCAGCGCGGTTCGTCCGGTGAGTGCCATGGGGCGTCGCTCTCAGCGGGGTACGGGGACGTGGGCGAGGATCGAGTTGATGACGGAGTCGGCGGTGACTCCCTCCATCTCGGCCTCGGGCCGCAGCTGCACGCGGTGGCGCAGGGTGGGGAGGGCGAGGGCCTTCACGTCGTCCGGGGTGACGTAGTCCCGGCCGGTGAGCCAGGCCCAGGCGCGGGCGGTGGACAGCAGGGCGGTGGCGCCTCGGGGAGAGGCGCCCAGGGTGAACGAGGGGGATTCACGCGTGGCACGACAGATATCGACGACGTAGCCGGCGATCTCTGGTGAGACGGAGGTCTTGGCGACGGCGGCGCGAGCGGATTCGAGCTCGGCGGGGCCGGCGACCGGACGGACACCGGCCGCCTGGAGGTCGCGGGGGTTGAAGCCGTCGGCGTGCCTGGTCAGGACGTTGATCTCGTCCGTGCGCGAAGGCAGCGGGACCGTGAGCTTGAGAAGGAAGCGGTCGAGCTGGGCCTCGGGCAGGGGGTAGGTGCCCTCGTATTCGACCGGGTTCTGGGTTGCGGCGACCAGGAACGGGTCGGGCAGGGGGCGGGGCGTGCCGTCGACGGTGACCTGGCGCTCCTCCATGGCCTCCAGGAGGGAGGACTGGGTCTTGGGGGGCGTGCGGTTGATCTCGTCGGCGAGCAGCAGGTTGGTGAAGACCGGGCCCGGCTGGAAGGAGAACTCGGCGGTCCGGGCGTCGTAGACCAGCGAGCCGGTGACGTCGCTCGGCATGAGGTCCGGGGTGAACTGGACGCGCTTGGTGTCGAGTTCGAGAGCGGCGGCGAGCGCGCGGACCAGCAGCGTCTTGGCGACGCCGGGGACTCCTTCGAGCAGGACGTGACCCCGGCAGAGCAGGGCGACGACGAGTCCGGTGACGGCGGGGTCCTGGCCGACCACGGCCTTCGCGATCTCGGTGCGCAGGGCCTCCAGGGAGGCCCGGGCGGTGTCCGAGTCCGTAGGGGTCGCGGGGGTCGGGGCGCTCATGAGGTGCGTACCTCTCTTTCGAGGGCGTCGAGGTGGTCCGCCAGGCGGATGAGAGCGGCGTCGTCGGCGGGAGCCGGGCCGAAGAGAAGGTCCCGGGCGTCTCCGGCGGTCTCGGGGACGCGTGCGGAGAACGCGGGGAGCAGGGTCTCGGGGGAGTGGGCGTCCTGTGAGGGGACGCCGAGGAGGGGAGCGATCCGGGTGCGGGTCGCGGTGCGCAGCACGGAGGCGGCGCGGTCGCGGGCGTTCGCCTTGCGATAGAGGCGGGCGCGGCCCTCGGTGGCCTCGGAGGCGCGGATGGCGACCGGGAGCCGTTCGGTCACCAGCGGGCCGAGGCGCCGGCCGCGCCAGAGGGCGGCGAGGAGGGCGGCGACGGCGAGTTGCAGGGTGCCCCACAGCCAGCCCGAGGGGACGAGAGAGAGGAAATCCTCGGCGGCGCCGTCGTCGGGGGTGCCGTCGGGGTCGCCCTCGGTGGCGGAAGCATCGGTGAGGGAGGGGAGGTACCAGACGAGATGTGGGCGGGAACCGAGGAGTTGCAGGGCGAGCGAGGCGTTGCCCTGCTGGTCGAGGCGGTCGTTGTAGAGGATGTCGGGGGAGCCGACCAGGACGGTGTCGCCGGCCGTGGAGTCCTTGAGGAGGACCAGGGTGGGCAGCCCGTCGGCGGGGTAGCAGGTCTCGGCGTGGTCGCCGGTGACGTACCGTTCGCCGCCGATGTCGACTCTGCCGGCTCGGGCGGCGGCCGGCAGGGAGCACTCCGGGTCGAGGGCGGCGACGGAGACGCTGGGTGCGGAGGTGACGCCCGGGGCGAGGGTGTCGAGGGAGGATTCGCCGGCGCCGAGGAGGACGGTGCGGCCGCCGGAGGCGCCCATGGCGGTGCGCAGGACGGTCTGCTGATGGCCGGTCAGCAGGTCCGGTGTGGTGACCAGGAGGGTGGTGTTCGCGTCGGCCGTGGCGGTGGCCTCGTCGAGGGTGGTGGCCACGCGCAGGGTGACGCCCTGGGCCTTGAGGATCTCGGCGACGGCCCGGCTGCCGTTGGGGTCCGCGGAGCGGGGATCCAGGTGGCCGTGGTGGTCGGTGGAGCGCATCGTCGCGAGGACGATGCCGCCGATGAGGATCAGACCCAGGACGAGGAGGATCCCGCGGGCGCGCGTCCAGATCTGCCGGGGGCCGAGCGAGGACGACGTGGGGCTGGTGGGCGGTCGGTTCATGCGGGCGCCCCCGTGGCGGAGGTGTCGAGGGCGGGCCGGGCTCGCTCCAGGGACGCGTCCAGCTCCTCGATGCGGCGGTACGCGCTCTCGTCGGCCGTGCGGCCGCCGTATGTGACGTCGTCGAAGGTGCGGGCGGCGACGCGGAGTTCGTCCGCCTGCGCGGGCAGGGAGCGGCCCGCCTCGGAGGCGGCCTCGTCGGCGGTGCGACCGGGGCGGGGGTCGAGGACGGTGCGTTCCTCCAGCGAGCGGACGATGGCCCGCATCCGCTCCTGGACCGCCTGGTTCCAGCGGCCGGCCGAGGCGTGCCGGGCGGCGGCCGCGCGGTGCTCCCGAGCCGTACGGAGGCCTTCGGCGAACAGGGAGTCGCCGGGGGTGGAGATGCGTTGGGGGATGCCGAGCCGCCACCACAGGGCGCCGATCACGGCGATCACGACGAGAGCGATCGCGAGGAGGCCCACCAGGCCTCCGGGCGTGGCGCCGGAGGCCGTGTCGAGAAGGTCGCCGACCCATTCCCAGAAGCGGTCGAGAGCGCGTTGGAGAAGGTTGGGATCGTTCTCGTGGTACATCGGCTTGGACAGTTCCCGCTCCGCCGCCTCGCGGGCGGGGACGCGCGGAACGTCCACCGGTACGTCGTCGCGGATCGGCGGTCGCGCCGTGATCATGCCCCCCGTGGCCCTCACCCCGTCAGCTCCCGGAAGCGCCGGCGCCCGGGGCGGGTCCGTAGCCGGGGAGGCCGGCGGCCCGGGCGAGTTCGAGGTCGAGCGCCTCGCGGCGGATGCGCTGGTCGACGTAGAGGAGGGCGGTGACGCCTGCGGAGATGGGGTAGGTGATCGCGCTGGTGATCACTCCGGCGATGCCCATCACGATGAGGTAGCCCCAGCCGAACTCGGGGGTCGAGTCGGAGACCATGGCGGACATGCTCGTGCCGTCGGCGATGATCGCGATGACGGCGAACGGGACCATGATGATCATCGAGACGAAGAAGATCAGCAGCTGGGTCAGCAGCGTGATGCCGAAGATCCGCCACCAGGCGCCCTGGACGAGCTTGGCCGACCGCTTCAGCGAGCGGACGATGCCCTGGCGTTCCAGCATCAGGGCGGGAGACGAGAGGCTGAAGCGGACCATCAGCCAGACGGTGACGACGAAAGCGGCCAGACCGCCGAGGACGGCCAGCGCGACGCCGGGGGCGTCGCCGACGAGGAGACCGGGCAGGAGGCCGACGGACATGATGGCCACGCTCATCAGGGGCAGGAGCAGCGTGAGACCGAGCATCGCCAGCAGGCGGGGCCGGGCCTCGCGCCAGGCGGTGGCGACCGTGACCGGGCGGCCCAGAACCGCGCGGCTGATGACGATGGTGAGGAGTGCGGCGCTGACCAGGGTGGCCATCAGGGCGATGAGCAGCGCCGGCCCCAGGGCGAGCAGGCTGGACTGGAAGGAGTCCAGGGCCTGGTCGAGCTGCTCGGCGGGGCTGGCGTCCGGGTTGATGTCGGCCGGCGGCGGGACGAGATAGCGCTGGGCGAGGATGTCGACGACCTGGGAGATCACCGCGACCGTGACCGAGATCGTCAGGACCGTGCGCCAGTAGCGGCGCAGGGTCGAGACGGAGCCGTCGAGGATCTCGCCCATGCCGAGGGGCCGCAGCGGGATCACGCCGGGCTTGGCGGCCGGGGGCTTGCCCCAGCCTCCCTGCTGGACGCCGCCCCAGCCGGAGTGGGGCGGAGGCGTCGGGGCCTGGCCTGCTGCCGGGGTGGCCGGCGGGGACCACTGGCCGGCGGGTGGCTGCTCCTTGGACCACTGGGGGGCGGAGCCGTTCGCGTCGCCGGGCTCGGAGGGCCTGGGCGTACCGGAGCCGTCCTGGCCGTCGGAGGGAGCAGATCCGGGCGAGGCCCAGCCCGGAGTGTCGTTCACGGTCGTCCACCTCGAGGAATGGTCGTGGGGCCGGATCGGCGAGCCGGCTGGGGCACGGCGGCCGCCTGCCTGTTCGGGCGGGGGCCGGGAGCCATCGTGCCACGCGGTGCCCGCCCGTGGGCCGGGGCCCGGGTCTCCTTCCCGCCTTCTTCGCGGGAGCGCCGGGGGCAGACTGGGTGGATGCCTGATCAGTGCGTACAAACCGCGGTGGCGGCGGGTGGAGCGGGGGCGATGTCCCTTGTCGGGGGCGGAGTCGTCTCACAGGTCCGCCTCGTGGGCTGGGGCGACGGCGGGAGGGGATGCCGGGGCGGTCTGCGGGAGGGCCGGGGTGACCTGTCGGTGGGTCGTCCGGCCGGAGTTCCGGGACGTGGGCGGAGCTCCCTGGGTGCACTCGTCTGGCCGAGTGGGGAGATCCCTTTCTCGGGCATGGGCCCGGGGCGGCCGCGCAGGGTACGGTTCTGGGCGGCCACGGGGGTGACATCTCTGTCCGACGTCGACACCCACGGAAACCGGCAGCTCACGGCGCGCAATCACGGACGTCACCGCAGGTCAGTGAGGTATCTCACCAGCCGCCTCGGGACTGATACGGAAATGGGATGATGTCGATATGAAGGGACGCGTTCTTGTCGTCGACGACGACACCGCACTGGCCGAGATGCTCGGGATTGTGCTGCGGGGTGAAGGGTTCGAGCCGTCGTTCGTCGCGGACGGTGACAAGGCGCTTGCCGCTTTTCGGGAGGCCAAACCGGACCTGGTGCTGCTGGACCTGATGCTGCCCGGACGGGACGGCATCGAGGTGTGCCGGCTCATCAGGGCCGAGTCCGGCGTGCCCATCGTGATGCTGACGGCCAAGAGCGACACCGTCGACGTGGTCGTGGGTCTCGAGTCCGGGGCTGACGACTACATCGTCAAGCCGTTCAAGCCGAAGGAGCTCGTCGCCCGGATCCGGGCGCGGCTGCGGAGGTCCGAGGAGCCCGCGCCGGAGCAGCTGGCCATCGGTGACCTGGTCATCGACGTGGCCGGTCACTCGGTGAAGCGGGACGGGCAGTCCATCGCCCTGACGCCGCTGGAGTTCGATCTGCTCGTGGCGCTGGCCCGTAAGCCGTGGCAGGTGTTCACCCGCGAGGTCCTCCTCGAGCAGGTGTGGGGATACCGGCACGCGGCCGACACCCGGCTGGTGAACGTCCATGTGCAGCGGCTGCGCTCGAAGGTCGAGAAGGACCCGGAGCGCCCGGAGATCGTGGTGACCGTCCGGGGAGTCGGCTACAAGGCGGGGCCGAGCTGACATGAGCGTTGGCAGTACTGCTCCGAAGCCCGGCGAGCCGGGGGTCCGGGCGGGGCGGACTGCCGGACCGGGACGGGGGGGCTCGCGATTCGGCCGTCTGCTTCAAGGCGGGGCGCCGGGCGGACCCGTGCTCCGGCTCTTCTCGCGCTGGGTGCGCCGCCCGTTGTTGCCCGCCGTGCGGTTGTGGCGCAGGAACATCCAGCTCCGCGTGGTCGCGGGAACCCTGCTGATGTCGCTGGGTGTGGTCCTGCTCCTCGGCCTGGTCGTCATCGGCCAGGTCCGTAACGGCCTGCTCGACGCCAAGGAGAGGGCCGCCCAGAGCCAGGCCGCCGGCGGGTTCTCCGCCGCGCAGGACAAGGCGGCGAGCACGCCGTCCGTGCCGGGTGGCCAGGACGGCGCCCGGGCGGGGGCTTCCCTGACCTGGCGTTCGACCTTGGTCGAGCAGCTCGCCAGTGGTGGCCAGAGCGCCTACAACGTCGTCGCGCTGTCCCAGGAGAGCTCGGAGGGCGCCGCGAGCCGTGGTGCCCGCGCCTCGGGCGAGGTGGACCCCGCCACGAGCATCCCCGGCGATCTGCGGCACTCCGTGGCGCAGGGGACCGGGACGTTCCAGACGTACGCCCGGATCCACTACACCGACGGCAAGGCATCGGAGGCCGGCCTCGTGGTCGGCAAGCGTCTCAACGACGCCGAGGGCACCCAGTACGAGCTGTACTACCTCTTCCCGCTGAGCCAGGAGGAGGACTCCCTCACCCTCGTGAAGGGCACGCTCGCGACCGCCGGCCTCTTCGTGGTGGTGCTTCTCGGCGCCATCGCGTGGCTGGTGGTGCGGCAGATCGTCACCCCCGTGCGGATGGCGGCCGGGATCGCCGAGCGGCTTTCGGCGGGCCGTCTCCAGGAACGCATGAAGGTCACAGGCGAGGACGACATCGCCCGGCTCGGTGAGGCCTTCAACAAGATGGCGCAGAACCTCCAGCTCAAGATCCAGCAGCTGGAGGAGCTCTCCCGGATGCAGCGGCGGTTCGTCTCGGACGTCTCGCACGAGCTGCGGACGCCCCTGACGACGGTGCGGATGGCGGCCGACGTCATCCACGAGGCGCGGGTCGACTTCGATCCGATCACGGCCCGCTCGGCCGAGCTGCTCGGCGACCAGCTGGACCGCTTCGAGTCGCTCCTCGCCGACCTGCTGGAGATCAGCCGCTTCGACGCGGGCGCGGCGGCGCTGGAGGCCGAGCCGATAGACCTGCGTCAGGTCGTGCGGCGGGTGATCGGCGGCGCCGAGCCGCTCGCCGAGCGCAAGGGCGGCCGGATCGTGGTCGTCGGTGACGAGCAGCCGGTCGTGGCCGAGGCGGACGCCCGCCGCGTGGAGCGGGTCCTGCGCAACCTCGTGGTCAACGCCGTCGAGCACGGCGAGGGCCGGGACGTGATCGTCAAGCTGGCGTCCGCGGGCGGGGCCGTCGCGGTCGCCGTGCGGGACTACGGCGTGGGGCTCAAGCCGGGCGAGGCGACGCGCGTCTTCAACCGGTTCTGGCGCGCCGACCCGGCACGCGCGAGGACCACCGGCGGTACGGGCCTCGGCCTGTCGATCGCGGTGGAGGACGCGCGGCTGCACGGCGGCTGGCTGCAGGCGTGGGGAGAGCCGGGCGGAGGCTCGCAGTTCCGGCTGACGCTGCCGCGCACGGCGGACGAGCCGCTGCGCGGTTCCCCGATCCCGCTGGAGCCGGAGGACTCGCGGCGCAACCGCGAGGAGGCCGCCGCCGGGCGGGCGCGGGAGAACGGGGCACGGCTGTCGTCGGTGCCGGCGCAGCCCGCCGGGGACCGTGCGGGGCTGGCCGTTCCGTCGCGGATACCCGGGGCGCCGCGGCCCACCGCGGATCCGACGGCCCTGCCGGGCAGCGGGGCCCGGGTGGTCCCGCGGACGGCGGGGGAGACCGAGGGCAGTGAGGCGATGGCGTCGACGAACGCCGAGCGGGAGGACGGGACACGTGGGGGCTGACTCCCGAAGGCGGCACCCGGGGCGGGGACGTGGCAGAGCCGTGCGGGTGCTCGTGGCGCTCGCGGGGGCGCTGGTGACGGCCGGTTGCGCGACGATGCCCGACAGCGGGGACGTACGGAACGTACGGGCCTCCGACCCGGGCGACGCGCAGGTGCGGGTGTACGCCGTGCAGCCGCGGGAGAACGCGGACCCGGCCGAGATCGTCGACGGCTTCCTGGAGGCCATGACCAGTGACGACCCCGGCTTCGCGACGGCGCGGAAGTACCTGACGAGGCCGGCCGCGCGGGCGTGGAAGCCGGAGCAGCGCATCACGGTCCTCACCACGGCTCCGGACCGGGGCCAGGCCGACCGGGTCACCGACCCCGGAGGTTCCGGGCGTTCGTACCCCATCAAGGGCCGGCAGATCGCCACCGTCGACGCCCGGCACGCCTACAAGCCGGTCGGTCCGGCGGACTTCAGCGACTCCATCCACGTGGTGCAGCAGCCCACCGCGGACGGCAAGGGCAAGGAGTGGCGGATCGACGGCCTGCCGCCGGGTCTGGTGCTCAGCGAGGCCGACTTCCAGCGGACGTACCGCTCCGTCGACACCTACTACTTCGCGTCGGGGCAGGACTGGGTCGTCGCCGACCCGGTCTACATCCGTCAGCGCCAGGATCCGGTCACCCGGATGGACCCGGTGACCCAGACGGTCAAGGCGCTGCTGGAGGGGCCGACGAACTGGCTGAAGCCGGCCGTCGACTCGAGCTTCCCCTCCGGGACGGCGCTGAAGGACGGGGTCACGTCGCTGTCGACGGACGACCAGTCCACGCTGAGGGTGCCGCTGAACGGCAAGGCCGACCACGTGGGCGGCGTGGTGTGCCGGCGGATGGCGGCGCAGCTGCTCTTCACGCTCGGCGACCTGACGTCCGTACGCGTGGAGCAGGTGGAACTCCAGCGGGGTTCGGACGGCGGGAAGCTGTGCTCCCTGGGCAAGCAGGCGGCGATGGAGTACGCGCCGGTCCGGGACACGGGGCGGGCGGAGAACCCGTTCTACGTCGACGCGACCGGGAAGCTGATGGCCGTGCCGGTCGGGGACAAGGCGAACGAGCAGCAGGACGGGACGCTGGGACCGTTCGGTGACGGCGTGATGCCGCTGGGGTCGGTCGCGGTGGACCGTGACGAGCGGCGGGCGGCCGGGGTCGGCAAGGACGGCCGTGAGCTGCGCGTGGCGTCGATCCTGACGGACCACGAGCTGCGTCCGGCGCTGGTGCGGAGCAACGCGGCCCGGCCCGAGGACCGGCTTTCCGCGCCGAGTTGGGACGGCCGGGGCGATCTGTGGGTGGCGGACCGGGATCCCGTGAAGCCGCGCCTGTGGATGGTGCCGGACGGCGAGGGGGACCCCGTGGAGGTCCGTACCCCCTGGCTGGCGGACGGGGACCGGGTCGAATCCCTGCGCGTCTCGGCGGACGGGGTGCGGGTCGCGCTGCTGCTGAAGGGCAAGGACGGCGGCACCACGCTGAAGATCGGGCGGGTCGAGCGCGACGGCGGCGGGAAGCAGACGGTGTCGGTCGACGCGCTGCAGCCCGTGGCGCCGCACATGGAGGCCGTCACGGCCGTGTCGTGGGCCGGCCCGAGCCGGCTGGTCGTGGTCGGCAAGGAGGCCGGCGGCGTCCAGCAGGTGCGCTACATCCAGACCGACGGTGCCACGTCGTCCTCGTCGCTGCTGCCGGGGCTCAACGGCGTGTCGGCGGTGGCCGCGCCGAACGACGACCGGGCACCCGTCGTGGCCGAGTCCGGCAACGACGGCATCGTGCGGCTCGTACCGGGCGCGAACTGGCAGCGGCTGGCCAAGGTGTCGGGCTCCGCGCCCGTCTATCCGGGGTAGTTCACCCGCTCCTCCGCGGGCCGCGGCCGGTTGTCCACAGGGGTGGCCGGCCGGGGCCGGCAGGAGGACAGTGGAGCCATGCGGGGGTGGTGGCGCGAGATCGCCGGGCTGGTGCTGCCGGTCGCCTGCGGAGGCTGCGGCAGGGCCCGTACGGAGCTGTGCCCGCCGTGCCGCGCGGAGCTGACGGAGGCGGGCCCCCGCCGGGTGCGGCCCCTTCCCGTGCCGGCCGGGCTGCCGCCCGTGCACGCGGCGGCGCCGTACGCCGACGCCGTACGGTCCGTGCTCCTCGCTCACAAGGAGCGCGGCGCGCTGTTCCTGGCCGGGCCCCTGGGCGAGGCGCTGGCCGATGCCGTCACGGCCGCTGCCGGCCCCTGTGAGACCTCCGAGGCCGCTCCCCTCCTCCTCGTACCGGTGCCCTCGTCGCGGCGTTCCGTGCGCGCGCGTGGTCACGACCCGACCCGGCGGATCGCGCTGGCCGCGGCGGGAAGGCTGCGCCGTTCGGGACGCGCCGCCCGGGTGATTCCGCTGCTGCGCCAGCGTGGTGCGGTGGCCGACCAGTCGGGGCTCGACGCCCGGGGACGGCTCGCCAACCTGGCCGGGGCGCTGGAGGTCCGCTCCGGCGGCTCGCGGCTCGTGGGGCGGGGACGGGTCGTCCTGGTGGACGATCTGATGACCACCGGTGCCTCGTTGGCCGAAGCGGCGCGGGCACTGCGTGCCGTACATCGGTCGTTCATTCCAGGATTACCCGGCGCCGGTGCGGATAGGGGTTTCGTACAACCGGTGGCGGCGGTGGTCGCCACTTCTCCGTCGTCGTTCGAAATAAACAGGAACTGACGGGGAACTCGCATCGTTGCAGGTGGTAAGAGGTGGAAACACCCGAACGGAGGTATGTGACCGCAGCGGGTGCCGACACCCGTCCGAACGAGCTATGTTCGGTTGTGAGGAATGGCGCAGGCCATCCCTCACAGAATGCACGGGTGCGCCTAGAGGACGGAGTTCAGGGCGAATTAACCTCAGGTCGGTGGGGTGGGGATCTTGCCGACTGGGGAGGAGGAGGTGAAAGTCGCCAAGTCCGAGACTCCGGTGAACATCGGAGTCTGGTGCAAAGGGAGAGGCCCAGCGGCCAGGGTGCCGGTCTGGGCGATCCGGGAACGGAGTTCTGCGTGGACATCGTCGTCAAGGGCCGCAAGACAGAGGTACCCGAGCGGTTCCGCAAGCACGTGGCCGAGAAGCTGAAGCTGGACAGGATCCAGAAGCTCGACGGCAAGGTGATCAGCCTCGACGTCGAGGTGTCCAAGGAACACAACCCGCGGCAGGCCGACCGGTCCGACCGCGTGGAAATCACCCTCCACTCCCGAGGCCCGGTGATCCGGGCGGAAGCGGCGGCAGGCGACCCGTACGCAGCGCTCGACCTCGCGAGCGACAAGCTCGAGGCGCGACTGCGCAAGCAGCACGACAAGCGGCACACGCGCCGCGGCACCGGCAGGCTGTCGGCCGCCGAGGTGGGCGACGTGGTGCCGGGCGTCGCACAGCTCAACGGCAACGGCGAGCTGGTGGGCGAGGAGTCCGACGCGGTTCCCACCAAGATGATCGGCTCGCTCGAAGTGCAGGGCGACGGCCCGCTGGTGGTCCGCGAGAAGACCCACAAGGCCGCCCCGATGACCCTCGACCAGGCGCTCTACGAGATGGAGCTGGTCGGGCACGACTTCTATCTGTTCGTCGACTCCGACAACAAGCAGCCGAGTGTCGTCTACCGGCGACACGCGTACGACTACGGCGTCATCCACCTGGAGAGCGACCCGCTTGCCGAGGGCGGCGGCGCCGGTGGTGCCCTCGGCGGCTGATCCGCCGCGGCGCGTCACCCACACGTGTCCCTCATGGTGCCCCTGGAGCGCCCCGTGCGCCCCCAGGGGCACCCCCGTGCGACCACAGGATCACCGCGCTGACGTCCGGGCATGAAATCATGGCGTGCACGCCAACCGGTGCCTCATGGCCAGTGGTTGGAGGACCGAACACGACTTCAGGCCACGGCCTCAGGGGGAGGAACGATGGCGGACAGCTTCGGGCCGGTGCACAGCGGGCGGGAGCCCGATCGTGCGGCCGGTACGGAGGGATCGGATTCGGACAGCGGGGCATGCCGCAAGGAGCCGATCCGAGTCCTCGTGGTGGACGACCACGCCCTCTTCCGGCGCGGACTCGAGATCGTCCTCGCCCAGGAAGAGGACATCCAGGTCGTCGGCGAGGCGGGTGACGGGGCCGAGGCCGTCGACAAGGCGGCGGACCTGCTGCCCGACATCGTGCTGATGGACGTCCGCATGCCCAAGCGCGGAGGGATCGAGGCCTGCACCTCCATCAAGGAGGTCGCCCCCAGCGCGAAGATCATCATGCTGACGATCAGCGACGAGGAGGCCGACCTCTACGAGGCCATCAAGGCGGGCGCGACGGGCTATCTCCTGAAGGAGATCTCCACCGACGAGGTCGCCACGGCCATTCGCGCGGTCGCCGACGGCCAGTCGCAGATCAGCCCTTCGATGGCCTCCAAACTCCTCACCGAGTTCAAATCGATGATCCAGCGGACGGACGAGCGCCGGCTCGTTCCCGCGCCCCGGTTGACCGACCGCGAGCTGGAAGTGCTCAAACTCGTGGCGACCGGGATGAACAACCGGGACATCGCCAAGGAACTGTTCATCTCCGAGAACACGGTGAAGAACCACGTCCGCAACATCCTGGAAAAGCTCCAGCTGCACTCCCGGATGGAAGCGGTCGTCTACGCGATGCGGGAGAAGATCCTCGAGATCAGATGAGGGGCGACCGGGCGGGGACCGCGGAGGGCGGGGTCACGAGAGGGCGGCGGTGAGGCGCGCGGCCATCTCGGGGCTCTCCGCCCGCTCGATCCGCACGCTGTCGCAGCCCACCCACTCGGCCGCCTCGCGCAGAGCCTTCGCCATCGCACCGACGGCCTTCGGAGAGTCCAGGGACACCTGCTTGGCCACCAGCGTCCTGCCGTCACGCGCCGGGTCGACCCGCCCCAGAAGCCGGCCGCCCGAGAGCAGCGGCATCGCGAAATAGCCGTGCACCCGCTTCTGCTTGGGTACATACGCCTCGAGCCGGTGGGTGAACCCGAAGATCCGCTCCGTCCGCGCCCGCTCCCAGATCAGCGAGTCGAACGGGGAGAGGAGCGTCGTGCGGTGCCGCCCGCGCGGCTCGCTCGTCAGGGCCGCCGGATCCGCCCAGGCCGGCTTCCCCCAGCCCGCCACCGTGACCGGCACGAGCCCGGAGGCCTCGACCACGGCGTCGAACGCCTCGCCCTTGATCCGGTGGTAGTCGGCGATGTCCGCGCGCGTGCCCACGCCCAGCGCCTCGCCCGCCTGCCGTACCAGCCGCCGCAGGCACTCGGTGTCGTCGAGGTCGTCGTGGAGCAGGTCGACGGGGATGGCGCGCTCCGCGAGGTCGTAGACCCTCTTCCAGCCGCGCCGCTCGGTGCAGACCACCTCGCCGTACATCAGTGCCCGCTCGACGGCGATCTTCGACTCGGACCAGTCCCACCACTCGCCCTTGTTCTTCGCGCCGCCCAGCTCGGTCGCGGTCTGCGGGCCCTCGGCCCGCAGCTGCCCGATCACCGCGTCGTAGGCCCCGTCCGGCAGGTCGTGGTACCACTGCGGGCGCGTGCGGTAGGCGCGGCGGCGGAAGGCGAAGAGCGGCCACTCCTCGATGGGCAGGATGCAGGCGGCGTGCGACCAGTACTCGAAGGCGTGCGGGCGCGCTCCGGACGCGCCGTCGGCGGCCGCGCCGCTCCAGTACGCCTCCTCGACCGTCGTACGGCCCACGGCGCCCAGGCGCGCGTACGGGATGAGTTCGTGCGAGCGCGCCAGGACCGAGATCGTGTCGAGCTGGACCTGGCCGAGGTGGCGCAGGACGCCCCGCACACCGGCGCGGCGGTCCGGTGCGCCGAGCAGGCCCTGGGCGCGCAGGGCGATCCGGCGGGCGTCGTCGGCGGACAGTTCGACAGCGGGCGGCGGCACAGTCGTCATGATCCGCACCCTAGAGGCAGGCACTGACAGTCCGCCCCGGGCCCCGGGGAGGCGCCGCTTCCGGTCCCCGGTCCCCGGTCCGCAGCCCGTGCCTCGCGGCCCGCGGCGTGGGTCGCAGCCCGTGCCCCGTGGCCCAGCGGCCCGGTGCGGTCGCCCCGCGGCCCGAGGAGCGGCCGGAGGCGGTCAGTCCTCGGTCCGAGGGGCCGGCAGGTAGGGCGTGGTGCCGGCCAGGCCCAGGTCGGACGGGAGGAGCGAGCCGACCCAGCTGTCGCGCAGCGTCCCCTTGTTCGGCAGGCCGGCGCGGAGCACGCCCTCGATCGTGAAGCCGGTCTTCTCGGCGATGGCGCGGGAACCCGTGTTGCCCACCTCGGCGCGCCACTCCAGCCGGGTGCAGTCCAGCTCGGTGAAGGCCCAGCGGGCCAGGGCGAGGACCGTCTCCGTCATGTAGCCGCGGCCGCGGTGTTCCTTGGCGGTCCAGAAACCGACCTCCCAGGAGCCGGAGCGCGGGTGGTGGAGGCCGGCCGCGGCCAGGACCGGGCCGCCCTCCCGGAGGCGTACGGCGAAGGTGTACTCGGTGTCGTCCCGCCACCCGTCGGGGACCACGCGCGTGAGGAAGTACTCGGCGTCCTGCCGCGTATAGGGGGACGGCACGGTGGTCCAGCGCTGGATGTCGGGGTCCTGACAGGCGGTGTGGACCTCGTCCGCGTCGTCCGGGACGAAGACGCGCAGCTCCAGGCGGGGGGTGGTGAGGGTGATCGGTTCCATGACGGGATTGTGGTGACCGGGCGGGCGCGACGCGAACACTTTTCGGGTCGCCGCGGCACCTTCCGTGCCTCTGGTGCGTTGTCTTTCCGGGCGGCGGTGACCCTTCGGGCCTGCGGGCCTCCCGGCGCGGCGGCGGTCTCGCTTACGATGGCCGTTGCGGTGGGGACCACCTGCCGTGCCCGCGCCCGAGTCATGACAAGACCCAGTGCCAGGCCCGACCGGCAAGGAGACCAGCCTCAGTGTCCGTCTTCAACAAGCTCATGCGTGCAGGCGAAGGCAAGATCCTGCGCAAACTGCACCGCATCGCGGACCAGGTCAACTCCATCGAAGAGGACTTCGTCAACCTCTCCGACGCCGAGTTGCGGGCTCTCACCGAGGAGTACAAGCAACGGTACGCCGACGGCGAGAGCCTCGACGACCTGCTCCCCGAGGCCTTCGCGACCGTCCGCGAGGCCGCCAAGCGCGTCCTCGGCCAGCGCCACTACGACGTGCAGCTGATGGGCGGCGCCGCCCTGCACCTCGGCTACGTCGCCGAGATGAAGACCGGTGAGGGCAAGACCCTCGTCGGCACCCTCCCGGCGTACCTGAACGCGCTGTCCGGCAAGGGCGTGCACCTGATCACGGTGAACGACTACCTCGCCGAGCGCGACTCCGAGATGATGGGCCGCGTCCACAAGTTCCTCGGCCTGGACGTCGGCTGCATCCTGGCCAACATGACGCCGGCCCAGCGCCGTGAGCAGTACGCCTGCGACATCACGTACGGCACGAACAACGAGTTCGGCTTCGACTACCTGCGCGACAACATGGCGTGGTCCAAGGACGAGCTCGTCCAGCGCGGCCACAACTTCGCCTGTGTCGACGAGGTCGACTCCATCCTGGTCGACGAGGCCCGGACGCCGCTGATCATCTCCGGTCCGGCCGACCAGGCCACGAAGTGGTACGGCGACTTCGCCAAGCTGGTCACCCGCCTGACCCGCGGCGAGGCCGGAAACCCGCTCAAGGGCATCGAGGAGACCGGCGACTACGAGGTCGACGAGAAGAAGCGCACCGTCGGCATCCACGAGTCCGGCGTCGCCAAGGTCGAGGACTGGCTGGGCATCGACAACCTCTACGAGTCGGTGAACACCCCGCTCGTCGGCTACCTGAACAACGCCATCAAGGCGAAGGAACTGTTCAAGAAGGACAAGGACTACGTCGTCATCGACGGCGAGGTCATGATCGTCGACGAGCACACCGGCCGTATCCTCGCCGGCCGCCGCTACAACGAGGGCATGCACCAGGCGATCGAGGCGAAGGAAGGGGTGGACATCAAGGACGAGAACCAGACCCTCGCCACGATCACCCTCCAGAACTTCTTCCGTCTCTACGACAAGCTCTCCGGCATGACCGGTACGGCCATGACCGAGGCCGCGGAGTTCCACCAGATCTACAAGCTCGGCGTCGTCCCGATCCCGACGAACAAGCCGATGGTCCGCAAGGACCAGTCCGACCTGATCTACCGCACCGAGGTCGCCAAGTTCGCCGCCGTCGTCGACGACATCGCGGAGAAGCACGAGAAGGGCCAGCCGATCCTCGTCGGCACGACGTCGGTCGAGAAGTCCGAGTACCTCTCGCAGCAGCTGTCCAAGCGGGGCATCCAGCACGAGGTCCTCAACGCCAAGCAGCACGACCGTGAGGCGACGATCGTCGCCCAGGCGGGCCGCAAGGGCGCCGTCACGGTCGCCACCAACATGGCCGGCCGAGGCACCGACATCAAGCTCGGCGGCAACCCGGACGACCTCGCCGAGGCGGAGCTGCGCCAGGCGGGTCTGGACCCGGTCGAGCACGTCGAGGAGTGGGCCGCGGCCCTTCCCGGCGCCCTGGAGCGTGCCGAGAAGGCCGTCAAGGCGGAGTTCGAGGAGGTCAAGTCCCTCGGCGGGCTCTACGTCCTGGGCACCGAGCGCCACGAGTCGCGCCGTATCGACAACCAGCTGCGCGGCCGTTCGGGCCGTCAGGGAGACCCGGGCGAGTCCCGCTTCTACCTCTCCCTCGGCGACGACCTGATGCGGCTGTTCAAGGCGCAGATGGTCGAGCGCGTCATGGCCATGGCCAACGTTCCGGACGACGTGCCGATCGAGAACAAGATGGTCACCCGCGCGATCGCCTCCGCGCAGTCGCAGGTGGAGACCCAGAACTTCGAGACGCGCAAGAACGTCCTGAAGTACGACGAGGTCCTCAACCGGCAGCGCGAGGTCATCTACGGCGAGCGCCGCCGTGTCCTGGAGGGCGAGGACCTGCACGAGCAGATCCAGCACTTCATGAACGACACGATCGACGACTACATCCGCCAGGAGACGGCCGAGGGCTTCGCGGAGGAGTGGGACCTCGACCGCCTGTGGAACGCCTTCAAGCAGCTGTACCCGGTGAAGGTCACCGTCGAGGAGCTGGAGGAGGCGGCGGGCGACCGCGCCGGGATCACCGCCGAGTTCATCGCCGAGTCCGTCAAGGACGACATCCACGAGCAGTACGCGGCCCGGGAGAAGTCGCTCGGCTCGGACATCATGCGCGAGCTGGAGCGCCGTGTGGTGCTGTCCGTGCTCGACCGCAAGTGGCGTGAGCACCTCTACGAGATGGACTACCTCCAGGAGGGCATCGGCCTGCGCGCGATGGCCCAGAAGGACCCGCTGGTCGAGTACCAGCGCGAGGGCTTCGACATGTTCACCGCCATGATGGAGGGCATCAAGGAGGAGTCCGTCGGCTACCTGTTCAACCTGGAGGTCCAGGTCGAGCAGCAGGTCGAGGAGGTCCCGGTGCAGGACGAGGCCGGCCGGACCTCGCTGGACAAGAAGGACGCGGTGCCGGCCGGTGCCGGACGTCCGGAGATCCGCGCCAAGGGGCTCGACGCCCCGCAGCGGCCGGACCGGCTGCACTTCTCCGCGCCGAAGGTGGACGGGGACGGCTCGGTCGTCGAGGGCGACTTCATCGCCGACGGCGCCTCCTCGGGTGACGGCATGACCCGCGCGGAGCGGCGCAAGGCGCAGAAGAGCAGCGGCGGGCGTCGCCGCAAGAAGTAACACCGACGGCGGCCGCACGGCGGTCGCCCACGGCGGTGAAGCGAAGGGGCCGGACACCTGGTGAGGTGGAGGGCCCCTTCGTCATGTCCGGCCGCCCGGTGAGGTGGACGGCCCCTTCGTCATGTCCGGGTGGCCTGGGCGGGCACGCGCGCGGGGAGGCTGTTCCCGGGGCCGTTTCCGCTCCGGGAGACGCTCGCGCTCCCCGATCCGTCGGCGTTGCCGTGCTGGAGGCCGTGGCCCGGCCCGTATCCGTTCGCGGGCCCGTTCCCCGGGCCGTATCCGTTCGCGGGTCCGTTCCCCAGCCCGTTCCCCGACCCGTCTCCGAGGCCGTCCACCTCGACCGCGGCGCAGCGCCAGCGGCCGTCCGCGCCGCGCTCCAGACGGAACGCCAGGGCCCTGACCCGGTCGCCGACGGCGATGCTCGCGAATGCCTCGACGGCCCCCGGCCGTGGCTGGTGGACGGAGCAGCGGCGCAGCACGGGGCGGGGGCCGCAGGATCGCAGGGGTGTCGCCGGGGCCAGCCGGACCAGCTGTTCGTAGGCCGCGCCGACCGTCCGGCCGAGCATCCAGTGGACGGGCCGGTCGCCGGTCAGGACGGCGAGGAGACGTTCGGCGAAGACGGTGTGCGGCGGGAGGGCGAGCGGCGCCGTGCGGGGGCGTTGCGGGGCGGCGGGCCGGGTACCGGCGGAGCCGCGGGGGCCGGTGCCGGCCGGGCCGCGCGGGGCGGAGCGGGGGCGGGGTGTCCGGGGGCGGGTGGTCGCGCCCGCCGGGGCCGGGCGACCGGCCGCCGAGGAGCCCGGGGCGGTGGTGGCGGGCGGCGTGCTCCGCGCTGCGCGGGCCGTCGTGGTGGCGGTGCTGTCCATGGGCGTCCCCGTCCCTCGCGCCCGTTGGTCTACCGGGCGGTAACTTCTGTTGGGGATCTTGTACGGGCAGGCTCCGAGCCCTCGCAAGGCGCGACGGTCGACGGGGCGGGGGCCTTCGGGATTCACCTATCCGGGTGAGACGGCGGGTGCGGGAGGCTGCGGGAGCCGAGGCCGGGGCATGCGTGCGGATGACCGGCGAGAGGGCGGCCCCGCAGCCCCGAAGGGGGACTCCGCACGTATCCTGAGTGCGTCCTCCGACTACGAAAGCGGCCAGCCATGCGCGTGTACGTCCCCCTGACCCTCCCCGGTCTCGCACAGGCGCACAAGGCGGGCGAGCTGGGCCCGGGCCCGCTGACCGCCTACGCCGTCACCCCCGTGCTGCGCGAGTGGTACGTCTCCGACGACATCGAGGAGCTGGAGTACGCCGCGCTCAACCGGGCGGCGGCCGCCTCCCTGCGCATGCTCGCCGGGGACCCCTCGGCGGCCCGGCGCCGGATCGTCGTCGCCGTCGACGTGCCGGACAAGGACGCCGTGGTCGACCCCGACCGCGGACTGGACGCCGGCTCCCTCGGCGAGGTGCGTATCGCCGGAGCCGTACCGCTGGCCAAGGCGGCAGCCGTGCACGCCGACGCGGACGACGCCGAGGCGGACGTCTCGGCGGCAGCCGACGCGCTGGGCGCGGCGGACCAGGGCGACGACGACGCCCGGTTCACGGTGGACGGCGCGGAGGACCACGAGCTGCTCTGGTTCGGCGTGCAGGAGATCCCGGGCCTGCTGGCCTGACGTACGGCGTTCCGGCGGGCGCGCGGGCGGTGCCCGCGCGGGCCGGCGGGCAGCGGGCCGCCTCGGACCCGGGCCGTCGGGCGCGGCCGCCCTCAGGTGTGGTCGCGCCGACGCCCCATCGCACCCCGCTCCCGCCGGCCGGGAACGGTTGTCGGAGCGTGCCGGTACCGTCTTCGCATGGGGAAGCACGGGACGAAGCGGCGGGGCAAGCATCTGGTCTGGGACTGGAACGGCACGCTGCTCGACGACATCCAGGCCGTCATCGACGCGACGAACGCGGCCTTCGCCGAGCTGGGCCTGGCGCCGATCACGCTCGCCCGGTACCGGGACCTGTACACGGTGCCGGTGCCGAAGTTCTACGAACGGCTGATGGGACGGCTGCCCACCGAGGCGGAGTGGGCGCTGATGGACGGCATCTTCCACCGCCACTACTGGCAGCGGGCCGACGGCTGCGGTCTGACCGCCGGGGCGGCGGAGCTGCTCGCCGCCCGGCAGGCGTCGGGGTTCACCCAGTCCCTGCTCTCCCTCGCCCCGCACGCGGAGCTGGTGCCGCTGGTCCGGCGCCACGGGATCGAGGAGCGGTTCGTCCGCGTGGACGGGCGGATCGGCACCTCCACGGCGGGCAAGGCCGGACACATGGTGCGCCACCTCGCAGCTCTCCAGGGCGTCGAGCCGGAGCGGATCGTGGTCATCGGAGACGCGGCGGACGACGCCCTGGCGGCGGCGCACGTCGGCGCCAGGGCCGTGCTCTACACCGGGGGGTCCCACAGCCGGTCCAGCCTGGAGGCCGTAGGCGTGCCGGTCGTCGACTCCCTCACGGAGGCGGTCGCGGTGGCGGAAGAGCTGGTCTAGGGCCGGACAGCGGCGGCGGCCCGAGGGCGCCGGTGCAGGGCCGGGGGCCATGGTCCTGGAAAGCGCGGCGGATGCCGGTCCGGAGGGCGGGCCGGGCACCGGAAGCGCCCGTCCCCGCCCCGCCGGGCGGCGCGCCCGCCCCCGGCCGAGGGATGCGCGGGCCGGGTGCGGCCCCCAGCGTCGGAAGCGGCCTGCCCTCCCGTGCGGCGCGCCGCCCCTGGCTGAGGGTTGCGGGCCGCCCCGCCCCCAGGGCGTCGGAAGCGGCCCGTCCCGCCTTCCGGGCGGCCTCAGCCCTTGGCGCGCAGGACCTTCAGGAACTCGCGCATCCAGGTCGGGTGGTCCGGCCAGGCGCGGGACGACACCAGGGTGCCGTCGACGACCGCCTCGGTGTCCTGGAAGCTCGCGCCCGCCGCCTGCATGTCCAGCTCCAGGGCCGGATACGCCGTCACCCTGCGGCCCTCCAGACCGCCGATCGCGGCCGTCAGGAGCGGCCCGTGGCAGATCTGGGCCACCGGCTTGTCCGCGTCGAAGAAGGACTTCAGGATCTTGCGCAGCTCGGGGTCGTTGCGGAGGTACTCCGGCGCCCGGCCGCCCGGGATCACCACCGCCACGTAGTCGCCCGGATCGACCTCCGAGAAGGCCAGGTCGGCGGGCCAGGTGTAGCCGGGCTTCTCGGTGTACGTGTCGAAGCCCGGCTCGAAGTCGTGCACGACGAAGCGCAGCTGTTTCCGCGCGGGCGCGGCGATGTGGACCTCGTACCCCTCTTCGAGCAGCCGCTGGTACGGGTACATCACCTCCAGCGACTCCGCCGCGTCCCCGGTCACGATCAAGATCTTCGCCATTGACGACTCCCACATCCGGTGGTGGTGGTGCCTCACGCTTCGTAGTATCGCCGTCACACTCCCGGCGGCACCGCGCTTTGCCAAGAGGACTTTCGTCGCTGTCCATAACGTCAAACTTCCACCCCCGCTTTTGTACACATACGGCTCATGACGGGTCGGGGGGAGGGAGCGATAGGCTTTTCCCGTGATCAGCGCGATACGCCGTGGGGGCAGCGAAGCCCCCGGCCTCCGCCCGGCCCGCGACAGCGGCCGGGCCGACAGGGCGTTCGCCGGCCTTCACCGTCCGAGCGCGCCGCGCACTGTGGCCGAATCCGGCTCGGACATCTCCCACCGCGGCATAACGTCGTCTTCGACCGGTACACCCGCGTCGTGGCGTTGTGTCCTTTCTTCCACCGACGTCACGCAACGGCGCGCGACAGGAGCCAGAGGACATGCAGACCAAGCTGGACGAAGCCAAGGCCGAGTTGCTCGAGAGGGCCGCTCGGGTAGCTGAGAACAGCCCGGTCGGGGGGCGACTTCCGACGGGGCCCGAGCACGGGGAGAGGCCCGACCGGGACACCCTGCTCGACTACCTCCAGCGCTACTACCTGCACACCGCGCCCGAGGACCTCACCGACCGCGACCCCGTGGACGTCTTCGGCGCCGCGCTCTCGCACTACCGGCTGGCCGAGAACCGCCCGCAGGGCACGGCCAACGTGCGCGTCCACACCCCGACGGTGGAGGAGAACGGCTGGACCTGCAGCCACTCCGTCGTGGAGGTCGTCACCGACGACATGCCCTTCCTCGTGGACTCCGTGACGAACGAGCTCTCCCGCCAGGGCCGCGGCATCCACGTCGTGATCCACCCGCAGGTCCTCGTCCGCCGGGACGTCACCGGCAAGCTCGTCGAGGTGCTCACCGCCGAGAACGGCGGGACGGCCAAGGCCGGACTCCCGCACGACGCGCTCGTCGAGTCCTGGATCCACGTCGAGATCGACCGCGAGACCGACCGCTCCGACCTCAAGCAGATCACCGCCGACCTGCTCCGCGTCCTGTCCGACGTCCGCGAGACGGTCGAGGACTGGGAGAAGATGCGCGACGCGGCGATGCGCATCGCCGACGGGCTCCCCGACGAGCCCATGGCCTCCGACCTGCGCCCCACCGAGGTCGAGGAGGCGCGTGAACTGCTCCGCTGGCTCGCCGCCGACCACTTCACCTTCCTCGGCTACCGCGAGTACGAGCTGGTCGACGGCGACGCGCTGACCGCCGTCCCCGGCACCGGCCTCGGCATCCTGCGCTCCGACCCGCACCACAGCGGCAAGGGCGACCACCACGCCCCGGTCTCGCCCTCCTTCAGCCGGCTGCCCGCCGACGCCCGGGCCAAGGCGCGTGAGCACAAGCTGCTCATCCTCACCAAGGCCAACAGCCGCTCCACGGTGCACCGCCCCTCGTACCTCGACTACATCGGCGTGAAGAAGTTCGACGCCGAGGGCAACGTCATCGGCGAGCGCCGCTTCCTCGGCCTCTTCTCCTCCGCCGCGTACACCGAGTCCGTGCGCCGCGTGCCCGTGGTCAGCCGCAAGGTCCAGGAGGTCCTGGACGGCGCCGGCTTCTCGCCCAACAGCCACGACGGCCGCGACCTGCTCCAGATCCTGGAGACCTACCCGCGCGACGAGCTGTTCCAGACCCCGGTCGACCAGCTGCGGTCCATCGTCACCAGCGTCCTGTACCTCCAGGAGCGGCGGCGCCTGCGGCTCTACCTGCGCCAGGACGAGTACGGGCGCTACTACTCCGCCCTCGTCTACCTCCCGCGCGACCGCTACACCACCGGCGTCCGGCTGCGGATCATCGACATCCTCAAGGAGGAGCTCGACGGCACCAGCGTCGACTTCACCGCCTGGAACACCGAATCGATCCTCTCCCGCCTGCACTTCGTCGTCCGCGTCAAGCCCGGCACCGAACTCGCCAAGCTGACCGACGCCGACGCCGACCGCATCGAGGCCAGGCTCGTCGAGGCCGCCCGGTCCTGGGCCGACGGCTTCGGCGAGGCCCTGAACGCCGAACTCGGCGAGGAACGCGCCGCCGAACTGCTGCGCCGCTACGGCAACGCCTTCCCCGAGGGCTACAAGGCGGACCACTCGCCCCGCGCCGCCGTCGCGGACCTGGTCCGCCTGGAAGAGCTCGGCCGGACCGGCAAGGACTTCGCGCTCTCGCTGTACGAGCCGGTCGGCGCGGGCCCCGGCGAGCGCCGCTTCAAGATCTACAAGACGGGTCCCCAGGTCTCCCTCTCCGCCGTCCTGCCGGTGCTCAACCGGCTCGGCGTCGAGGTCGTCGACGAGCGGCCGTACGAGCTGCGCTGCGCCGACCGTACGCACGCCTGGGTCTACGACTTCGGCCTGCGGATGCCGACCGGAAACGGCGACCACCTCGCCGACGACGCCCGCGAGCGGTTCCAGGAGGCGTTCGCCGCCACCTGGACCGGTGAGGCCGAGAACGACGGCTTCAACGCGCTGGTGCTCGCCGCCGGCCTCAACTGGCGTCAGGCGATGGTGCTGCGCGCCTACGCGAAGTACCTGCGCCAGGCCGGTTCGACCTTCAGCCAGGACTACATGGAGGACACCCTCCGCGACAACGTCCACACCACCCGGCTGCTCGTCTCGCTCTTCGAGGCGCGAATGTCCCCGGAGCGCCAGCGCGCCGGCACCGAGCTGACCGACGGGCTCCTGGAGGAGCTGGACGGCGCCCTCGACCAGGTCGCCTCCCTCGACGAGGACCGGATCCTCCGTTCCTTCCTCACCGTCATCAAGGCGACCCTGCGCACCAACTTCTTCCAGAAGTCCGCGGACGGCAGGCCGCACGCGTACGTCTCGATGAAGTTCGACCCGCAGGCGATCCCCGACCTCCCCGCGCCCCGTCCGGCGTTCGAGATCTGGGTGTACTCGCCGCGCGTCGAGGGCGTGCACCTGCGCTTCGGCAAGGTCGCCCGAGGCGGTCTGCGCTGGTCCGACCGGCGTGAGGACTTCCGGACGGAGATCCTCGGCCTGGTCAAGGCGCAGATGGTGAAGAACACCGTCATCGTGCCCGTCGGCGCCAAGGGCGGCTTCGTCGCCAAGCAGCTCCCGGACCCGTCCGTGGACCGCGACGCCTGGATGACCGAGGGCATCGCCTCCTACAAGACCTTCATCTCGGCGCTGCTCGACATCACCGACAACCTCGTCGCCGGCGAGGTCGTGCCCCCGGTCGACGTGGTCCGCCACGACGAGGACGACACCTACCTCGTCGTCGCCGCGGACAAGGGCACCGCGACCTTCTCCGACATCGCCAACGAGGTCGCGGTCGCCTACGGCTTCTGGCTCGGCGACGCCTTCGCCTCCGGCGGCTCGGCGGGCTACGACCACAAGGGCATGGGCATCACCGCCCGCGGCGCCTGGGAGTCCGTGAAGCGGCACTTCCGCGAGCTGGGCCACGACACCCAGACCGAGGACTTCACCGTCGTCGGCGTCGGCGACATGTCCGGCGACGTCTTCGGCAACGGCATGCTGCTCTCCGAGCACATCCGGCTCGTCGCCGCCTTCGACCACCGGCACATCTTCATCGACCCGAACCCGGACGCGGCCGTCTCGTACGCCGAGCGGCGCCGCCTCTTCGAGCTGCCCCGCAGCTCGTGGGCCGACTACGACACCGCGCTGCTGTCGGCGGGCGGCGGGATCCACCCGAGGACCGCCAAGTCGATCCCGGTCAACGCCGCCATGCGCGCGGCCCTCGGCATCGCGGACGGCGTCACCAAGATGACCCCGGCCGAGCTGATGCAGGCCGTCCTGCACGCCCCCGTCGACCTGCTGTGGAACGGCGGCATCGGCACGTACGTCAAGTCGGCCGCCGAGACCCACGCCGACGTCGGCGACAAGGCGAACGACGCCATCCGCGTCAACGGCGAGGACCTCCGGGTCAAGGTCGTCGGCGAGGGCGGCAACCTCGGTCTGACCCAGCTCGGCCGCATCGAGTTCGCCCGCAAGGGCGGCCCCGACGGCGAGGGCGGCAAGGTCAACACCGATGCCATCGACAACAGCGCCGGTGTGGACACCTCCGACCACGAGGTCAACATCAAGATCCTGCTCAACGGGCTCGTCACCGAAGGCGACATGACCGTCAAGCAGCGCAACATCATCCTCGCGGAGATGACCGACGAGGTCGGCGGGCTCGTCCTGCGCAACAACTACGCGCAGAACGTGGCCCTGGCCAACGCCGTCGCCCAGTCGCCGTCGCTGCTCCACGCCCACCAGCGCTTCATGCGCCGACTGGGCCGCGACGGACACCTCGACCGCGCGCTGGAGTTCCTGCCCAACGACCGGCAGATCCGCGAGCTGCTCAACAGCGGCAAGGGCCTGAGCCAGCCGGAGCTCGCCGTCCTCCTCGCGTACACCAAGATCACGGTGGCCGACGAGCTGATCCACACCGAGCTGCCGGACGACCCGTACCTGCGCGGACTGCTCCACGAGTACTTCCCGACGCTGCTGCGCGAGAAGTTCCCGGAGGCGATCGACACCCACGCGCTGCGCCGGGAGATCATCACCACGATCCTGGTCAACGACACCGTCAACAGCGGTGGCTCGACCTTCCTGCACCGCCTCCGCGAGGAGACCGGCGCGTCGATCGAGGAGATCGTCCGCGCGCAGACCGCCGCCCGCGCCATCTTCCGGCTCGGCGAGGTCTGGGACGCCGTCGAGGCGCTCGACAACCGGGTCCCGGCCGACGTGCAGACCCGGATGCGGCTGCACTCCCGCCGTCTGGTCGAGCGCGGTACGCGCTGGCTGCTCGGCAACCGGCCGCAGCCGCTCCAGCTCGCCGAGACCATCGGCTTCTTCGGCGAGCGGGTCGAGCGGGTCTGGGGCGAGCTGCCGCAGCTGCTGCGCGGCGCGGACCTGGAGTGGTACCAGTCGATCCTGGACGAGCTGACGTCCGAGGGCGTCCCGGAGGAGCTGGCCCTGCGGGTCGCCGGGTTCTCCTCCGCCTTCCCGACGCTCGACATCGTCGCGATCGCGGACCGTACGGACCAGGACCCGATGGCGGTCGCCGAGGTCTACTACGACCTGGCCGACCGGCTGCGGATCACCCAGCTCATGGACCGGATCATCGAACTGCCGCGTGAGGACCGCTGGCAGTCGATGGCCCGCGCCTCCATCCGCGAGGACCTCTTCGCCGCGCACGCCGCCCTCACGGCGGACGTGCTGTCGGCGGGCGACGACACCTCGACGCCGGAGGAGCGCTTCAAGGCCTGGGAGCAGAGGAACGCGGCCATCCTGGGGCGGGCGCGGACGACCCTGGAGGAGATCCAGGGCTCGGAGACGTTCGACCTGGCCAACCTGTCGGTGGCGATGCGGACGATGCGCCAGCTGCTGCGCGCCCACACCTGACCGGCCGAGTGACGGCGAAGGGCCCCGCCGGGTTTCCGGCGGGGCCCTTCGCCGGGCGCCTTGTGGCCGTGTGCCTGTGGTCGTCGGCCTCCCGGCCGCCGGCTCCTTGGCTGGCGGCCCCTTGGCTGCCGGCCTCCTCGGCCTCGGGGCTCGGACCTCGGTCCCTCACACGTCGTCGTCCTGGCGCACGGCGACCGACGCCGTCCACAGGCGCCGTGCGGCCACGACTGCCGCCGCGAGCAGCAGGCCGTTGCGGACGACCATGACCGCCAGGCCCCGGTCGGTGCCGGCCACCACCTCGTCGTAGAGGACGGGGTACGCGAGCGAGCTGAGCGCCGCGGCCGGCAGGAGCAGCAGCACCACCGGGCGCATCACGGTCTCCCGGCAGGTGAGGCAGACGGCAGCGAGGCCGAGCAGCCAGACCATGTACTGGGGGCTGATGACCCTGCTGGTGACGGTGAAGAGCAGGACGGCGGCCAGCGCCGCGTCCAGGGGGGTGGCCGCGGTCCAGGTGCGGGCCCGCAGTCGCCACAGCAGGAGCCAGACGAAGGCCAGGACGGTCAGGAGCAGGGCGAACCGGCCGATGCTGGAGACGTACGGGCCGACGTACTCGAAGGCGCCGTAGCGGTACTCCACGGTCCCCGGCCAGACGCCCGACGCCCTGCCCAGCGCGAGCGCGGTGCCGCCGAGCGACTCGATCTGGACGCCACGGCTGCCCTGCTGGCGAAGGAAGCCGAGGGAGTCCGAGAAGCAGAGCGCCAGGGTGGTGAGCAGGGCGGCGGCGGTGACGGCTGCGGCGGTCCAGGTCTCGCGGGTGGTACGGCCCCGGGGGGTGCCGATCAGTGTGAGCACCGGCCACACCTTGACCAGCGCGCCGACGGCGGCCAGGGCCCCGCCGAGGACCCGGCCGACGGCGAACCGCGACTTCATCGCGAGGAGGGCGAGGACGGCGAGGGCGGTGACCTGCACGTCGTACCGCGCGAGGGGCAGGTGCAGGAGCAGGGGCAGACCGCAGACCCAGACCCAGGAG
Organism: Streptomyces sp. NPDC053755; assembly: GCF_040677675.1. Classification (NCBI taxonomy): domain Bacteria; kingdom Bacillati; phylum Actinomycetota; class Actinomycetes; order Kitasatosporales; family Streptomycetaceae; genus Streptomyces; species Streptomyces sp. NPDC053755. The sequence goes on along the minus strand of NZ_JBFASK010000007.1, from coordinate 177,942 downwards.
CCGTGGGTGAGGCGGTGGCTGTCCGCGCGGGCGAGGGCGAGGACCACGGCGGCGTCGGCGAGGAGGGTGAGGGCGACGAAGGCCTGGAAGTACGTGAGCCAGGGCAGCGCGCCGGGGGACATGATGACGAGCCCGGCGCCGGGCGGGTACTGCCAGGTGACGTCGCCCACCGGGAAGGTGCCGTGCGCGAACTGGCGGTACCAGTGCTGGTAGAGGACGTGCACCTCGCGGCCCACGCCGCCGACGCCCAGGCTGTCGCGCAGCAGGAGCAGCAGCATGCCGGCCCGGGTGACCATCCAGACGACGGCCAGGGCGATCCAGGGGCCGCGGCCGACGGCGACGAAGGTGGCCGCCGTGAACGTCTCCGACTCGAAGGGCGAGCCGGTGAGTCCGGGGGGCGCGGGGGCACAGCCGGGCGGCGACTCCGCCCGGTCACCGGAGCCGGTCCGCGAGCCGGTGCCGGTCCGCGAGCCGGTGCCGGTCCGCGGGTCGGTCCGCGAGCCGGTGCCGGGCTCGATTCCGGGCTCGGCGACCGGGCCCGGGGTGCCGGTGGCGCTGCCGGGCGGGGGTGCTGGGGTGGAGTCTCGATGCGTCGTCATCGGAACTGCACTCTATGGCGCTTGGTGGCCTTATCTCCCTTTTTGTCCCGCCGTCCTGGTGACGTCCTCGTGCGCGTCCACCACCTCCGCCGCCGGGCCGGCCGGACCCGGGCGGGCATCGTTTCCTCGGCGATTCCCTCAATTGTTCGAACCGATCAGGCCAATCGCCTCGCCTCGCCTCGCCTCGCCTCGCGCCGAAGCCGAAGCCCCGCCCTCGTCCCCGTACGGCGTCCGTGCCGTGCGTCGCTCCGGCGCCGCTACTTCACCGCGCCCGCCATCACGCCCGAGACGAACTGCCTCTGGAAGGCGAAGAACACCGCCAGCGGGATCACCATCGAGACGAACGCGCCCGGCGCCAGGACGTCGATGTTGTTGCCGAACTGGCGGACCTGCTGTTGCAGCGCCACCGTGATCGGCGGCGAGTCGGAATCCGCGAAGATCAGCGCGACGAGCATGTCGTTCCACACCCAGAGGAACTGGAAGATTCCCAGCGAGGCGATCGCCGGTCCGCCCAGTGGCAGCACCACCCGGGTGAAGAGCCGGATCTCGCCCGCCCCGTCGAGACGCGCCGCTTCGAGCAGCTCCCTCGGGATCTCCGCGAAGAAGTTCCGCAGCAGGAAGATCGCGAACGGGAGGCCGAACGCGGTGTGGAACAGGACGACCCCGAGCGTGGTCTCGAAGATCCCGATCGTGCCGAAGAGCTTCGAGACGGGTACGAGCGCGACCTGGACCGGGACGACGAGGAGGCCGACCACCACGAGGAACCACCAGTCCCGGCCCGGGAAGTCCAGCCAGGCGAAGGCGTACCCGGCGAGCGAGCCGATCACGACCACCAGGACGGTCGCCGGGACCGTGATCAGGATGGTCGAGACCAGCGAGCCGGTGATCGTCTCGTCGGCGAGGAGGTCGGCGTAGTTCTCCGTGGTGAGCTGCGCCGGGGCGGTGAAGACCTTCCACCAGCCGCTCTCGCTGATGTCGGACGGGCCGCGCAGCGACGACAGCAGTAGGCCGACCGTGGGCATCAGCCAGAAGAGTCCGACGAGGACGAGGAAGACCCGCATCGCGCCCCCGGCGGCCCGGGAGGCGATCCGTGCGCCCAGGCCGTCCTCACGCTTCGACGCGGTCACCGGCGGGCCTCCTTTCGCATGCGGCGGATGTTGAAGGCCATCACCGGGAGCACCAGCAGGAGCAGCAGGACGGCGATCGCGGAGCCGATGCCGAGATCCGCGTCCGTGCCGAAAGACGACCGGTACAGCTGGAGCGCCAGGACGTTCGCGTCGTCCTGCGCCGAGCCCGGCGCGATGATGAAGACCAGGTCGAAGACCTTGAGGACGTTGATCATGAGGGTCACCAGGACCACGGCGAGGACGGGTGCGAGGAGCGGGACCGTGATGCGGCGGAAGACCTGCCACTCGTTCGCCCCGTCGACGCGGGCCGCTTCGAGGAGTTCGCGTGGCATGCCGGCCAGGCCGGCGGCGATCAGCATCATCGCGAACCCGGCCCACATCCACACGTAGCTGCCGATGACGGCGGGCGTGACGAGTGAGGGGCCGAGCCACTCGACGCCGTTGTACTGCTCCCGGAAGTTGCTCGCCGGCAGCCGCAGGACGGCTCCGTCCGCGGTGGCCGGCAGGACGAACCGTCCGTCGGCGGCGGCCGTGGTGCTCGCGACGACCCGGCCGTCCTTCACCGCCTCGATCCGCAGCCCCTGGAGACCGAGCTCCTTCGGGTCGACGACGTTCGGCTTTCCGCCCCCGCCCCTGGTGAAGTCCAGCCAGGCCGTGCCGGCGATCCCACCCGGCGCGGTCGCGGCGGTGCGCGCCGGCCGGGCGTCCGGGGGCATCTGCGCCGGCGGGACCCCGATCAGCGGAAGCTGTGCGGACTCGCCCGCGCGGACGGGGTCCTTCGTGACGTACGCGCCGCCGCCCGCCGCCTCGAGCGGATGCACCGGGAGGGGGCGGGCCCGCGGGAAGACGGACGACTCGGCGAAGGTGTCGTGCACCCCGACCCAGACGGCGTTGGCGACCCCGCGGTCCGGATCCTGCTCGTAGACGAGGCGGAAGATGATCCCGGCGGCGAGCATCGATATCGCCATGGGCATGAAGACGACCAGCTTGAACGCCGTCCCCCAGCGCACCCGCTCGGTGAGCACCGCGAAGATCAGCCCGAGAGCGGTGGCGACGGTCGGGGCGAAGACCACCCAGATCGCGTTGTTCCTGACCGCCGTGAGGAGGGTGTCGTCGGTGAAGAGTTCCCGGTAGTTGTCCAGGCCGGCGAAGGAGGTCCCGGCCGTGTCGAAGAACGACCGCTGGACGGAGTACCCGATCGGGTAGACGACGAGCGCACCGAGCAGCAGCAAGGCGGGGAGGAGGAACCCAGCCGCCACCGCCTTACGGGTGCCGGTGACGCTCTTGTACGGAGTGCGGGGCGTGCCTTGCCCCCCTGTGCGCGGCACCGAAGCCATGACGGCGGCTCAGCTCCGGTACGCCTTGGCCGCGTCGGCCTCCAGCCGTGCCTGGGTCCCCGCGATGTCCTTCGGGTTCTTGAGGAAGTCCTGGAGCGCCTTCCACTCGCCCTTGCCGGGGGTTCCGCCGAACGACTGCGGCATCTGGTCCGACATGTCGAAGCGGAAGTCGTCGCCGGCCTCGATCAGCGCTTTGGCGATCTTCCGCTGGACGTCGTTCGGATACGCGGCCGGGTCCAGGTTCCTGTTGGGGGAGAGGAAACCGCCGGAGCCCGCCCAGATCCTCGCCGCGTCGGGGGAGGCGAGGAAGGTCAGCAGCGCCTGCGCGCCCTTGGTGTCCTTCAGCGCCACCGCCGCGTCGCCGGCCGTCACGACCGGGGACTCCGCGCCCACGGCGGGGAACGGGAACACCTTCGCGTCCGTACCGATCTCGGCGTCCGTCTGCGCGATGTTGACGGCGGCGAAGTCGCCCTCGAACACCATCGCGCCCTTGGGCTGGTCGCCGCCCGTGAACGTCTGGGTGACCGAGGCCGGGAACTCCGTCTGCAGCGCGCCGTCCGCGCCGCCCGCGATGAGGGCCGGCTTGCCGAACAACTGTGCGAGGGTGGTCAGGGCCTGGGTAACGGACGGATCCGTCCACTTGATCGCATGCCGGGCCAGTTGGTCGTACTTCTCCGGGCCCGCCTGGGAGAGGTAGACGTTCTCGAACCAGTCCGTGAGGGTCCAGCCGTCGGCGCCGCCCACCGAGACGGGGGTGACGCCGGAGGCCGAGATGGTCTCGGCGGTGGCGAGGAACTCCTTCCAGGTCTTGGGCTCGGAGGCGCCCGCGTTCTCGAAGGCAGCGCTGTTGTACCAGATCAGGGACTTGTTGGCGGCCTTGAAGTAGACGCCGTACTGCGTGCCGTCGACCGCGCCGAGGTCCTGCCAGCCCTGGGAGTAGTTCTTGGCGAGCTGCGCCTTTGCCTCCGGGCCGACCGGCTTGATCCACTTCTGGGCGGCGGCCTGCTTGATCGCGCCGACCTGGGGGAGCATCGCCACGTCCGGCGGGGCACCGCCGGCGATCTTCGTACCGAGGAAGTTCACGATCGGGTCCTGGGCCGGAACGAAGGTGACGGTCGCGCCCGTGCGCTTCTCGAACTCCTTCAGGACCTTCGTGAAGTTCTCCTGCTCGGGGCCCGTCCAGACGGCGGCGACCTGGATGTTCTCGCCTTTGAGGGAGGGGAGGGAGACCGAGCCCCCGCCGTTCTCCGCGGTGCTGGTGGGACCGGCCGGCGGCCCTGCTTCCTTGCTCTCGCCGCCGCAGCCCGCGAGGGCGAGTGCGGTGAACGCGGTGATGGCGGTGATCGTCGTCGCGGCTTTGCGTGTACGAAGAGGTGTACGCATGACTGCCCCGTCTCCCTGTGCGCGTGCTCGTCCCGTGCTCGTGCCAGTGCCGACAGGTCTACGCCCGGTGATCGGGGGCCCGCAATACCGCCTCCCGCGCCGGGCGGGGGATCGTGATGGGCTCGTGACGGACGCGGCGGGGCGGGATCGGGTGGCACCGGACGGGACCGGATGGGGCGGGCGGAGCCGGGGACGGTGGGCGGGCGCGGGCGGGCCAGGCGGGCCGCGCGGTGGGACCAGGTCGAAGGCGTCTCGGGTCGAAGGCGGGTCAGGGCAGCGGTGCGTCGGTGCGTGGGTGCGTCCGGGTGGCGAGGCGTCCGGGTGGCGGAACGTCAGGGGTGGCGGGGCGTCAGGGCGTCACGGGTGGACGGCGGGTGCGGTGAGGGGCGCCACGGGGGTGGCCTCGACGGAGCGGGCCGCGCGGTCGAGGGCGCTGGCGAGGAGGGCCAGATCGGTCGGGCCGTTGCCCAGCTCGCGCACGGGTCTGCGGGTGGGCGGGTCGCCCATCCGCTCCCACTCCAGGGGGACCACGGTCGGCCGGAGCGTCGCCGTCCGCGGGATCCGGCTCGTGACGCGTCCCGCCTGGAAGGCGGTCACCCGGCCGTCCGGGTGCCCGAGCCGCCCCCGGCCGGGCGCGGGCTCCTCGGAGCCGGGCGTCGCGGGGGGAGCGTCGAGCACGATCCGCAGCCGGGCGCCGTGGGCCAGCTCCGTGTCCGCCGTACGGTCCGGGCGGGCCGACGCCGCGACGAGGTGCACCCCGAGCCGCGCGCCGCCTCGCACGACGGCTTCGAGAGCCCGTACGACGGAGCCGGCGGCGGGTCGCCCGGGGGCGCCGAGGGCGGGCGCCACCAGCGCGTCGAAGTCGTCCACGAGGACGACGAGCCGGGGAAGCGCCACGGACGTGCCGCTCTCGCCGGGGCCCCCGGCGAGAACGTCGCCGACCGGGGTCGCTTCCGTCCGCGCCCTCGGCGACCCGTCCCCGGGCGACTCGGACTCCGGGGCCGGGCGCGGGACCCGGCCGCTGGACCGGTCGGCGAGATCGGCGCTGCCCCGCAACGGCAGCCGGCCGCTGGGCCGGTCGCCGAGCGTGCCGTCCCCGCCGGGGTAGGGGGTGCGGCCGCTGGGGGAGGGCGGGAGGTCGTCGGGCGTCCGGCGGAGGGGCCGCCCCCCGGGCGTGCCGTCGCCTCCGGGGCGGGAGGGGCGGGACGGGGAGTCCGCCGGGTCGGCGCCCGGCTGCCGGAGGCCGGGGCGGTCGCCCGTCGGGGACTGGCCCAGGCGCAGGGTGCGGCTGCTGGGGAGGTACGTCAGGTCCTCGGGTCCGGTCCTGACCGTGCGGCCGCTCGGGCGGTCGGTCGGGCGCTCGCCCGCCGTGCCGTCCGGGCCCGGACGGTCCGTGCGGCCCGAGGAGCCGCGCGGGTCCGGGACACGGGCCGTCGCACGCGCGCCCGGCGCCACGCTCTCCGCCGGGCTCGCCGCCCGCTGCGCGACCAGGCGGTCCGTGACGGGACGCCGCAGGGCCATACGGCGGTCCGCGAAGTGCCCGTCGCCCAGCAGCTCGGCGCGGCGCTTGAGCTCCGCGCCCAGCGCCTGGGCGAACGCGCGCATGCGGACCGGGTCGGAGGCGACCAGGTGCTCGGTGACATGGGGCAGTTCCGTGCAGGCCGCCAGGCCCTCGCCCCGCTCGCCGCCCGCACCGTCCACCAGGAGCAGCCCCAGCCGGTCGGGGCGGCCCCCGGCCGCGAGGGAGGCGGCGATCGACCGCAGCAGCTCCGTGCGCCCGCTGCCGGCCGGTCCCTCGATGAGCAGATGGGGTCCCTCCGCCGTCAGGTCGACGGAGACCGGCCCGCGCGGCCCCGCCCCCAGCACGACCGTCCCGTCCGCCGCCGACGCCCAACGGGCCAGCAGCGAGGCCGGGGTCGCCCGGGCGAGACCCAGCTCGTCGAGCAGCCGGGCGGACCGGGGCAGCGCCGCCGCGGCCCGGCCGCGCGGTGCGGCTGCCGCTTCCGTGCGCAGCGGGGCCAGGGCCCGCCCGAAGCGCTCGGCCCAGGCGACCGAGACGGCGTCCACGACGCCCACGGTGCCGTGTCCGGCGGCTCGCCCCCCGGCCGTGCGCAACAGTCGCAGGGCCGTCGCCACATCACCGCTCAGCAGGGCGACGGCCCCGCACTCGCGGAAGGGGAGGGAGACCGCGCACGCGCTCTCGTACGTCGCCGCCACCGGCGAGACCGGTGAGGCGGCGGGGGCCTCGGCGAGGCAGATCAGATGGATGCCGGCGGCCGCGCCCGCTCCGGCGAGCCGCGCGGTCGTCTCGCGCAGCGCCGCCGAACCCGGGTCCCCGTCCACGATCACGACCGTGGCCGGGCCTTCGTGGCGGGCGGCGGCCTCGGCGACGGCCGCGCGGTCGGCGCTCGGCCAGCCGGGGCCGAGCGGTCCGTCGTCGAGACGGCGGGTGAGTTCGGTCGTACGGGCCTCGGCCTGCTCGCGGTCGTAGGCGAGGAGCAGGCGGCAGTCCTGACCGTGCGCGGGTCGCAGATGGGGGAGCCAGCCGAGCCAGCCCCAGGCGCGGCGCCGCTCCTCCAGGGAGCGGCCGCGGTCCGCGCTGATCAGCACGATCTCCAGCTCGGCGGGGGAGTGCAGGGCGGCGAGCTGGGCCACGACGGAGCGGGCGAGACCGGCGAGGCGGTCACCGGGCCCGGCCAGTCCGAGCGACCCGGCCTCCCGCAGCCCGACGGTGACGGGCACGCCGGACAGCTCGGCGCGATCGGTCGTCCCCAGCCGGACCACGAGCGCTTCGGGGTGGCCCGGTCCGCGCTCCCAGAGCCGGGGGCCCGGGCCGAGCGCGGTCAGCAGCACGGCGGCCGGGTCCGGCCAGGTCTCGGGGGCCGGGAGCGGCCGCCCGTCCGCCCGGTCCGCGGCGAACACCCCGCCGACGCCGGGGCCGTCGCCCGCCTCGGCGGGCGTCGCCTCGCCCCTGGCCCCGGTCAGCCGGCGCGCCCACGCCCCTATCCCGCGCTTGCCGCGCACCGGAGGGGCGGCCTGACGGCGGGTCCTGCCGTGGGCCTCGCCCTCGGCGTCCCAGGGCTCCTCGGCGCGCGCGTGGCCGAGGGGGCCTCCGTGGGTGGCGTCATCGGTGCGGGAGTGGGCGGGGTGGGGGCGCAGCCCGTCGCGCGCGGTGGCCGCGCCCGGCGCCGGGGCGGGGACCGGCCAGGAGTCCGTGGCGCGGTCCGCCGCGGCACCGTGCGGGCCGGCGCCCGCGGGGCCGGTGGCCGGGTCCCGCCGCGAGTCCGGGGGCGTCCCGCCCGTGCGAAGGCCGTCGTCCGTGCCGGCGCGGCGGGCGTCCGTGACCGCCCGGTCGCGCGCGTCCGCGGGGTGCCCGGTCCCGGAGGGCGTTCCCGATGCCGTCCCCGAGGCGGTGCTCCGGTCGGGGCCCGCGCCGGTCCCGGCCGGGTCGCCTCCGGCCCCGGTCCCGACCCGCAGGTGGCCTTCGCCGTCGGGGGTCGTGGGCAGCGAGTCCGTACCGCAGTCGCCCGGGCCGGCCAGGCGCACCGCGGACTCGCCCAGACGCAGGAGCGCGCCGGGCGCCAGGCGGACGGGGCGGGCGCCGACGGGCTCGCCGTCCAGCGTCGTGCCGTTCGTCGAGCCGAGGTCCGCGACCGTGACCCGGCCGTCGTCGCCGACCGTCACCGTGCAGTGCACCCGGGAGACGTCGGGGTCGTCGAGCGGGACGTCCGCGTCGAGGGAGCGGCCGACCCGGATCGGGCCGCCGTGCAGGAGGTGCACCCCGCCGGCGTCCGGACCCGCGACCACGTGGAGCCGGGCCGAGGCGCCTTCGCCCACCCGGTCGTCCTCGCCGGGGACCTGGAGGGTGAGGACCGCGCCGTCGACCAGCGGGGGCTCGCCGAGGGAGCACCGCCGGGTGTCGAGCCGCTCGCGGCCGGCGTAGAGCACGGTGGTGCCGGAGGAGGAGGTCTCCGGGCCGGAGACGGCCGCGGCGAGCTGGGAGGCCACGGCTGCCAGCGCCGTCCCCGCGGGGGCGGTGACGAGCACGTCGCAGGCGCGCCCGGTGCCGTGGCCGGCGTGCGGCGCGAGGACGGTCAGCCGGATCTGCATCGCCGTCAGCGGTCCCTTCTGCGCGTGGTGCCCGGCAGGGGAGCCGCCCTGTGACCTCCCCCACCCGCACGGACGCGTCGTCCGGTACAGGTCGGCACGGCGCGGGGCTCCCGACCCCTCGATGCGACGTGCTGTGTGCATCCTCGCACCTGCCGCTGACAACCCGCCCGCGGGTCGCCTCGAAGTGATCTTGAATGGTCGGCTGTGGACGTAAAAGTGCCTGGTTGGGCACGGCTCGCGTCGCTTCCCGCAACCTCCGGTACGACAAATGCGTCTTGTTTTCGGACAAGTCCTGCGCCGGAATCGGCCGTCTCGCGATCGTCCGCTGACCCGTTCGGCGGCACTAAAGTGGGTTGGACCCCCGGACGGGTCACAAAAGAGGACAGGGACCGCGGGGGGTCCAGGACCACGATCAGCAGGGAGCGCGTGACGTGCGGCCAATCGGCAGCAAGTACCTGCTCGAGGAGCCGCTCGGCCGCGGCGCCACGGGCACCGTCTGGCGAGCCCGCCAGCGGGAGACGGCGGGCGCCGAGGCCGCCGTGCCGGGCCAGCCCGGAGAGACCGTCGCGATCAAGGTCCTCAAGGAGGAGCTGGCCAACGACGCGGACATCGTGATGCGCTTCTTGCGCGAGCGGTCCGTGCTCCTCCGGCTCACCCACCCCAACATCGTGCGGACCCGCGACCTGGTCGTCGAGGGTGACGTCCTCGCCCTCGTCATGGACCTCGTCGAGGGCCCGGACCTGCACCGCTACATCCGTGAGAACGGTCCGCTCACCCCGGTCGCCGCGGCTCTGCTCACCGCGCAGATCGCCGACGCCCTCGCCGCCAGCCATGCCGACGGCGTCGTCCACCGCGACCTCAAGCCCGCCAACGTCCTGCTCGCCGAGCGCGACGGACGGATGCACCCGATGCTCACCGACTTCGGCATCGCGCGCCTCGCCGACTCCCCCGGCCTGACCCGCACGCACGAGTTCGTCGGCACGCCCGCGTACGTCGCGCCGGAGTCGGCCGAGGGCCGCCCGCAGACCTCCGCCGTCGACATCTACGGCGCGGGCATCCTGCTCTACGAACTGGTCACCGGCCGTCCTCCGTTCGCGGGCGGCACGGCCCTGGAGGTCCTGCACCGGCACCTCAGCGAGGAGCCGCACCGCCCCTCGACCGTCCCGGGGCCCCTGTGGACGGTGATAGAGCGCTGCCTGAGCAAGAACCCGGACCGCCGGCCCAGCGCCGAGAACCTGGCCCGCGCCCTGCGCACGGTCGCGTCGGGCATCGGCGTGCACGCCACGCCCGCGCAGATCGAGGCGGCCGACGGCGTCGGGGCCCTGCTCGGTCCCGACCCGGCGCCCGCGCCGGTCCCGGAGACGCCCGGAGCGGCCGACCCGACCCAGGTGCTGCCCAGTGGCGCCGGGGCCCACCAGTACGACCCGGCCGCCGCCACCAGCGTCATGCCGACCAGCGGTCCGGGGGCGGGCGCCGACCCGACCGCGGTCCTGCCGCCCGTACCCGCCCAGCCGCCGCAGGCTCCGCAGAGCGACGAACCGCACCCCTGGCAGAGCCAGCTGCGCGCGGCGCGGGACCGCAACGAGCAGACGCAGGTGCAGTACCTGGACCCGAGCCAGGACCCGCTGCGCCGGCGCCCCCAGCGCCAGCCGCAGCCCTACACGCCGCAGCCTCAGCCGCCGCAGCGACAGCAACCGCAGCAGTACCAGCAGCCGCAGCACCAGCAGCCCCAGCACCAGCAGCGGCCGCCGCAGCGGCAGCAGTACGCCCCGCAGCAGCCTCCGCAGCAGCAGTACGCGCCGCAGCCTCAGCAGCAGCAGTACCGGCCGCCGCAGCCGCCGCCCCAGGCGCCGGCCCCGCGTGAGCCGCGCCCGCCGCGCGCACGCAGCGCGAACCCCATGCGGATCCCCGGGCTCGGCTGCCTCAAGGGCTGTCTGTTCACGATCGTGCTGTTCGTGGTCGCCGGCTGGCTCATCTGGGAGCTGACCCCGCTGCAGAGCTGGGTCGCCGAGGGCAAGGGCTACTGGGAGGCGATCGGGGACATGATCTCGTCGGTCTCCACCTGGGTCTCCGAACTCGGCAGCAGCACGGGCAGCGGGACGACCACGGGCGGTACGGGGCACTAGTTCCGCCCCCTACCGGCGGTACGGGGCGGCAGTACTGCCGATTTATCGACTTCCGAGGGGTGATTTCCCCTCGGAAGTGACGACCGGCGCCCGGGGACGCGTAACTTTGTCGCGACCGCCAGCCGCTGAGGGAGCAGTCTTGGCACGGAATATCGGCAGCCGCTACACGGCCCATCAGATCCTCGGGCGGGGCAGCGCCGGCACGGTGTGGCTCGGCGAGGGCCCCGAGGGACCCGTCGCCATCAAGCTGCTGCGCGAGGACCTGGCCTCCGACCAGGAGCTCGTCGGACGCTTCGTCCAGGAGCGGACCGCCCTGCTCGGTCTCGACCACCCGCGGGTGGTCGCCGTCCGCGACCTCGTCGTCGACGGCAACGACCTCGCGCTCGTCATGGACCTGGTCCGCGGCACCGACCTCCGCACCCGTCTCGACCGCGAGCGGCGGCTCGCCCCCGAGGCGGCCGTCTCGATCATCGCCGACGTCGCCGACGGGCTCGCGGCGGCGCACGCCGCCGGAGTCGTCCACCGGGACGTCAAGCCGGAGAACATCCTCCTCGACATGGAGGGACCTCTCGGCCCCGGCGGCTCCCATCCCGCGCTCCTCACCGACTTCGGTGTCGCCAAGCTCATCGACACCCCGGGCCGCACCAAGGCCACCCGGATCATCGGGACCCCGGACTATCTGGCCCCGGAGATCGTCGAGGGCCTGCCCCCGCGCGCCGCGGTCGACATCTACGCCCTGGCCACGGTGCTGTACGAACTCCTGGCCGGGTTCACGCCCTTCGGCGGCGGCCACCCCGGCGCGGTGCTGCGCCGGCACGTCACCGAGACCGTCGTCCCGCTGCCGGGCATCCCCGAGGAGCTGTGGCAGCTGATCGTCCAGTGCCTGGCGAAGGCGCCCGCCTCCCGCCTGCGCGCCTCGGAGCTGGGCGTCCGGCTGCGGGAGGTCCTTCCGCTGCTCGCCGGCATCCCGCCGCTCGACGTGGACGAGCCGGACGCCGAGCCCGCCGCCGAGCCGCAGGACGAGGACCCGTACCCGACGGGCGCCGCCGCGACGGCCGGTGGGCCCGCCCCGCGCCGGGCCGCCGTCCCGCTGGTCCCGGGCGCCTCGCCCGACTCCAACCGCGACACGCACACCTCCATGCGCGTGCCCGCCCCCGACGAGCTCTCCGGCGGTCCGCTGGGCACCGCCCGCGCCCCCCGCCCGGCGGGCGCCCGGCGCCCCGGCTCCGCCCGCCACAAGGCGGAGGCGGTCCGCAAGCGCCGTCTCACCCTCTCCATCGCCGCCGTCGTGGTCGTCGGCGCCCTGGGCGCGGGCGGCTACCTGGCGACGGCGGGCGACTCCGACACCCCGCCGCAGGACTCCAAGACGTCCACGCATCCCTGAGATCCCCGGGCCCGGCCCGACTGACGCCCCCGGCCCGGACCGGGGACCCGGCCCCCTCGACCCGGCCCACCGCCCCGGGCCGGGCCCGCCCGGCCCGGGACCCGTCCTCCGCAGGCCGCTCCGCCCCCGGGAGGCGGGCGGCGGGCCGGGGATCGGCGGGGAGCCGTTACGCTGGACGCGTGGCAGTCGTCGATGTATCCGAAGAGCTGAAGTCCCTCTCCTCGACCATGGGGTCGATCGAGGCCGTCCTGGACCTCGAACAGTTGAGGGCCGACATCGCCGTGCTCGAAGAGCAGGCCGCGGCCCCGTCCCTCTGGGACGACCCGGAGGCGGCGCAGAAGATCACCAGCAAGCTTTCGCACCTCCAGGCCGAGGTCCGCAAGGCCGAGGCCCTGCGCGGCCGGATCGACGACCTCGCGGTGCTCTTCGAGCTCGCCGAGGAGATGGACGACCCGGACACCCGCACCGAGGCCGAGGCGGAGCTGGTCTCCGTCCGCAAGGCGCTGGACGAGATGGAGGTCCGTACGCTCCTGTCCGGCGAGTACGACGAGCGCGAGGCGCTCGTCAACATCCGCGCCGAGGCGGGCGGCGTCGACGCCGCCGACTTCGCCGAGCAGCTCCAGCGCATGTACCTGCGCTGGGCCGAGCGCCACGGCTACGGCACGGAGATCTACGAGACCTCGTACGCGGAAGAGGCCGGCATCAAGTCGACCACCTTCGTGGTGAAGGCCCCGTACGCCTACGGCACGCTCTCCGTCGAGCAGGGCACCCACCGCCTGGTGCGCATCTCGCCCTTCGACAACCAGGGCCGCCGTCAGACCTCCTTCGCGGGCGTCGAGATCCTCCCGGTCGTGGAGTCGTCCGACCACGTGGAGATCGACGAGTCCGAGCTGCGCGTGGACGTCTACCGGGCGTCGGGCCCGGGCGGCCAGGGCGTCAACACCACGGACTCGGCGGTGCGCATCACGCACATCCCGACCGGCATCGTGGTCTCCTGCCAGAACGAGCGCTCGCAGATCCAGAACAAGGCGAGCGCCATGAACGTCCTCCAGGCCAAGCTCCTCGAGCGCCAGCGCCAGGAGGAGCGGGCCAAGATGGACGCCCTGAAGGGCGACGGCGGCAGCTCCTGGGGCAACCAGATGCGTTCGTACGTCCTGCACCCGTACCAGATGGTCAAGGACCTGCGCACGGAGTTCGAGGTCGGCAACCCGCAGGCGGTCCTGGACGGTGAGATCGACGGCTTCCTGGAGGCCGGCATCCGCTGGCGCAAGCAGCAGGAGAAGTAAGGACTTTCGGCTCACCGCGCCGGGCCCCTCGCACACGTCGAGCGAGGGGCCCGGCGTTTTCGCGCCCCACGGCCGGCGCGAGCGAGGAGGCTGACGAACCGTCAGGTCGCCAGGCGTCGTTCGCGGGCGCAAGCGGAAACACCGCTGGTGGGGAGCTTTGTCGACAAGGGAACTGCCGTGGGAGAGGCGGAAGTTCCGCGTTTACGTCACAGTTGCATCCCCGCATGCCGGTCACCTGGTGATCTTTCGGGCATCGCACGCGCAACGACCTTGACGCGTATGCGGAAACTCGCAAGGGTGACACGCGGCATGCGTAATTCTGGGGCGCGTGTGAAGGGGGACCGGTTGAGTGATCGCCGCTCCCCAGGCCCGCGGCCCCGGGCGCAGCCCCATGACGAGATTGAGCTACTGGGGGTAGCAGGCATATGACGAAGAAGACGCGGGTTCGCCTCGCGCGGATAGCTGCCGGGACGGTAGTCGTCGCCGGTGCGTCCCTGACCGCGGCCGGTGCCGCGCAGGCGGTCGGTGTAGGGGTCGAGATCGGCGGCCTCAGCGCCTCGGTCGAGGTCGCCTCCGACCCGTGTGAGGAAGTGGGCGGAGTCTGCGAGGAGACCACCGGCGGCGGTGGTGAGGAGACCACCGGTGGCGGTGGTGAGGAGACCAC
>NZ_JBFASK010000007.1:163729-163829 GCF_040677675.1 Streptomyces sp. NPDC053755 | reverse complement strand
TACCGGCGGTGGTGGTGAGGAGACCACCGGCGGTGGTGGTGAGGAGACCACCGGCGGTGGTGGTGAGGAGACCACCGGCGGTAACGGCGGCACGCCCACC
>NZ_JBFASK010000007.1:163495-163632 GCF_040677675.1 Streptomyces sp. NPDC053755 | reverse complement strand
ACCACGGGCGGTGGCGGCGAGCCGACGACCGGTGGCAACGGCGGCACGCCCACCACGGGCGGCAACGGCGGCACCCCGACCACGGGCGGTGGCGGCGAGCCGACGACCGGTGGCAACGGCGGCACGCCCACCACCGA
>NZ_JBFASK010000007.1:74487-163397 GCF_040677675.1 Streptomyces sp. NPDC053755 | reverse complement strand
GGTGGCAACGGCGGCACCCCGACCACCGGTGGCAACGGCGGCACCCCGACCACCGGTGGCAACGGCGGCACCCCGACCACCGGCGGCAACGGCGGCACGCCCACCACCGATGGCGGCACCAGCAACAGCGGTGGCTCGTCGACCACCACCGGCGGCAGCACCGGCGGCTCCACCGACGGTGGCGGCAACACCTGCACCGTCGACCTCGACGGCGCCGAGTGCGTCGACAACAACCCGGGCACCAACAACGCCGGCTCGCAGCCCGTCGAGCAGGGCAAGGCCAAGGAGGAGCTGGCCGAGACCGGCGCCGCCGAGACCTCGTTCCTGATCATCGGCGCCGCGACGATGATCGCCGGCGGCATCGGCTTCCGGATGCTCCCGCGCCTCGTCGGCGGCGGGCGCGCCGCCGTCTGAGCGGATCCGCCGTACGGTGAGGCCGTGAGGCCACACGCATGACGAAGAGGGCCGGGGGGCGAACCCCCGGCCCTCTCTCGTGTCCGGCTCGTATGCGGAGTACTACGCGGTCTGCAGCGCCGCGAGCAGCGCCGCCATCGCCACGAGGGCGATCACCAGTGCCAGCAGCATTCCGGGGGTCAGGCCCGTCGACGGGTCCATGCGCTCCCGGTTCGCGCGGCAGACGGGACAGCGGCCCTCCGCGACGGGGGCCGCGCAGTTGGCGCACACCAGTCGGTCGTAGGTCATGCGCTCTCCTCTCCCGCACAGGGATCCTCACCACGGTCAACGCAGAGCGGCACCCGTGCGTTCCCCCTACCACTGTGCCAGCTCCCGGGCGTTTCGGCGCGCCCCGTCGGATTACACCCGGATCGCCTGCGTTCCGCCCGGAGGGGCGAAAAGGATAAAGCACGCAAGCCGGGACCGCGACTGCGCAGGCCATCCCAGGTCGCGTAAGGTCGCGCACACCTACTCCCGGCCGACCGTGGTGCATCCGTGATCCGATTCGACAACGTCTCCAAGTCCTATCCGAAGCAGAACCGCCCCGCGCTCCGGGATGTATCCCTGGAGATCGAGAAGGGGGAGTTCGTCTTCCTCGTCGGTTCCTCCGGCTCCGGAAAGTCGACTTTCCTCCGGCTGATCCTGCGCGAGGAGCGCTGCAGCCACGGCCAGGTGCACGTCCTCGGCAAGGACCTCGCCCGGCTGTCCAACTGGAAGGTGCCCCACATGCGGCGCCAGCTCGGGACCGTCTTCCAGGACTTCCGGCTGCTGCCCAACAAGACCGTCGCCGAGAACGTCGCCTTCGCCCAGGAGGTCATCGGCAAGCCGCGCGGAGAGATCCGCAAGGCCGTGCCCCAGGTCCTCGACCTCGTCGGTCTGGGCGGCAAGGAGGACCGCATGCCGGGCGAGCTGTCCGGTGGTGAGCAGCAGCGCGTCGCCATCGCCCGGGCCTTCGTCAACCGGCCCATGCTGCTGATCGCCGACGAGCCCACCGGCAACCTCGACCCGCAGACCTCCGTCGGCATCATGAAGCTGCTCGACCGCATCAACAGGACAGGGACCACCGTCGTCATGGCGACCCACGACCAGAACATCGTCGACCAGATGCGCAAGCGCGTCATCGAGCTCGAAAAGGGCCGTCTCGTCCGCGACCAGGCGCGCGGCGTCTACGGATACCAGCACTGAGCAGGTAGGGGATAGAACACCATGCGCGCTCAGTTCGTGCTCTCCGAGATCGGTGTCGGTCTCCGGCGCAATCTCACGATGACCTTCGCCGTCATCGTCTCCGTGGCCCTCTCGCTCGCCCTCTTCGGCGGCGCGCTGCTCATGCGCGAGCAGGTCAGCACGATGAAGGACTACTGGTACGACAAGGTCAACGTCTCCATCTTCCTCTGCAACAAGAACGACGCGGCCACCTCTCCCAAGTGCGCCAAGGGCGCGGTGACCGCACAGCAGAAGGAGCAGATCGAGGCCGATCTGAAGAAGATGGACATCGTCGAGACCGTGCACCACGAGTCCACCGACGAGGCGTTCAAGCATTACAAGGAGCAGTACAGCGACACCGCCATCGCCTCCGTCATCACGCCGGACCAGATGCAGGAGTCGTTCCGGGTCAAGCTGGACGACCCGGAGAAGTACAAGGTCGTCGCCACCGCCTTCGCCGGGCGGGACGGCGTCGAGTCGGTGCAGGACCAACGGAACATCCTGCAGAACCTCTTCGACCTGATGAACGGCATGAACATCGCCGCCCTCGGCATCATGGGCCTCATGCTGGTCATCGCGCTGATGCTGATCGTCAACACCGTCCGCGTCTCGGCGTTCAGCCGCCGCCGTGAGACCGGCATCATGCGGCTGGTCGGCGCCTCCAGCTTCTACATCCAGATGCCGTTCATCATGGAGGCCGCCTTCGCCGGTCTCCTGGGCGGCGCCGTCGCCTGCATCATGCTGCTGGTCGGCCGGTACTTCCTCATCGACCACGGCATCGCCCTCGCCGACAAGATGCAGCTGGTCAACTTCATCGGCTGGGACGCGGTCCTCGCCAAGCTGCCGCTCGTCATCGCGATCGGCCTGCTGATGCCGGCCCTTGCCGCCTTCGTCGCGCTGCGCAAGTACCTCAAGGTGTGAGAAGAGCCGCCTGAGTGCTCCGGGCGCCGTACGGTCAACCACCGTACGGCGCCTTTCGCTTGTCCTAGAGTGGGCGACATGCCGGACGGCCCCGGGCTGCGTCCCGACCACTGTCTCCGGCCCCGCGGAGTGCTCCGTGGGGCCGTCCTGACGTTCGTCTTCGCCGGCGTGCTCGCCACCGCGGCCGTCACCGGGGCGCTGCCCCGGCAGGAGCCGGACACCGCGAGGACGGCGGGGGTCACGCCGTCACGGGCGACCGTGGACCGAGGAGCCCTCAACCGCGCCGCCGCCGAGGCGATGGCCGACGGCAAGTCCGGCAAGCAGGCCGCCGAGGAGTTCGTCAGCCGCAGCGGCGACCGCTGGGGCGCGGTGTACGGGGCCGCGGAGTACGAGGAGTTCGAGCAGGCCCTCGACGGCTCGTACACCGGCGTCGGCGTCTCCGCCCGGAAGGCGGGGGAGGGGCGGGTCGAGATCAGCCGCGTCCACCCCGGCGGGCCCGCCGCCCGGGCCGGGCTGAAGGCCGGCGACCGTCTCGTCACCGTCGACGGACGCCCCCTCGGCGCCCTCTCCGTCTCCGAGGTCGTCTCGCTCCTGCGCGGCGACGGCGTCCCCGGCTCGCCCGTCGCCCTCGGCGTCGAGCGGGGCCGCTCCGCCTGGACCGAGACACTCCGCAGGGCCCGGCTCGCCACCGAGGACGTCACCGTGCGCCGCCTCGACGACGGGACGGTGCTGATCAAGGTCTCCGCCTTCACCAAGGGCACGGGTGAGCGGGTGCGGGACGCGGTACGGCGCGCCCCGGCCGGCGCCGGAGTCCTGCTGGACCTGCGGGGCAACGCCGGCGGCCTGGTCGCCGAGGCCGCCGTCGCCGCCTCCGCCTTCCTCGACGGCGGGCTGGTCGCCACCTACGACGTCGACGGGGAGCAGCGGGCGGTGTACGCGCAGAACGGCGGGGACACCGCCCGGCCCGTGGTCGCGCTGATCGACGGCGGCACCATGAGCGCCGCCGAGCTGCTCACCGGGGCCCTGAAGGACCGCGGCCGGGCGGTCACGGTCGGCTCGCGCACCTTCGGCAAGGGCGCGGTGCAGATGCCGAGCACCCTGCCGGACGGGTCCGTCGCCGAGCTGACCGTCGGCCACTACCGCACCCCGGCCGGCCACGGCGTCGACGGCCGGGGCATCACCCCGGACCTGGCGGTCAGCGAGCGGGCCGAGGAGCGGGCCAGGACGGTATTGAGTGGCCTCGGAGGGGGGTCGTAGTGCGAAAATGGCCGCACTATGGCAAAGGGACTCGTGAACGTGCAGGGCAAGCCTGCCAAGAAGAAGGACGCCGACAAGGGTCCTGAGCGCAAGATCATCGCGCAGAACAAGAAGGCGCGGCACGACTACCACATCGTCGACACCTACGAGTGCGGTGTCGTGCTGATGGGCACCGAGGTGAAGTCGCTGCGGATGGGCCGGGCCTCGCTCGTCGACGGCTTCGTCCAGATCGACGGCCACGAGGCGTGGCTGCACAACATCCACGTGCCCGAGTACTTCCAGGGGAGCTGGACCAACCACGCGGCGAAGCGGAAGCGCAAGCTGCTGCTGCACCGCGAGGAGATCGACAAGCTGGAGTCGAAGTCGCAGGAGACGGGTCACACGATCGTGCCCCTCGCGCTGTACTTCCTCAACGGCCGGGTCAAGGTCGAGATCGCGCTGGCCAAGGGCAAGAAGGAGTACGACAAGCGGCAGACGCTCCGCGAGAAGCAGGACACGCGGGAGACGAACCGCGCGATCGCGGCGGCGAAGCGGCGCCAGCGGGCCGCCCAGGTCTGACCCGCTCCGGGCGCGCGGGAATACGCTGGCAGCGGCCCCCGTTGTTCACGTACGATGGGCCTCGCACCTCGAAGCGGGTGCGTCTTTGAAAAATCAACATGGGGATGATCGGTTTCGACAGCGGATGTCGAAGCAGGGGAAGCGTGTCGAGGAAGCGGCAATGATCTCGTAAACCATATGTCGCAACCAATAATCGCCAACTCCAAGAGCGATAACTCCCGCTTCGCCCTCGCTGCCTAATTTCAGGTAACGAGCAGAAGCCTCTGTGAGGAGCGTCAGCCCGGGGATGGTCCCGACCCGGATCCTGGCGTCATCAAGGGATCTAAACCTCTAGCCCCGGTCACGGGGGCCTGAGGGAAATCAAACAGTGACTGAGCCCGTCGGAGACTTGTCCGCGTGATCTCCGGGGCTGAGAAACTCCTAGCGGACTGCGCACGGAGAAGCCCTGATTCTGCACCGTTGGACGCGGGTTCGATTCCCGCCATCTCCACCGAGCGTCCGAGCGGTTCGCCCGCCCGGACACCTCATCCCATGTGGGCGAAGGCCCGGCAGTCGTCACGACGACCGCCGGGCCTTCGTCGTACCCACCCCGAGCAGCAGGGCCAGGACCAGCGCCAGGGCCGCCGCCGCCGTCGGGATCAGAAAGCCGTACGCCGTCGTCGGCGCGTGCTCGACGGTCCAGCCGCCGGCCGCCGAACCGGCCGCGATGCCGCCGAAGAGGGCGGTCACCGCCAGGGTCATCCCCTCGTTGAGCCGCCCGGCCGGGGTCAGCCGCTGGATGAGGCCCATCCCCGTCAGCATCGTCGGAGCGGTCGCCATCCCCGCCACGAGCAGACCGACCGCCAGGGCCGCGAGGGAGTCCGCCGCGGCGCCCACGAAGGGCAGCGCCATCAGGACGGTCAGCGCCGCGAGACAGGTCCGCAGGCCGGCCGAGCGCCCCGTGCGGCCGTAGACCAGGCCCGCCGCGCACGAGCCGGCGGCCTGGAGCGCCAGCACGGGCCCGGCCACGGGACCGCTCACATGCGCCAGCGTGACCACCTCCATCGCGCCGAAGACCGCGCCCGTCGCCAGGAAGACGCCGAGCAGCGGGGCCATTCCGGGCGCGCGCAGCGGGGAGCCGGAGCCGGCGGCGCGGGGCGTGACCGGGGGCTCGGTGGAGCGCTGGGCGGCGAAGACGAGGACACCGCTCAGCAGCAGGACCGCGCCGATCAGCGTCCCCGCCTCCGGGAAGAGACCCGCGCAGAGGAACGCGGCCAGGACCGGGCCCAGCATGAAGCACAGCTCGTCCACGGCCTGCTCGAAGGCGTTCGCCGTGTGCAGGGCCGCCGCGTCGCCCCGGAGGAGGTGCGCCCAGCGGGCCCGGGACATGCCTCCCGTGTTGGGGGTCGTGGCGGTCGCCGCGTACGCCGCGAAGAGGGTCCAGACCGGCGCCTGGTGACGTACGCACAGCACCAGCGCGAGCGAGCCCAGCGCGGCCAGCGCCGCCGCCGGGACGGCGATCCGGGCCTGGCCGTAGCGGTCCACGAGCCGGGCCGTCCACGGGCCGACCACGGCCGTGGTGGCCAGGCCCGTGGCGGTGACCGCGCCGGCGAGCGCGTACGAGCCGGACGACCCGGCGATCATGATCACCGCGCTGACGCCGAACATCCCCGTCGGCAGACGGGCGACCAGATTGGGGAGGGTGAAGGCGCGGGCGCCCGGGGTCGAGAAGAGGCGGAGGTAGGGGTTGGCGGGTCTGAAGGGGGTGCGCGGCTCGCGGTAGCGGGGGGCGAACGCGGGCCCGGACGGCGTGAGGGTGAGGTCGTGCGGCATGACGCAAGCCTCACGGCAGCGGCCCCGGGCGGTCCAACACCTGATCGCTGGCGATTGACGCATCCCTGTTGTTGAATGCGGGGTGGCTCCTTCCCCGGCTCGGCCCCCCGTCCCGTCGACGGCTCGGCCCCCCGTCCCCTCCCCGGCGTCGTCGTCCCCGGCCCCCTCGGGGTACGCGCACGACATCGAACCGCGGCTCCTGCGCGCCTTCACCGCCGTCGCCGACGAACTGCACTTCACCCGCGCCGCCGCCCGGCTCTACCTCGCCCAGCAGGCGCTCAGCCGCGACATCCGGCGGCTGGAACGGGAGCTGGGCGCCGAGCTGTTCGTGCGGACCACCCGGAAGGTCACGCTCACCCCCGACGGCGAGCGGCTCCTGCCGTACGCGCGGACGGTGCTGGCGGCCTGCGACGCGCTCACCGACGCCTTCCGGGCGGAGCCCCGGCCGCTGCTCGTCGACCTGAACGCCACGGACCTGTCGAACAGCCGCGTCCTGGAGCGGGCACGCGAACTCGCGCCGGATCAGGAGCTGATGGCCCGCTACGAAGGCGGCCTCGCCGGGGCCGCCGCGCAGATCCTCTCCGGGAGCCTGGACGTCTCCTTCGGCCGGTTCGGCGGCCTCGGACCCGCCGAGCGGGCGGGGCTCGCCTCGCACTTCGTACGGTACGAGGCGATGGCGGTGCTGCTGCCCGAGGACCACCGGCTCGCCCACCTGGGGGCCGTACCGCTGGCCGCGCTGGCGGGCGAGAACGTCTACGCCGCGGCGGGCAACGACCACACCCGGGAGTGGACCGACCTGGCCGCCCGCCTCTTCGAGGGCCGGGGCATCGCCGTGGCGCCCCGCGTGCCGAGGGCCGTGGGGAAGGAGGAGTTCCGCAGGATCATGGCCAAGCTCGGCGTCCCCGCCCTCGTGGGGGTCGACTTCCCGCCCCACCCGGGGAGCGTGGTGCGGCCCCTCGTCGATCCCGTGCCGCTGTCGCCGGTGAGCCTGGTGTGGCGCAAGGGCCTGCGGCATCCCGGCCTCGACGCATTGCGCACGGCGGCGGAGGAGATCGGCGCACGCGAGGGCTGGCTGGACCGGCCGGCCGGCTCCTGGCTCCCGGAGGGAGAACCGGGAGTCCCGGTGGCCTGAGGGCACGCGGGCCTTCGGACCGCGGGGCCGGGCGGAGGCCCGCGGCCCCGGCCGGTGACCGGGCGGCCGTACTCACATCCGCGTCCCGCACCGGGTGAGAGCAAGGTTCCGTACCCGTCACTTCCTGCCACCGGCCTGAAACGCGGCCTCCCTAACGTCTCCCGCAAGAGGTCCGGAGCACCTGGACACTCGGGACCCGACACCGTGGAGGTACCTGATGGGCGGCCGCTGGATCGAACGGTGGGAGCCGGAGGACGAGACCTTCTGGCGTGACCAAGGAGAGCGGATCGCCCGGCGCAATCTCGCCTACTCCGTCTTCTCCGAGCACATCGGCTTCTCGATCTGGAGCCTGTGGTCGGTCATGGTCCTCTTCATGGGGCCGCAGTACGGCATCGACCCGGCCGGCAAGTTCTTCCTGATCGCGACCGCCACCTTCGTCGGCGCGCTCATCCGCATCCCGTACACCTTCGCCGTCGCCCGCTTCGGCGGCCGGAACTGGACCGTCTTCAGCGCGCTGCTGCTCCTCCTGCCGACCGGCCTGGCGTACGCCGTGATGGAGCCGGGCACGTCGTACGGCACCTTCGTCCTGGTGGCGGCGCTCACCGGCGTCGGAGGAGGCAACTTCGCCTCCTCCATGACCAACATCAACGCCTTCTTCCCGCTGCGCAAGAAGGGCTGGGCGCTCGGGCTCAACGCGGGCGGCGGCAACATCGGCGTCCCCGTCGTCCAGCTCATCGGCCTGCTCGTCATCGGCACCGCCGGCGCCATGCACCCCCGGATCGTCCTCGGCGTCTACATCCCGCTCATCCTGGTCGCGGCGGTGTGCTCCGCGCTCTTCATGGACAATCTCGTACCGGTGAAGAACGACACCGGCGCCGTCAAGGAGGCCCTGACCGCCCGGCACACCTGGATCATGGCCTTCCTCTACATCGGCACCTTCGGCTCCTTCATCGGCTACAGCTTCGCCTTCGGCCTGGTCCTGCAGACCCAGTTCGGCCGGACCCCGCTCCAGGCCGCCTCGCTGACCTTCATCGGTCCGCTGCTCGGCTCGCTCATCCGGCCCATCGGCGGCTCCCTCGCCGACCGGCACGGCGGCGCCCGCATCACCCTGTGGAACTTCGTCGGCATGGCGGCCGCCACCTCCGTGGTGATCTACGCCTCGGTCATCGAGTCGCTCGCCGTCTTCCTCGTCGGCTTCATCGCCCTCTTCGTCCTCTCCGGACTCGGCAACGGCTCCACGTTCAAGATGATCCCCGCGATCTTCCTCGCCCAGGGGCACCGCAAGGGACTGGCAGGAGAGCAGGCCGAGGCCTACGGCCGCCGGCTCTCCGGGGCCGCCATGGGCCTGATCGGGGCCGTGGGCGCGCTCGGCGGACTCGGGATCAACCTCGCCTTCCGGCAGTCCTTCCAGACGACCGGCAGCGGCACCTGGGCCTTCGTCGCCTTCCTCGCCTTCTACGCCGCGGCCCTCGTCGTGACCTGGGCGGTATACCTTCGCCGTCGCGCCGACGTACCGGACACGGCGGAGGCGGCGGAGGAGGAGAAGCCGCGGCTCGGCTACGCCGAGGTGTGATCGGGAGTGGTCCGTAACGGCCAAGAAATACGGGCGAACCGAGTCTGTCACGCATCACCGTCAGGCTCGGTCGTCATGTACGAGCATGAGCAGGGTCCCCTCGCGGGGTTCACCGTCGGAGTCACGGCGGCGCGGCGCGCGGACGAGCTGAGCGCGCTCCTCCGCCGGCGTGGCGCCGCCGTCGTCCACGGTCCCGCACTGAGGATCGTGCCGCTCGCCGACGACACGGAACTCCTCGCCGCCACCAAGGAACTCATCGACCACGCGCCCGACATCGTCGTCGCCACGACGGCGATCGGCTTCCGCGGGTGGGTGGAGGCGGCGGACGGCTGGGGGTACGGCGAGGAGCTCCTCGACTGCCTGCGCGGCGTCGAGGTCCTGGCGCGCGGCCCCAAGGTCAAGGGCGCGGTGCGGGCGGCGGGCCTCACGGAGTCGTGGTCACCGTCGTCCGAGTCCATGGCCGAGGTCCTCGACCGGCTGCTCGACGAGGGCGTGGCCGGGCGGCGGATCGCGCTCCAACTGCACGGCGAGCCGCTGCCGGGCTTCGTCGAGGCGCTGACGGCGGGCGGCGCGGAGGTCGTCGGCGTCCCCGTCTACCGGTGGATGCCGCCGGAGGACCTCGGTCCGCTGGACCGGCTGCTGGACGGGGTGCTGAACGGCTCCCTGGACGCGGTGACCTTCACCAGCGCGCCGGCCGCCGCCTCGCTGCTCACGCGGGCGGAGGACCGGGGGGCGCTGCCGGAGTTCCTCGCGGCGCTGCGCGGCGACGTCCTCGCGGTGTGCGTGGGGCCGGTGACGGCCCTGCCGCTCCAGGCGCACGGCATCGGCACCCTCCAGCCCGAGCGCTTCCGGCTCGGGCCGCTGGTGCAGCTGCTCTGCCAGGAGCTGCCGTCCCGGGCGCGCGTCCTGCCGGTGGCCGGCCACCGCATCGAGATCCGCGGGCACGCGGTCCTCGTCGACGGCGGTCTGCGACCGGTCCCGCCCGCCGGGATGGCCCTGCTCGCCACCCTGGCCCGGCGCCCCGGGTGGGTCGTCTCCCGCGCCGACCTGCTGCGCGCCCTGCCGGGCGCCGGCCGCGACGAGCACGCGGTGGAAACGGCGATGGCCCGGCTGCGGACGGCCCTCGGCGCGCCGAAGCTGATCCAGACGGTGGTGAAGCGGGGCTACCGGCTGGCCCTCGACCCGGCGGCGGACGCGAAGTACGCGGACGGCTAGGGCGTGTTCCGAAAGGAGCGCCGTCCGCCCGGAGGGCGGGCCCCGTGGCGTCCGGTGCGTGCGACCGCACGGCGGAGGGTCGCCCTCGTACGGGACGTACATGGACGATCCCGACAACGCGGCGAGCGTGCGTGCCAGGCGTCGCGGGGCAGGCGGGACTCTCGCAACACGCCTTGGGGCGAGTCCGGCTCCGGGGTCCGCCCGGGCCCGCGGGCGCACCCGTCCACGCTCCGGGGGCGGCCGCCTGGCGCCCGGCCCGTGCGCGGTCCCGGAGTGCCCCGCCGCCCGGCCCGTGCGCGGTCCCGCTGACGCGGCCCCGCCGCCCCGGAGGCCCGCCCTGGCGCCCCCGCCGCCCCGGAGGCCCGCCCTGGCGCCCCCGGGCGTGACCCGCACGGAGCGGGTGTGTCCACGGAGCGGGGGTGCCTGACGAGCCCCGCCTACCAGGTGCAGTCGGAGCCGGCCCCGCTCGACGCCGAGGGCGACGGGCGAGCCGGAGACGCCGTGGGTCGGCCGCGCCCACGCCGGCCGTCGCGTTCCCCCCGGCCCCCGAACGTCCTGCCCGGCCCCCGCGCGGACGCCGAGACGTTTCCGGACACTCCCTAGCCAGACACCGTCCGGATGGGCACTCTGGTGAGGCGCGCACCCGACCGGCTCTCGAGCGCAAGGTGGTGACAGGGGCATGACCGTACGGTTCGACTCCGGGCGGATCTGCCTGGACCTGGCCGCCCAGCCGCTCGACCGCACCGAGACGCTCGACCGCTTCCTCCACGCCGCCGGGCTCGTCCCGGCCGCCACGCCGCTGCGCGCCCTGGACCCGCAGTGGCTGGACCCCTTCCGCGAACTGCGCGACTGCGTCGACGACCTGGTCCACGCCCAGCTCGAAGGGCGGCGCCCGGGGCCCGCCCTGGAGCGGCTCAACGCCCTCGCCGCCGACTCCGCGCCGCCCGCGCCCCGCGCCGTACGCACCGAGTCCGGCCTGCTCGTCCGCGCGTTGAGCCGCGAACCGGAGTGCCGGGGGCTGCTCGCCGCCGTCGCCCGCGACGCCGTGGACCTGCTCACCGATCCGGCCGCCCGCGCCCTGCTGCGCCAGTGCGAGCGCGACGACTGCCGCCGCTGCTACCTCGACACCTCCCGCGGGCACCGCCGCCGCTGGTGCTCCGGCGAACTGTGCGGCAATCGCGAACGGGTGGCCCGGCACCGGGCGGCCCGCGCCCACGCCAGGGAACTCGCTTCGCGCTGAACTCGGCCCCGTACGAAGGGGTTTCACGGCGGTCCCGGAAAAAGTTCGCTCCGCCTTGAGAAGAACCCGCTCCGCTTCCGTATCTCCCGACGACAACAAGGTCTCGACCGGGAGGTTCAGGTGCGCAAGGATGCGGCCGTGGCCGATGACCGTCCGCATCGGGCCCGGCATCGCAGCGAGGTGTCACGCCTTCGATCCCCCGTCCCCGACGAGGAGTTGATGCGTGCTCTCTACAGCGAACATGCCGGACCTTTGCTCGCCTTCGTACTGCGCCTCGTCGCCGGTGACCGCCAGCGCGCCGAGGACGTCGTACAGGAGACGCTCATCCGTGCCTGGAAGAACGCCGGTCAGCTCAACCGGGCGACCGGCTCCGTCCGACCTTGGCTGGTGACGGTCGCCCGGCGCATCGTCATCGACGGCCACCGAAGCCGGCAGGCCCGGCCGCAGGAGGTCGACCCGGCACCGCTCGAGGTCCTGCCCGCGGAGGACGAGATCGACAAGGCGCTGTGGCTGATGACGCTCTCTGACGCTCTCGAAGATTTGACCCCTGCCCACCGGGAAGTGTTGGTCGAGACCTATTTCAAGGGGCGTACGGTCAATGAGGCGGCCGAGACCCTGGGCATACCCGCGGGGACCGTCCGCTCCCGCGTGTTCTACGCACTGCGTTCGATGAAGCTCGCGCTGGAGGAGAGGGGGGTATCGGCATGACACCGCCGCATGACGCCGCGGGTGCGTACGTACTCGGCATCCTGGACGACGTCGACAGGGCCGCCTTCGAGGCGCACCTGGTGGAGTGCGACCTCTGCACCTCGCACGTGCAGGAGTTCGCCGGAATGGAGCCGATGCTGGCCATGCTGGCCGACACCGGCGCCCCCTCCGCCGCCCCGCCCGGCGCTTCGTACGCGGGGCCCTCCGGCCAGGACGCGTACGCCGGACCCGCCGGCTCCGACCCGTACGCGGACGAGGCCTTCGACGCCTTCGCGCCCCGCCCGCCCGCACCCCCCGGCCCGCGCGCCGTCCCGACCGTCCCCGTCAGCCTCGGCGCGACCCCGGACCCCCGGCTCCTGGACCGGCTCATGGACGAGGTGGGCGCCAAGCGGGCCCGCTCGCGCCGCCGCGCCTTCTTCCTCGTCGCGGCCGCCGCCGTCCTCGTCGTCGGAGGCCCGGCCGTCGCCGTGGTCGCCACCTCCGACGGCACGCGGGACAACAGGGCGGTCGAACCGCACCCCACCAGCCCCGCCGAGGACGCGTTCTTCCACCACATGGAGGAGAAGGTCCAGGCCACCGACCCGACCACCAAGGTCAGCGCCGCGGTCGGCCTGGAGAAGAAGGGCTGGGGCACCCACACCGTGCTGGAGCTCAAGAACGTCAAGGGGCCGCTGAAGTGCCGGCTCGTCGCCGTCTCCACCAGCGGTGAGGAGGAGATCGTCACCTCCTGGGCCGTGCCGACCTGGGGATACGGCATCCCCGGCGCCCCGACCGAGGCCGCGAGGAACCCGCTCTACGTCCACGGCGGAGCGGCCATGAACCGCGACGACATCGACCGCTTCGAGGTCCGGACCTTCGACGGCGAGCGCCTGGTGGAGGTGGACGCCTGACATTCGGCCCCCGAGTGGCATAAGCTCGACGGCTGTCCCACGGCGGGGACAGTGCACGTCAGAAGGGGGCCTCGGTGGCCGCGCAGGAAGCCGTCGGTGTGGTCGACACGGTCCGGGACCGCGAGATCGGCGTCGAGCAGCACCATCTGGACCAGGTCTACCGCCGCCTCGAGGAGAAGATCCACGAGGCGGAGTTCCTGATGAAGGACGCCGCCCAGCGCGGCCAGGTCGGCACGCCCGGCGCGCTGGCCGAGCGGGACGCCCAGGTCTTCCGGGCCGGCATCCACCTCAACCGGCTCAACAACGAGTTCGAGGACTTCCTCTTCGGCCGGATCGACCTGCTGTACGGCAAGGACGGCGTGAAGGGCCCGGACGGCGCGTACACCTCGGTCGAACCGGCCGACGACGCCGTCCGGCCCGACAACACCGCCGAGATCGGCGAGACGCTCCACATCGGCCGGATCGGCGTCCTCGACGCCGACTACGCGCCGCTGGTCATCGACTGGCGCGCGCCCGCCGCCGCCCCGTTCTACCGCTCCACCCCGGTCGAACCCGGCCGGGTGGTGCGGCGCCGGGTCATCCGCTCCAAGGGCCGCAAGGTCCTCGGCGTCGAGGACGACCTGATGCGCCCCGAGCTGAAGGCGACCCTCGACGGGCACGAACTCCCCGTGATCGGCGACGGCGCCCTGATGGCCGCGCTCGGCCAGGCCCGCAGCCACACCATGCGCGACATCGTCTCCAGCATCCAGGCCGAACAGGACCTGGTCATCCGCGCGCCCGCGGCCTCCGTGACGTACGTCGAGGGCGGCCCGGGCACCGGGAAGACGGCCGTCGCCCTGCACCGGGCCGCCTACCTGCTCTACCAGGACCGGCGGCGGTACGCGGGCGGCATCCTCATCGTCTCCCCGACCCCGCTGCTCGTCTCGTACACCGAGGGCGTGCTGCCCTCCCTCGGCGAGGAGGGCCAGGTCGCGATCCGCGCGCTCGGCTCGCTCGTCGACGGCGAGGAGGCCACCACCTACGACGAACCGGCCGTCGCCCGCGTCAAGGGCTCCTCCCGGATGCTCGCCGTCCTGCGCAAGGCGGCCCGCGGCGCCCTGGAGACGCCCGCGCCGAAGCCGGCGCCCGACGACTCCGGCCGGCTGCCGTTCGACGAGGAGGACGAGGACACCGCGCCCGTCCCCACCGCCACCCCCACCCGCCTGCGCGTCGTCGCCTTCGGCCGCCGCCTCGAACTCGAGGCCGACGAGCTCCAGCGGATCCGGCACAACGTCCTCGGCGGCACGGCGCCGGTCAACCTGCTGCGGCCCCGCGCCCGGCGGCTGCTGCTCGACGCGCTCTACGCCAAGTCCGGCGCCGTCGGCCGCCACAGCGACCCCGAGCTGGCGGCCGAGCTGCGCTCCTCCTTCGACGAGGACGTCTCCACCGAGGACTCCTTCCTCTCCTTCCTCGACGCCTGGTGGCCGGAGCTCACCCCCCGCCGGGTCCTCGACGCGATGGCCGACGAGAAGCGCCTGGGCCGCTGGGCCCGCCGGATCCTCAACCAGGGCGAGGTCCGGCGCGTGGCCCGCTCGCTGCGCCGCGACGGCCTGTCCGTGCACGACGTGGCCCTCCTCGACGAGCTGCACACCCTCCTCGGAGCCCCGGCCCGCCCCCGCAAGAAGCGGGAGTACGACCCGCTGGACCAGCTGACGGGCCTGGAGGAGCTGATGCCCGTGCGCGAGGAGACGCAGCGCGAGCGGGCCGAGCGGCTCGCGGCGGAGCGCACCGAGTACGCGCACGTCATCGTCGACGAGGCCCAGGACCTCACCCCGATGCAGTGGCGGATGGTCGGCCGGCGCGGCCGGCACGCCACCTGGACGGTCGTCGGCGACCCGGCGCAGTCGTCCTGGTCGACTCCGGACGAGGCCGCCGAGGCCCGGGACGAGGCGCTCGGCAGCCGGCCGCGCCGCCGCTTCGAGCTGACCGTGAACTACCGCAACCCCGCCGAGATCGCCGACCTGGCCGCGAAGGTCCTCGCACTCGCCATGCCCGGCAAGGAGTCGCCCCGCGCGGTCCGCTCCACCGGCGTGGAGCCGCGCTTCGTGGCCGTGCCCGAGGCCACGGGCGGCACGCCCGATCTGGCCGGGATCGTGCGGTCGGAGGCGAGCCGGCTCCTGGAGCGGGTGGACGGCACGGTCGGCGTCGTGGTCGCCATGAACCGGCGCGCCCAGGCGGCGCGCTGGCTGTCCGGTCTGGGTGACCGGGTGGTGGCGCTGGGCTCCCTGGAGGCCAAGGGGCTGGAGTACGACGCCACGGTGGTCGTCTCGCCCGCGGAGATCGCGGACGAGTCCCCGGCCGGGCTGCGCGTGCTCTACGTGGCGCTGACCAGGGCGACGCAGCAGCTGACGGTGGTCTCGGGCGCCCGGGACGTCCCGGACGCGGCGGGCGTTCCCGACCTGCTGAGGGACTGAGGGGGCGACGCGCGCCGGGCGCGGCCGAAACCGATTTCAGGTCAACCCGCGCGGGGGGAATCACTTACCAGGGTGGTTTGTTAGCCTTGGTCGTGGCACCGGCTCGATCCAAGCCCCCGGGCCCAACCTTCGTCCCTTAGAGGGACCACTTGCCGCGAGGCGAGCATGGCGGGTCGGTGCCACTTCAGACACCGCTTCGTGCGTACGTACGAAGTCGAGGCCCCTGTCACCTGTGGTGACGGGGGCCTCTTCTGTTTGCCCGCCGTTTCTCGTATGGTGGAAACTACTTTCCGAAAACAAAATGACCGCATTACCTGCTACCGACAGGTAGGTGCGACCATCGGAGGGCGCCGCCGGGCAACCAGCCGGGGCGGCGTAGCAACGAAGCTCAGGGAAAGCAGAGGAACTCGGCCATGGCAACGGCGCCCAGCGTCTCGTACTCGATGACGGTCCGGCTGGAGGTTCCCGCGAGCGGAACCGCGGTCTCCCAGCTCACCACGGCCGTGGAGTCGCACGGCGGCTCGGTCACCGGCCTCGACGTGACCGCCTCAGGCCACGAGAAGCTCCGGATCGACGTCACCATCGCCGCCACCTCCACCGCGCACGCCGACGAGATCGTCGAACAGCTGCGCACCATCGAGGGTGTCGTCCTCGGCAAGGTCTCCGACCGTACGTTCCTGATGCACCTCGGCGGCAAGATCGAGATGGCGTCCAAGCACCCCATCCGCAACCGTGACGACCTGTCCATGATCTACACCCCCGGCGTCGCCCGGGTGTGCATGGCGATCGCCGAGAACCCCGAGGACGCCCGCCGCCTCACCATCAAGCGCAACTCCGTCGCGGTGGTGACCGACGGCTCCGCCGTCCTCGGCCTCGGCAACATCGGCCCCATGGCGGCCCTGCCCGTCATGGAGGGCAAGGCGGCCCTCTTCAAGCGCTTCGCCGGCATCGACGCCTGGCCGATCTGCCTCGACACCCAGGACACCGACGCCATCGTCGAGATCGTCAAGGCGATCGCCCCGGGCTTCGCCGGCATCAACCTGGAGGACATCTCCGCCCCCCGCTGCTTCGAGATCGAGGCGCGGCTGCGCGAGGCCCTCGACATCCCCGTCTTCCACGACGACCAGCACGGCACCGCGATCGTCGTCCTCGCCTCCCTCACCAACGCCCTGCGCGTGGTGGGCAAGAGCATCGGCGACGTACGGGTCGTCATGTCCGGCGCGGGAGCGGCCGGCACGGCCATTCTGAAGCTGCTCATCGCGGCCGGCGTCAAGCACGCCGTCGTCGCCGACATCCACGGCGTCGTGCACGCCGGCCGGCCCGACCTCGTCGAGGCCCACCCGGACTCGCCGCTGCGCTGGATCGCCGACAACACCAACCCCGAGGGCGTCACCGGCACCCTCAAGCAGGCCGTCGTAGGAGCGGACGTCTTCATCGGCGTCTCCGCGCCGAACGTCCTCGGCGCGGACGACGTCGCCGCCATGGCGAAGGACTCCATCGTGTTCGCGCTCGCGAACCCGGACCCCGAGGTGGACCCCGCGATCGCCCGCCAGACGGCGGCCGTCGTGGCCACCGGCCGCTCGGACTTCCCCAACCAGATCAACAACGTGCTGGTCTTCCCCGGCGTGTTCCGCGGTCTGCTGGACGCTCAGTCCCGCACCGTCAACACCGACATGATGCTCGCCGCCGCCGCGGCCCTCGCCGACGTCGTCACCGAGGACGAGCTGAACGCGAACTACATCATCCCGTCGGTGTTCAACGACAAGGTCGCCGGCGCGGTCGCCGGCGCCGTCCGCACGGCCGCCAAGTCGGCCGTCGCGAGCGCCGACAGCGGCGCCTGAGAACGGGCGCCGGGGTCCCTCGGCCCGACGCCGCCGCGCGAGGCCGTCACAGGCCCGCGCAGCGGCCTCAGGGCGGTTCTCACGGCGCGGCGCGGGGCCGGTGACCGGCCCCGCGGTGGCCGGTACCTCCGCCTGAGAATCGGCGCGTCGCGAGTCGCCACGCCGTAAACCCGCCTTTAGGGTGGACGTTCGGCTCCAAAGAGTTTCGGCGGAGTCGACGGAACGTCACCATGCCGGTGGCAGTGGCGCTTTTCGTGTGACCCCAGGGGGTGCCGGATTGGCGTTCCCGCCGCTGGTGGGGGCAGGATGCCTATTCGGGCGCGAGGGTCTGTCAGCAGACCCGGGTCCGGGGACTGTCCGAGGGCCCTGGCAGCATCGGCTTCGCTGTGCCCAATGTGCGGCTCCGCCGCGTGGCACGCCTCAACAGCAAGAAGAACACGGGAGTAACAACATGAACCGCAGTGAGCTGGTGGCCGCCCTGGCCGACCGCGCCGAGGTGACCCGCAAGGACGCCGACGCCGTGCTGGCCGCTCTCGCCGAGACCGTCGGCGAGGTCGTCGCCAAGGGCGACGAGAAGGTCACCATCCCCGGCTTCCTGACCTTCGAGCGCACCCACCGTGCCGCTCGCACCGCGCGCAACCCGCAGACCGGCGACCCGATCAACATCCCCGCCGGCTACAGCGTGAAGGTCTCCGCGGGCTCGAAGCTCAAGGAAGCCGCCAAGGGCAAGTAAGGCACGTGGGCCTCGTCCGCCGCCCCACGGCGGCGGACGAGCGGCCCCAGCGGCCTCACGGCAGCAGGAAGGGCGGTCACCCTGTCAGGGGGTGGCCGCCCTTCCGTTCGTCCGTCTGCGGGCGCTACACCAGCGCGCTGCCCGGCAGCTCGACCTTGGCTCCCAGCTCCACGAGCTTCTCCATGAAGTTCTCGTAGCCGCGGTTGATCAGGTCGATGCCGTGGACCCGCGAGGTCCCCTGTGCCGCGAGGGCCGCGATCAGGTACGAGAAGCCGCCGCGCAGGTCCGGGATGACCAGGTCCGCGCCCTGGAGCTTCGTCGGGCCCGACACGACCGCCGAATGGAGGAAGTTGCGCTGCCCGAAGCGGCAGTCCGAGCCGCCCAGGCACTCGCGGTACAGCTGGATGTGGGCGCCCATCTGGTTCAGCGCGGACGTGAACCCGAGCCGGGACTCGTAGACCGTCTCGTGGACGATCGAGAGGCCGGCGGCCTGCGTCAGGGCCACCACCAGCGGCTGCTGCCAGTCGGTCTGGAAACCGGGGTGCACGTCCGTCTCCAGGGCGATCGCGTTGAGCGAGCCGCCCGGGTGCCAGAAGCGGATGCCCTCGTCGTCGATCTCGAAGGCGCCCCCCACCTTCCGGTAGGTGTTCAGGAAGGTCATCATCGAGCGCTGCTGGGCGCCGCGCACGTAGATGTTGCCCTCGGTCGCCAGCGCCGCCGACGCCCACGAGGCCGCCTCCAGGCGGTCCGGGAGCGCCCGGTGGGTGTAGCCGTCGAGCCTGTCGACACCGGTGATCCGGATGGTCCGGTCGGTGTCCATCGAGATGATGGCGCCCATCTTCTGCAGGACGCAGATGAGGTCCTCGATCTCCGGCTCCACGGCGGCGTTGGACAGTTCCGTGACGCCCTCCGCGAGCACGGCGGTGAGCAGCACCTGCTCCGTCGAGCCGACCGAGGGGTACGGCAGCCGGATCTTGGTGCCGCGCAGCCGCTGCGGGGCCTCCAGGTACTGGCCGTCCGCCCGCTTCTCGATGGTCGCGCCGAACTGCCGCAGCACGTCGAAGTGGAAGTCGATCGGCCGGCCGCCGATGTCGCAGCCGCCCAGGCCCGGGATGAAGGCGTGGCCGAGGCGGTGCAGCAGCGGACCGCAGAAGAGGATCGGGATGCGCGACGAACCGGCGTGGGCGTCGATGTCGGCCACGTTGGCGGACTCGACGTGCGTCGGGTCGAGGACCAGCTCGCCCGGCTCGTCGCCGGGGCGGACCGTCACACCGTGCAACTGGAGGAGCCCGCGCACCACGCGGACGTCACGGATGTCGGGCACGTTGCGCAGCCGGCTCGGCCCGCTGCCGAGAAGGGCGGCGACCATCGCCTTGGGCACGAGGTTCTTCGCGCCGCGGACGCGGATCTCGCCCTCCAGCGGGGTTCCGCCGTGGACAAGCAGTACATCGTCTGTGCCGGTCATGAATCTCGCGTTCCGGAGTCGTCGGGCAGGGGGCCAGGGAAAAGGGTAAGGGGGCGGAGGCCTCTTGACGGCAGTCCGGAGGGGCCCGGCAGATGTAATGAATTCGGCACAACACCCTCTGTTCACATGATCTTGCGGAGCGTCACCGTCCGTTTGTGTTCCCGGGTGCCGGGCTCATCCGTCCTGAACTGCGTCGGTGTCCATCGGTCCCGAGTGCCCCCGCGGACGCCGAAGATGCGGGATCATGTGTCGCATGACCGAGGTGTCCTCGCTCACAGGGCGGCTGCTCGTCGCCACCCCCGCCCTGGCGGACCCGAATTTCGACCGGGCGGTGGTGCTCCTCCTCGACCACGACGACGAGGGCTCCCTCGGCGTGGTCCTGAACAGACCCACTCCCGTCACGGTCGGTGACATCCTCCTGCCCTGGGCCGATCTCGCCGGGGAACCGGGAGTCGTCTTCCAGGGCGGGCCCGTCTCCCTCGACGCGGCCCTCGGCCTCGCGGTGATCCCCGGAGACGAGGGCCCTCTCGGCTGGCGCCGGGTGTACGGGGCGATCGGCCTGGTCGACCTGGAGACCCCGCCCGAGCTGCTGGGACCCGCCCTGGGCTCCCTGCGGATCTTCGCCGGGTACGCCGGCTGGGGCCCGGGCCAGCTGGAGTCCGAGCTGGGCGACGGCGCGTGGTACGTCGTCGAATCCGAGCCGGGCGACGTCTCCTCCCCGCGCCCCGAGGGACTGTGGCGCGAGGTCCTGCGCCGCCAGCGGGGCGACCTCGCGATGGTGGCGACGTACCCGGACGATCCCTCCCTCAACTGAGCCGTCCGGTTTTCAGTACCCTGGGGCCATGAGCACTCTCGAGCCCGAGCGCGGGGCAGGTACGGGAACCCTCGTCGAGCCGACGCCGCAGGTGTCCCACGGTGACGGCGACCACGAGCGCTACGCCCATTACGTCCAGAAGGACAAGATCATGGCGAGCGCCCTCGACGGCACTCCCGTGGTGGCGCTGTGCGGAAAGGTCTGGGTACCGGGGCGCGACCCCAAGAAGTACCCGGTCTGTCCGATGTGCAAGGAGATCTACGAGTCCATGGGCCCCGGCGGGGACAAGGACAAGGGCAAGGGCGGCAAGGGCGGCGACAAGTAGGACGCCCCATGCCGTGGAGACGGCCCCCGGTGTGCGCACTTCGGTGCGCACACCGGGGGCCGTCTCGCGTTGCACGGGGTGCTTCCGCCGGTCACAGAGTGGTTGAGACCACTTGTCGACGCGCGCGCCCCGCCCTAACCTCTCGCGTGTTGTGCAGCACGAAACGCCCGTTGCGCATGCTGCAACGTTGATTGGTGGGAGCCCCCGTATGAAGCTTTCTGCCCGTATCGCCGCCCCGGTCGCCGCCCTCGTCCTGGCCGGCCTCACCGCCACCGCCTGCGCCCCGCGGACCTCCGACGGCAAGGCCGCGACGGACGAGAAGAGCGGCACCCTGCGCGTCTGGCTCTTCCAGGAGGTCAACAACAAGCCGAAGGAGCAGGTCGTCGACGCGGCGGTCACCGCCTTCGAGCAGCAGCACCAGGGCGCCGAGGTCGAGGTCGAGTACATCCCCGTCGACACCCGCGCCCAGCGCATCAAGGCCGCCTTCAACGACCCGAAGTCCGCCCCCGACCTGATCGAGTACGGCAACACCGACACCGCCGGCTACGTGAAGGACGGCGGACTGGCCGACATCAGCGCCGAGTTCGGTGCCTGGGCCGACGCGAAGGACACCGACCCGACGGCCGCGTCCTCCGTCACCGTCGACGGCAAGGTGTACGGCGCCCCGCTCTTCGTCGGCGTCCGCGCGCTGTACTACCGCACCGACGTCTTCGCGGAACTCGGACTCACCGCCCCCAAGTCGCAGGCCGAACTGATCTCGACCGCCAAGAAGATCCGCAAGGCCAAGCCGGGGCTGTACGGCATCGCCGTCGGCGGCGCCTACACCTACGGCGCGATGCCCTTCCTGTGGGCGAACGGAGGCGAACTCGCCACGCGGAACGGCGGGACGTACACCTCCGCCGTCAACAGCGAGGCCGCGCGCAAGGGCATCTCCGCCTACACCTCGCTCTTCGGCGACGACAACTGCCCGGCCGCCAAGTGCGCCCAGATGGGCGGCAACGCGACCGTCACCGCCTTCGCCTCCGGCAAGGCCGCCATGGCGATCGGCGGCGACTTCAGCCACGCGGCCGTCGAGGCCGGAGCGGTGAAGGGCAAGTACGCCGTCGTGCCGCTGCCGGGTGTCACGCCCGGATCGATCGCCCCCGCCTTCGCGGGCGGCAACAACCTGGGCGTGATGAAGAGCAGCGCGCACCGCACGCTCGCCGTGGAGCTGATGAAGTCCCTCGCCGGCAAGGAGACGCAGGGCAAGCTCTTCGACGCGATGGGCTTCCTGCCGACGTACACCGACGTCCGGGCCGAGGCGGCGCGCAAGCAGCCCTTCGTGAAGCCCTTCATCGACTCCCTCGGCGCGGGCGCCAAGTTCGTCCCGGCGTCACCGGGCTGGGGCCAGATCGACGCCTCGCTGGTGCTGCCGACGATGTTCCAGGAGGTCGTCAGCGGGCGCAAGGACGTGAAGACCGCCGCGGACGACGCCGCGAAGAAGATGGACGCGGCCTTCGCCGCCGCGGGCCGATGACGATGGCGGCCGCGAACGGTACGGCAACGGGCGCGGCGGACGGACCCGCCGCGGCCACGGTCCCCGGCCCCCGCGGGGAGGCCCCCGGCCCGGTGGCCGGGAAGGCGCCGGCGAAGGTGACCGGGCCGGGGACGGGGACCGCGCGCTCCCGGGGCCGGCACGGCTCCGCCTGGACCCCCTGGCTCTACCTCCTGCCCGCGCTCGCCGTCCTCGGCGGGCTGCTGGTCTACCCCATCTACCAGCTCGGGCTCATCTCCTTCCTGGAGTACACCCAGGCCCAGGTCAGCGGCGGCGAGCCGACCTCCTTCCAGGGGTTCGGCAACTACACCGCCCTCTTCTCCGACCCCCAGTTCTGGCAGGTCCTCCTCGCCACCGTCCTGTTCGCCGCCGCCTGCGTCGTCACCACGCTCGCCGTCGGCTGCGCGCTCGCGGTGCTCCTCACCCGCGTACGGGCCCTGCCCCGGCTCGTCCTCATGCTGGCCGCGCTCGGTGCCTGGGCCACCCCCGCCGTCACCGGCTCCACCGTCTGGGTCTTCCTCTTCGACCCCGACTTCGGGCCCGTCAACCGCGTCCTGGGACTCGGCGACTTCTCCTGGACGTACGGGCGCTACAGCGCCTTCGCGCTCGTCCTCTTCGAGGTCGTCTGGTGCTCGTTCCCGTTCGTGATGGTGACGGTGTACGCCGGCGTCAAGGCCATCCCGTCCGAGGTCCTGGAGGCCGCCGCACTGGACGGCGCCTCGCAGTGGCGGATCTGGCGCTCGGTCACCGCCCCCATGCTCAGGCCCATCCTGATCGTCGTCACGATCCAGTCGATCATCTGGGACTTCAAGGTCTTCACCCAGATCTACGTGATGACGGGCGGCGGCGGCATCGCCGGGCAGAACCTCGTCCTCAACGTGTACGCCTACCAGAAGGCGTTCGCCTCGTCCCAGTACAGCCTGGGCTCGGCGATCGGCGTCGTCATGCTGCTGATCCTGCTCGCCGTGACGCTGGTGTACCTCCGACTGCTGCGCCGTCAGGGAGAAGAACTGTGAGCGCGTTCCGTATCCGGCGGCCGGGGCGGCTCGCCGCCGAGGCGTCCGCCCTCCTCGTCGCGGCCGTCGTCGCCTTCCCGCTGTACTGGATGGTCCTCTCCGCCTTCAAGCCGGCCGGCGAGATCCAGTCGACCGAGCCCCGGCCGTGGACCCTCTCCCCGTCCCTCGACTCCTTCCGGCGGGTGTTCGAGCAGCAGGACTTCGGCCGCTACTTCCTCAACTCGCTGATCGTCGCGGGCACGGTCGTCCTCGCCTCCGCCCTGATCGCCTTCCTCGCGGCGACCGCCGTCACCCGCTTCCGCTTCCGGTTCCGGACGACCCTCCTGATCATGTTCCTGGTCGCCCAGATGGTGCCGATCGAAGCGCTGACGATCCCGCTCTTCTTCCTGATGCGGGACGTCGGCCAGCTCAACACGCTGGGCTCGCTGATCCTGCCGCACATCGCCTTCTCGCTGCCCTTCGCGATCTGGATGCTGCGCGGCTTCGTGAAGGCGGTCCCGGAGGCGCTGGAGGAACAGGCCCAGATCGACGGGGCGAGCCGGACCCGGTTCCTGTGGCAGATCCTCTTCCCGCTGGTCTTCCCGGGGCTGGTGGCGACGAGCGTCTTCTCGTTCATCTCGACCTGGAACGACTTCCTCTTCGCCAAGTCGTTCCTCATCAGCGACACCTCGCAGTCGACCCTGCCCATGGCACTGCTGGTCTTCTTCAAGCCCGACGAGAACGACTGGGGAGGGATCATGGCCGGCTCCACGGTGATGACCGTCCCCGTCCTCGTCTTCTTCGTCCTCGTCCAGCGCCGGCTGGTCTCGGGGCTCGGCGGCGCGGTGAAGGACTGAAGCGTGCGGCGCAACCCGAGCGTGCGGCGCAACCCGAGCGTGTGGCGACATTCCCGCCCGCCCCGCGACGCCCCGCACGCACGATCGCCGCGTCGTCGTCGGTCGCCACGGCTCCGGGCGGGTCTCCTCCCGTACCCGCCGCCCGTCCCCTCGCCGTCCGCACCCCCGCCGCCCGTCCCCCCGCGACCCGTTCCGAAAGGCCGATGCCATGCGTGACGACGACCGCCACCTCCCGCTCATCCCCGCGCCCGCGACCGTGGAGACCCGGGGGGACGCCCCCGGCCGTCCCGTCCTCGACGCGGACACCACGCTCGACGCCGGACCGGGGACCGAGGGCGTGGCCCGATGGCTGCGCTCCTCGCTCGGCGCGGCCACCGGAATGCCGTTCGCCGCCGGCGACGGGCCGCGCTCCGTACGGCTGCGGGTCAGCGCCGAGATCGAGCGGACCGCCGGCCCGGAGGGCTACCGGCTTTCCACCGACGGCTCCGTCGAGGACGTCGCCGTCCTCGTCGAGGGCGGCGGCCCCGCCGGCGTGTTCTGGGGGGTCCAGACGCTCCGTCAACTGCTCGGCCCCGACGCGTACCGCAAGGCGCCCGTCGGCCCGGGTGGAGGGGATCGTCGCCTGCCCGCCCTCACCGTCACCGACGCCCCCCGCTTCGCGTGGCGCGGGTTCATGCTCGACGTGGCACGGCACTTCATGCCCAAGGAGGACGTCCTGCGCCAGCTCGACCTCCTCGCCGCCCACAAGCTCAACGTCTTCCACCTCCACCTCACCGACGACCAGGGATGGCGCCTGGAGATCAAGCGGCACCCCCGGCTCACCGAGGTCGGCGCCTGGCGGGCGCGGACGAAGTGGGGGCACCGCGCGTCCCCGCTGTGGAACGAGACGCCGCACGGCGGGTTCTACACCCACGACGACATCCGCGAGATCGTCGCCTACGCCGCCGAGCGGCACATCACCGTCGTGCCGGAGATCGACGTCCCCGGCCACTCACAGGCCGCCATCGCCGCCTACCCCGAACTGGGGAACACCGACGTCGTCGACACCGCCGCCCTCACCGTCTGGGACACCTGGGGCGTCAACCCGAACGTCCTCGCCCCCACCGACACCGTCCTGCGCTTCTACGAGGACGTCTTCGAGGAGGTCCTCGGCCTCTTCCCCTCGACGTTCATCCATGTGGGGGGCGACGAGTGCCCCAAGGAGCAGTGGAAGGAGTCGGCGACCGCCCAGGCCCGCATCAGGGAACTCGGCCTGGCCGACGAGGACGCGCTGCAGTCCTGGTTCATCCGCCACTTCGGCCGCTGGCTCGCCGACCGGGGCCGCCGCCTCATCGGCTGGGACGAGATCCTCAAAGGAGGGAACCGGAGCGGCGGACGACGGACGGCGGACGCACCCGCCGGCGAGGCGACGGGACTCGGCCTCCCGCCCGGCGCCGCCGTCTCCTCCTGGCGTGGCTACGCCGGCGGGATCACCGCCGCCGAGGCCGGGCACGACGTCGTCATGTGCCCCGAGCAGCAGGTGTACCTCGACCACCGGCAGGCCCCCGGCGAGGACGAGCCGATGCCCATCGGCTACGTCCGGACCCTGGAGGACGTCTACCGCTTCGAGCCCGTACCGCCCGCCCTGTCACCCGAGGCGGCCCACCGGGTCATCGGCGCCCAGGCCAACGCCTGGACCGAGGTCATGGAGAACCGGGCCCGCGTCGACTACCAGGTCTTCCCGCGCCTCGCCGCCTTCGCCGAGGTCGTCTGGTCGGCGCTCCCCGCACCCGCCGAGCGGGACTTCGCCGGATTCGAGCGGCGGATGACCGCGCACTACCTGCGCCTCGACGCCCTCGGGGTCGGCTACCGGCCGCCCGCCGGCCCCGCGCCCTGGCAGCGTCGCCCGGGAGTGGCGGGCCGCCCCCTCGACGGAGCGCCCCCGATCGTGTGAGACCCCTCGCTCCCCGACGTCACCCAAGAGCGGCAAAACGGAAGTTACCGCCGCTCGCGGGATCTCCCGGACGGAACCAGCCTTCGCGGACCCTCGCGCCGGACCGCCCGGAAGATGTGCCAGAGTTGCCACGTCCAGGCTGTGAGCACGTACGGTACGGCCACACAGGCGTGACAGCCGGGGACGAGTCGGGGACCGCCGGGGACACCGGGAAGGGGCAGCGGGTTGACCACGCACGCACCACAGACGGCGCAGTCCGTGACGCTGCCCGCCTCGCTCGACGAGGCCGTGGCGGCGCTCACCGCCATGCCGGCCGCCGTGCCCGTCGCGGGCGGCACCGACCTGATGGCCGCCGTGAACAAGGGCCAGCTGCGGCCCGCCGGCCTCGTCGGTCTCGGCCGGATCAACGAGATCCGCGGCTGGCAGTACCAGGACGGCCACGCCCTGCTCGGGGCCGGTCTCACCCACGCCCGCATGGGCCGCCCCGACTTCGCCGCGCTGATTCCCGCCCTCGCCGCGGCCGCCCGCGCCGCCGGGCCGCCCCAGATCCGCAACGCGGGCACCCTCGGCGGCAACATCGTCACCGCCGCGCCCACGGGTGACTCCCTGCCCGTCCTGGCGGCCCTGGAGGCCGACCTCGTCGTCATGGGGCCGCTCGGCACCCGCGAGATCCCCGTCTCCCACCTCCTGGCGGGCCGCGACCTGCTGGCCCCCGGCGAACTGGTCGCCTTCGTCCGCGTACCGCTGCTGCACGCCCCCCAGGTCTTCGTCAAAGCGACCGGCCGCACCGGCCCGGCCCGCGCCACGGCGTCCGTCGCCGTCGTCCTCGACCCGGCCAGGCGCGGTGTGCGCTGCGCGGTGGGCGCCATCGCCCCGATGCCGCTGCGGCCGCTGGAGGCGGAGCACTGGATCGCCTCCCTGGTGGACTGGGACGGGGCGCGGGGACTCGCGCCGGAGGCGTTGGCGGCGTTCGGCGAGTACGTGGCCGCCGCCTGCATCCCGGACCCGGAGGGTGACGAACAGCTGCCCCCGGCCGTACTGCACCTGCGGCGCACCGTCGCCGCGCTGGCCCGACGGGCACTGGGGAGGGCGCTGTCGTGAGCGACGAACACGAGGACCGGACGGGTGGCTGGCAGCCGATCCCGCAGAGCGAGGGGTACGACGGGGACGCCACCGCCTTCGTCCAGCTGCCGCCCGAGTTCATGCTGGACGGGGTCCCGCTGGAGGCGCCCGGGCACGGCTACGTCCCGCCGATGATCACCCCGCTGACGCCCCTGGCGGCCGGCGACCCGACGGCGACCGGCTCATGGGTGGTGCAGCAGCCCGCCGAGGCGGCCGATCCGCACGCGACGGGCCAGTGGACCTTCCCCGAGGCGTCCGGACCGGCACACCAGCCACCGGCCGAGGCGGAGTCGGCGGCGACCGGCCAGTGGCGTATCCCGGTCGTGCCGGACGGCCCGGACACGGCGGACGAGTCCGGCGAGTACACGGCCTCCATGCTCGCCCCGTACACGAGCGGCGCCCCGGCGACCCTGCCGGGCGGCGCGCCGGCGCCCTGGGCCGAGGCCGGCTTCGTCCGGGAACCCGGGCCCGGCTACGAACCGGAACCGGAAGCCGGCTACGTACCGGAACCGGAAGCCGGGGCCGCACCGGACACCGCGCCCGGGTCCGAGGCGGCCGTCGGGCCGGAAGCCGCTCCGGCTCCCGAGCGGGAACCCGAAGCCGCGTACCCGCCGGCGGGGGACGCCGTGCCCGCCCCGGGCGAGGCACCGGAAGCCGCCGCCCCGGACGAGATCACCGCACCGCCCGGCGAGGCGTCCGCTCCCGCCGTCTCCACCGGCAGCAGCGCGGACAGCGACGAGCATCCGCACACCTCGTACGTCCTGCGGGTGAACGGCGCCGACCGCCCCGTCACCGACTCCTGGATCGGCGAGTCCCTGCTCTACGTCCTGCGCGAGCGGCTCGGCCTGGCCGGCGCCAAGGACGGCTGCTCGCAGGGCGAGTGCGGCGCGTGCAACGTCCAGGTCGACGGCCGGCTCGTCGCCTCCTGCCTGGTGCCCGCGGCGACGGCCGCCGGGAGCGAGGTGCGCACGGTCGAGGGACTCGCCACCGACGGCGAACCGTCCGACGTGCAGCGCGCACTCGCGGCGTGCGGAGCCGTCCAGTGCGGCTTCTGCATCCCGGGCATGGCGATGACCGTCCACGACCTCCTCGAGGGCAACCACGCCCCCACCGAGCTGGAGACCCGCCAGGCCCTCTGCGGCAACCTCTGCCGCTGCTCCGGCTACCGGGGCGTCCTGGACGC
Organism: Streptomyces sp. NPDC053755; assembly: GCF_040677675.1. Classification (NCBI taxonomy): domain Bacteria; kingdom Bacillati; phylum Actinomycetota; class Actinomycetes; order Kitasatosporales; family Streptomycetaceae; genus Streptomyces; species Streptomyces sp. NPDC053755. The sequence goes on along the minus strand of NZ_JBFASK010000007.1, from coordinate 135,180 downwards.
CGTCCAGGACGTCGTCTCCGGGCGTGCGGCCGCGGCCGCGGACCACGCCGACGAAGCGCGTATCCCGCACCAGATCCCCCACCCGCACGACGGAGGCATGGCGTGAGCAGCGACGCGACCACCGCCACCCCCACCGCCCTCGACGGCGCCCAGCAGGAACTGCCGCCGCACGGCCTGGGCGCCTCGCTCCCGCCGGCCGACGCCCGGGCCAAGACCGAGGGCACCTTCCCGTACGCCGCCGACCTGTGGGCCGAGGGCCTGCTGTGGGCCGCGCTGCTCCGCTCGCCGCACCCGCACGCCCGGATCGTCTCCATCGACACGACGGCCGCCGCCGAGATGCCCGGCGTCCGGGCCGTGGTGACGCACGCCGACGTGCCGGGGGAGGCGACCTACGGCCGCACCGTCGCCGACCGGCCTGTCTTCGCCTCCGAACTGGTCCGCCACCACGGCGAGGCGATCGCCGCCGTGGCCGCCGACCACCCGGACACCGCCCGGCTCGCGGCGGCGGCCATCGCCGTCCAGTACGAGATCCTCGAACCGGTCACCGACCCGGAGAAGGCCTTCGCCGCGCCCGCCCTGCACCCCGACGGCAACCTGATCCGCCACATCCCGCTGCGCTTCGGCGACGCGGAGGCGGCCGGCGAGGTGGTGGTCGAAGGGCTCTACCGCATCGGACGCCAGGACCCGGCCCCGATCGGCGCGGAGGCGGGACTCGCCGTGCCCCGCCCCGACGGCGGCGTGGAGATCTACACCGCCTCCACCGACCCGCACACCGACCGCGACCTGGCCGCCGCCTGCTTCGGGCTCGCGCCCGACCAGGTCAAGCTCGTCGTCACCGGCGTCCCGGGCGCCACCGGCGACCGCGAGGACCCCGGCTTCCAGATCCCGCTCGGACTGCTGGCGCTGCGCACCGGCTGCCCGGTCAAGCTGACCGCCACCCGCGAGGAGTCCTTCCTCGGCCACGCCCACCGCCACCCGACGCTGCTGCGCTACCGCCACCACGCCGACGCCGAGGGCCGGCTGGTGAAGGTGGAGGCGCAGATCCTGCTCGACGCGGGCGCGTACGCCGACGCCTCGGCCGAGTCCCTGGCCGCCGCCGTCTCCTTCGCCTGCGGCCCGTACGTCGTCCCACACGCCTTCATCGAGGGCTGGGCCGTCCGTACGAACAACCCGCCGTCGGGCCACGTGCGCGGCGAGGGCGCCCTGCAGGTGTGCGCGGCGTACGAGGCGCAGATGGACAAGCTGGCGGCGAAGCTGAGCCTCGACCCGGTCGACGTCCGCCTGCGGAACGTCCTGGCGACCGGGGACATCCTGCCGACCGGCCAGACGGTGACCTGCCCGGCCCCGGTGGCCGAACTCCTCTCCGCCGTACGCGACTTCCCGCTGCCCGCGCTGCCTCTGGACACCCCTGAGGACGACTGGCTGCTCCCGGGCGGCCCGGAGGGCGCGGGCGAGCCGGGGGCCGTCCGGCGAGGCGTCGGCTACGCCCTGGGCATGGTGCACATGCTCGGCGCGGAAGGCGCGGACGAGGTGTCGACGGCGACGGTGAAGGTGCACGACGGGGTCGCGACGGTGATCTGCTCCGCCGTGGACACCGGTTCCGGCTTCACCACCCTGGCTCGTCAGATCGTCCAGGAGACGCTGGGCATCGACGAGGTCCACGTCGCCGGCGTCGACACCGACCAGCCCCCGGCGGGCCCGGCCACCCACGGCCGGCACACCTGGGTCTCGGGCGGCGCGGTCGAGCGCGCGGCGAAGATGGTCCGGACGCAGCTGCTCCAGCCCCTGGCCCACAAGTTCGGCATGTCCACGGAGCTGCTGCAGATCACCGACGGCAAGATCACCTCGTACGACGGCGTGCTGTCGACGACGGTCACCGAGGCGATGGACGGCAAGGAGCTGTGGGCGACGGCCCAGTGCCGCCCGCATCCGACGGAGCCCCTGGACGAGTCGGGCCAGGGCGACGCGTTCGTCGGCCTCGCGTTCTGCGCGATCCGGGCGGTGGTGGACGTCGACATCGAGCTCGGCTCCATCCGCGTGGTGGAGATGGCCGTGGCCCAGGACGTCGGCCGCGTCCTCAACCCGGCCCAGCTGGCGACCCGTATCGAGGCCGGCGTCACCCAGGGCGTCGGCGCGGCCCTCACGGAGAACCTCCGCACGGCCCGCGGCCTGGTCCGGCACCCCGACCTGACCGGGTACGCCCTGCCGACCTCGCTGGACGCCCCGGACGTGCGCATCGTGAAGCTCGTCGAGGAGCGCGACGTGGTGGCCCCCTTCGGCGCGAAGGCGGCGAGCGCGGTCCCCGTGGTCACCTCCCCGGCAGCGGTGGCCTCGGCGGTCCGCGCCGCGACCGGCCGCCCCGTCAACCGCCTGCCGATCAGGCCCCAGGCCGCGGTGGCCGTACCCCAGACCTGACCCGGCGCGTCTCGGCGCCCCTCGCGAGCCGAGGGGCGCCGGGGGGTCGGCCGGGGGATGCCAGGGGCCGCGGATGACGACGGACGCCGGTGCCGCCCCCTCTGTCAGCGGGGCCGCACCGGCGTCGTCGGCTGGAGACCGTGGCGGGAATTGAACCCACGTACCTCGCTTTGCAGGCGAGTCCCTCAACCACTCGGGCACACGGTCGTGTTGTGCACGAGTACGACCGTACGGAGGGTGCGGGGCGGGCTCAAGGGATCCGGGCGCCCCGCAACACGACTGCCATACGCCGTTCACGGTCGTAGGACCAAGTGCCGAGTCCTCCCCGTCCTTGGGACAGGGTCCATCCGTGCTCACGCCCCTTACTCTGAGGGGCATGAGTGCCCTGGAACCCCGAGACGCCGACCCCGGCGTCGCCTCAGCCGCCGACGCCGCGGGTCACCGTCCCATCGGAGGTCCCGAGCCCTCCGTCCTCGACCGGGCCCACCGGGCGCTCAGCGTCGGCATCGTCTCCGTCGTCGTCCTCATCGCCTTCGAGGCGACCGCCGTCGGCACCGCCATGCCCGTCGCCGCGCGTGAGCTGCACGGCATCCCCCTCTACGCCTTCGCCTTCTCCGCCTACTTCACCACCAGCCTCTTCGCGATGGTCCTGTCCGGGCAGTGGTCCGACCGGGCCGGGCCGCTCACCCCGCTGACCGCCGGCATCGCGTCCTTCGCCACCGGGCTCCTGCTCTCCGGCACCGCGGGCACGATGTGGCTGTTCGTCCTCGGCCGCGCCGTCCAGGGCTTCGGCGGCGGACTGGTCATCGTGGCGCTGTACGTCGTCGTCAGCCGGGCGTACACGGAACAGCTGCGGCCCGCGATCATGGCCGCCTTCGCGGCCGGCTGGGTGGTGCCCTCGGTCGTCGGGCCGCTGGCCTCCGGTACCGTCACCGAGCACCTCGGGTGGCGCTGGGTCTTCCTCGGGATCCCGGCACTCGTCGTCTTCCCGCTCGCCCTCGCGCTCCCCGCGATCCGCCGCACCGCCTCCGGGCCCGCCGACCCCGCCGCGCCGCTGCCGCCGTACGACCGGCGGCGCATCCGGCTCGCGCTGGGCATCGCGGTCGGCGCGGGGCTCCTGCAGTACGCCGGGCAGGACCTGCGCTGGCTCTCCCTGCTGCCCGCGGCGGCCGGGACCGCGCTCCTCGTGCCGTCCGCGCGCGGTCTCCTGCCGCGCGGTACGTACCGGGCCGCGCGGGGCCTTCCCTCCGTCGTCCTGCTCCGGGGCGTCGCGGCCGGGTCCTTCATCGCGGCGGAGTCCTTCGTCCCGCTGATGCTGGTCACGCAACGCGGCCTCAGCCCCACGCTGGCCGGCCTCTCGCTCGCGGTCGGCGGCGCGACCTGGGCGTTCGGTTCCTACCTCCAGTCCCGGCCGTGGACGGAGCCGTACCGGCAGCGGCTCGTCGTCGTCGGCATGCTGCTGGTCGCGGCGGCCATCGCGACCGCGCCGAGCGTCCTGATCGCCTCGGTGCCGGTGTGGGTGGTCGCGGTGGCGTGGGGGTTCGGCTGCCTGGGCATGGGGCTGGTGATCGCCTCGACGAGCGTGCTGCTCCTGAAGCTCTCCGCCCCCGAGGAGGCCGGCGCGAACTCGGCGGCCCTGCAGATCTCGGACGCCCTGTCGAACGTCCTCCTCCTGGCGGCGGGCGGCGCGGCCTTCGCGGCCCTGGGCGGGGGAGCGGTGGGCCACGCGGCCGCCTCGGCCTCGACGGCCCACCCGACGGCCTTCGCGGCGGTGTTCCTGCCGATGGCGGGGGTGGCGCTGGTGGGGGCGTGGGTCGCCACCCGGCTGGGAGCGGGATCGGGATCGGGATCGGGTACGACGGTGGCCCCATGAGCCTCACACCTGGCGGAGCGCGCCTGCGCCGGCCGGCGGATCGCCGTACGGGATCCGGACCAGGACGAGGCGTACGAGCCGGTCATCGAGGTGGCCACCGGCGACCGCGAGGACGCGACCCTGAGCGCGAGCCGTCCGCGGGCCCTCCGCGAGGAGACGTGAGCTGAGTCGCACCCGGCGCGACCCCGGGGCGTTCGTACGTGGTTCCGGGCGGGCCGCCGGTAGGGTGGCCCGGTTGTCATATCTGGACGAGCGTCGAACCGGAGACCGTGACTACCACCGCCACCTCCTCCCACCACCTCTCTCCCGCCTTTCCCGGCCGCGCCCCCTGGGGCACCGCCAACAAGCTGCGAGCCTGGCAGCAGGGGGCCATGGAGAAGTACATCCAGGACCAGCCCCGCGACTTCCTCGCGGTCGCGACGCCCGGCGCCGGCAAGACCACCTTCGCGCTGACCCTCGCCTCCTGGCTGCTGCACCACCATGTCGTCCAGCAGGTGACGGTCGTCGCGCCCACCGAGCACCTGAAGAAGCAGTGGGCCGCCGCCGCCGCGCGCATAGGGATCAAGCTCGATCCCGACTACAGCGCCGGGCCGCTCAGCAAGGAGTACCAGGGCGTCGCCATCACGTACGCCGGTGTCGGCGTCCGGCCGATGCTCCACCGCAACCGGTGCGAGCAGCGCAAGACCCTGGTCATCCTCGACGAGATCCACCACGCCGGTGACTCCAAGTCCTGGGGCGAGGCGTGCCTGGAGGCATTCGACCCGGCCACCCGCCGGCTCGCGCTGACCGGTACGCCCTTCCGCTCCGACACGAACCCGATCCCCTTCGTCACGTACGAGGAGGGGAACGACGGGATCCGCCGTTCGTCGGCGGACTACACGTACGGCTACGGCAACGCCCTCGGCGACGGCGTCGTGCGTCCCGTCATCTTCCTCAGCTACAGCGGCAACATGCGCTGGCGCACCAAGGCCGGCGACGAGATCGCCGCCCGCCTCGGCGAGCCCATGACGAAGGACGCCATCTCGCAGGCCTGGCGCACCGCCCTGGACCCGCGCGGCGACTGGATGCCGAACGTCCTGCGCGCCGCCGACCAGCGCCTCACCGAGGTCAGGAAGGGCATCCCGGACGCCGGCGGGCTCGTCATCGCCTCCGACCAGGACTCCGCCCGCGCCTACGCCAAGCTGATCCGCGAGATCACCGGCACCAAGGCGACCGTCGTCCTCTCCGACGAGGCCGCCGCCTCCAAGCGCATCGACGAGTTCAGCGAGAACGACGACCGCTGGATGGTCGCCGTCCGCATGGTGTCCGAAGGAGTCGACGTGCCCCGCCTCGCCGTGGGCGTGTACGCGACGACGATCTCGACCCCGCTCTTCTTCGCGCAGGCCGTGGGACGTTTCGTACGTTCGCGCAGGCGCGGCGAGACCGCCTCCGTGTTCCTTCCCACCATCCCCAACCTCCTCGGCTTCGCCAACGAGATGGAGGTCGAGCGCGACCACGTCCTCGACAAGCCGAAGAAGAACGGCGAGGAGGACCCGTACGCCGAGTCCGAGAAGGAGATGGCGGAGGCCGAGAGGCAGCAGGACGAGGACACCGGCGAGCAGGACATGCTGCCGTTCGAGGCGCTGGAGTCCGACGCCGTCTTCGACCGCGTGCTCTACGACGGTGCCGAGTTCGGCATGCAGGCCCACCCCGGCAGCGAGGAGGAGCAGGACTACCTCGGTATCCCGGGCCTCCTCGAACCCGACCAGGTGCAGCTCCTCCTCCAGAAGCGCCAGGCGCGGCAGATCGCCCACAGCCGCAAGAGGCCGGACTCCGAGGCGGACCTGCTGGAGCTCCCGGCTGAGCGGCGCCCCGTCGTTTCGCACAAGGAACTGCTCGAACTGCGCAAGCAGCTCAACACGATGGTCGGGGCGTACGTCCATCAGAGCGGCAAGCCCCACGGCGTCATCCACACCGAGCTGCGGCGGGTGTGCGGCGGGCCGCCGAGCGCCGAGGCGACCGCCGGACAGATCCGGGAACGGATCAAGAAGGTGCAGGAGTGGGCCACCCGGATGCGCTGACGCGGGGGTGACCGGCGGCGTACCGGCCGGGCGCGGGGACCGGACACCGAAGCCGCCACCCGGACCCGGCGAAGGGCCCGTACGCGAACCGCGTACGGGCCCTTCGGGCTCAGGGGTGTCGTGCCCCTCTGCTCGAACCGCGTACGGGCCCTTCGCGCCAGGGGGTCCCGCCCCTCGCACGAGCGGGCCGACAAAGCCGATCTTGTCCGCCGAAGTACTGTGACCGGCCGACTTACGCCTCGAACCGTCTGTATCCGGTCGCTCGCGCCCGGATTCTGGACGAGGTCTTCCGCTGAGCGGAGTGGCTCGCTACTGTCCCCGCAATGAACGCCCCGTGGCAGCGCCGCCGCGGAGCGCAGCCGGTGCGCATGGCCTGCCGGCGGCCTCTGACGTGCGTCGCCGACGGGACCGGTGTCGCAGCTTCCGTAGAGGGACCGCCGTCACTCACTCCGATCACTCCGAAGGAGAGGGCGTCGTGACCGCGGAGACCTCCCAGACGCTCGACCGGGGACTTCGAGTCCTCAAACTGCTCGCCGACACCGATCACGGTCTGACGGTCACCGAGTTGTCCAACAAACTCGGTGTCAACAGGACCGTCGTCTACCGTCTGCTCGCCACACTCGAACAGCACGCCCTCGTCCGCCGCGACCTGGGCGGCCGCGCCCGGGTCGGGCTCGGTGTGCTCCGGCTGGGCCGCCAGGTCCATCCGCTGGTGCGCGAGGCGGCGCTGCCCGCGCTGCGCTCGCTCGCCGAGGACATAGGGGCGACGGCCCACCTCACCCTGGTCGACGGGGCGGAGGCGCTGGCGGTCGCCGTCGTCGAACCGACCTGGACCGACTACCACGTGGCCTACCGGGCCGGCTTCCGCCACCCGCTGGACCGGGGGGCGGCCGGCCGCGCGATCCTGGCGGCCCGCCAGGGCAGCCTGATCGAGCCCGGCTTCACCCTCACCCACGGCGAACTGGAGGCCGGCGCCAGCGGCGCGGCCGCCCCGCTGGTCGGGATCACCGGGATAGAGGGCAGCGTCGGCGTCGTGATGCTCGCCGACGCGGTACCGGAGCGGGTGGGCCCCCGGGTGGTGGACGCGGCCCGCGAGGTCGCCGACGCGCTGCGCTGAGGGCGGCGCAGCCCGGGCGGGACCTTCCGGACACTCCCGAGGGCGTGTTTCGGCAGCAGCGTCGTCCGGTCGGCGGCATCGTCGCCGTCCGGGCGCTCGGCGCGGCCGGCGGACCGGCGTCGCCGTGGACCGGGAGGGGCGCCCGCCACCGGGTGCGGACGTCCTCCGGCCGGACCGTCCGTGCGGAGGCCTCCGCTCCGGCCGGGAGCCGGCCGCCCAGTAGATTGGGTCCGTGCTCTCCCGTCTCACGCGCAACCGTGCCCTCGCGCTCAGCGCTCTGCCCGTCGCCGCGCTCTTCGCCGTCGCCGGACTCGCGCCGCTGCCGTTCGCCATCGCGCAGCCCGGCTCCACCGCCGACGTGCTCGGCCGGGACAAGGGGCGTGAGGTCATCACCGTCACCGGCGCTCCCGTCCGCGAGACCGAGGGGAAGCTGCTGATGACCACCATCGTGGCCACCGGCCCGAGCGTGGACAACGACTTCGCGACCGTCGCCGACGCCTGGTTCCGTACCGACCGGGCCGTCCTGCCGCGTGCCTCGGTCTACCCCCCGGGCAAGTCCGACGCCGAGGTCGCGAAGCACAACCTGGGAGAGATGAAGCAGTCCCAGGACGCCGCCGTCCTCGCCGCGCTCGGCCATCTCGACCTGAACCCCAAGGACGTCAAGGTCACCCTCCACCTCGCCGACATCGGCGGGCCGAGCGCCGGTTTCCTCTTCTCGCTCGGGATCGTCGACAAGCTCGACGGCGACGGGGCCGGAGGGGACCTCACCGGCGGCCGGACCATCGCCGGTACGGGAACGATCCGGCCGGACGGCACCGTGGGCGCGGTCGGCGGCGTCTCGCTGAAGACCCAGGCGGCCGGCCGGGACGGGGCGAGCGTCTTCCTCGTCCCGAAGGCCGAGTGCTCCGACGCGCAGGCGGAGCTGCCGGAGGGGATGCGGCTGATCCCGGTCTCCACGCTCAGCGACGCGGTGTCCTCGCTCCGGGCGCTGGAGCAGGGGCAGGAGTCGAGGGTTCCGAGCTGCTGACGCGCGGGGGGACGGAGTCCATCTCGCGCCAGCAGGGAAACACCGCCGGGGCGAGCGTGGCCAGGAAGTAGACAGCGCCGAACGCGAGCAGCGCCGCCGTCAGTCCGGCTCCTTCGATCAGCTGTCCGGCGGCGAGGCCACCCAGCGGGGTCGTCAGGAGCACCCCGGCCGTCGTCACGCCGGAGACCCGGCTGCGCAGCTCGTCGGGGACGCGTTCGTACACGACGGTGGCCAGGATCGGGTTGAGAAGGCCGGCGCCCAGGCCGCCCGCCGCCATCGTGACGAGCAGCGGAAGCGTGGTGTCGGTGAGCGCGGCCGCCACGCAGGGCGGGGCCCCGCACAGCAGGAACCCGGCAGTGAAGAGGGCCCGGCGCGGGAAGCGATGGCCGACCGCCCCGTACAGCAGCGCCGCGAGGAGCGCGCAGCCGCCGAAGACGGCGACGAGCAGACCGAGGGCGGCGGAGCCGCCGAGGTTCTCCCGGGCGTGGACGGGCAGCAGGATCGCACTCCAGCCCTGGGCGAGGCCGTTGGTCGTCATCACCATCAGGACGACGCCGAGCAGCAGCCGGGAGCGGAGCACGAAGCCGTACCCCTCGCGCAGGTCGGCGCGGTAGCCGGACAGGGAGAAGGGGGCCGGGTCGGGGCGGGGCGCGGCGGACGGCACGTTCCGCAGGCCGACGAGCACGAGCAGGGCGGAGAGCCCGAAGGTGGCGGCGTCCAGGAGCAGGACGGCATCCGCGCCGATGACGGCGACGAGGACACCGGCGAGTGCGGCGCCGGACATCCGGGCGCCCCGCGAGACGGCGTCGTAGAGACTGGCGGCGCGGGGGAGGGGGGTTCCCGCGCCGCGGGCCAGGTCGGGGACCAGGACGTGGCGGGCGGTCTCGCCGGGCGCGTGGAAGAGGCCGGTCACGGCCATCAGCGCGCACAGCATCCAGAAATCCAGCAGGCCGGCGCGGTGCAGGAGCGGGATCGCGGCCAGCGCGAACGCGCAGACGAGGTCGGAGACGACGCTGATCCGGCGGCGCCCGATGCGGTCGATCACCGGGCCGCCGATGATCGCGGACACGACGACGGGGGCGGCCGCGCAGAAGGCGACGAGGCCGGCTTTGCCGGGGCTGCCCGTGGTGTCCAGCGCGAACCAGGGGACGCCGATGAGGGTGAGCGCGTTGCCCGTGATCGAGACGGCGTTGGCGGCCAGGACGGTGGCCAGGGGAGCCCGTCCTCCCGACGCACTCATACGGCGCGCGGCCGTGGTCGGGCGGTGGCGGGGACGGCCAGGCGCAGCCCTAACGCGACGAGGTTCCAGCCCAGTCGGGTACGGAGCGGGGTGCGCGGCACGAAGTGGGCTACGGCTCCGCGGAGTTCGGCGGAGCGCAGGCGGTGGAGCTCCAGATGGATGTCGGTGTGCATGGCGTCTTCGGGGTCCCTTCCGTCAGTACTCGCCTTGGGGGAACGCGTGCAGGTGCATGCGTACGCGGGCGGCGCCCGGCGCGTCGGCGACGGAGCTCTGGTGGTACTCGTCGATCAGGGCGTGGATCCTGGCGTTCAGCTCCTGGAGTCGCCCGGGCGGCAGGCGCAGGGTGAAGTCGCTCATGTCGCTGGCGCCGGCCCACGCCGCGTCCCAGTCGTGGCGGGTGCCGAGCCAGGTGTTCAGCTCCTGGGTGTGGATGGTCGCGATCTCGTGGAGGTAGACCTCCATGGCGCCCCGGACCTCGGGGTTCGCGTCCTGGTGCAGAGACGCGTCGACGGAGGTGCCCTGCTGGGCCGCCTTCCACCACCGTTCCCGGCCCTTGCCCCGGGACGGGTCGTCCTCCACGAAGCCGTGCGCGGCGAGTTGGCGCAGGTGGTAGCTGGTCGCTCCGCTGGACTCGCCGAGCCGCTCGGCGAGTTGGGAGGCGGTGGCGGGCCCGTTGTGGCGCAGGGCGCGCAGCAGCTGGATGCGGAGGGGGTGGGCGAGTCCGCGCAGTGAGCGCGGATCGAGCGTACGGCTGACGCGTTCCTCGGGTGCGGACATGGGACGAGCCTAGGGTTGCAAAGAGATGTGTGCAAGGGTTTCTTTGCAATCACTTCTTTGTCACCGCTCGGTCGCCACGGCGTCCCCCTCTCAGCCGGCGTCCTCCGCCGCCTGCTCCACCAGCGGGATGATCCGCAGCGGCACGGGGTTCTCCATCACGATCGCCGTGGAGGCCCGGACGATGCCCTCGAAACCGACGACCCGGTCGATCACGCGCTGGAGGTCCGCGTTGGAGCGGGCGACCAGGCGGCAGAGCATGTCGCCGTGGCCGGTGGTCGTGTGGAGTTCGAGCACCTCGGGGACGGTCGCCAGGTGCGCGCGGACGTCGCTTCCCTGGCCCTGCTTGATCTCCAGCGTCGCGAACGCCGTCACGGGATAGCCGAGGGCGGCCGGCTCGACCTGCGGCCCGAAACCGCGGATGACCCCGTTCGCCTGCAGGCGGTCGAGCCGCGCCTGGACCGTGCCACGCGCCACGCCCAGGCGCCGGGAGGCCTCCAGGACCCCGATGCGCGGCTCCCTCGCCAGAAGCACGATCAGACGTCCGTCCAGATGATCGATCGCCACGGCGGCCTCCCGGTGGTCATCCTGTACAAGTAGTCCGCCCATACTGGCGTCTGGCTGGTCAGATTGCCCAGTCCCCAGGCGAACTATTGCGCAGCTTGCCGATCGGCGGGACTCTGCCCCCATGACTGAGACCATCCAGCACACCCCCTCCACGGCGCGGCAGGCCGACCCCTTCCCCGTGAAGGGAATGGACGCGGTCGTCTTCGCCGTCGGCAACGCCAAGCAGGCCGCGCACTACTACTCCACGGCCTTCGGCATGAAGCTGGTCGCCTACTCCGGACCGGAGAACGGCAGCCGCGAGACCGCCAGCTACGTCCTGACGAACGGCGCCGCCCGCTTCGTGTTCACCTCCGTCATCAAGGCCTCCACCGAGTGGGGGCGCTTCCTCGCCGACCACGTCGCCGCGCACGGCGACGGCGTCGTCGACCTGGCGATCGAGGTGCCCGACGCGCGCGCCGCGTACGCCTACGCCGTCGAGCACGGCGCCACCGGCATCACCGAGCCGTACGAGGTGAAGGACGAGAACGGCACCGTCGTCCTCGCCGCCATCAAGACGTACGGCCAGACCCGCCACACCCTCGTCGAGCGCTCCGGCTACGACGGCCCCTACCTGCCGGGCTTCGTCGCCGCCGCCCCGATCGTCGAGCCGCCGGCCAAGCGCACCTTCCAGGCCATCGACCACTGCGTCGGCAACGTCGAGCTCGGCAAGATGAACGAGTGGGTGGCGTTCTACAACAAGGTCATGGGCTTCACGAACATGAAGGAGTTCGTGGGCGACGACATCGCGACCGAGTACTCGGCGCTGATGTCCAAGGTCGTCGCGGACGGCACCCTCAAGGTGAAGTTCCCGATCAACGAGCCGGCGATCGCGAAGAAGAAGTCGCAGATCGACGAGTACCTGGAGTTCTACGGCGGCGCGGGCGTCCAGCACATCGCCCTGGCCACCAACGACATCGTCGCGACCGTCCGCTCCATGCGCGCGGCGGGCGTCCAGTTCCTCGACACCCCCGACTCCTACTACGACACCCTCGGCGAGTGGGCCGGCGAGACCCGCGTGCCCGTCGAGACCCTCCGTGAGCTGAAGATCCTGGTCGACCGTGACGAGGACGGCTACCTGCTGCAGATCTTCACCAAGCCGGTGCAGGACAAGCCGACCGTCTTCTTCGAGATGATCGAGCGTCACGGCTCCATGGGCTTCGGCAAGGGCAACTTCAAGGCCCTCTTCGAGGCGATCGAGCGCGAGCAGGAGAAGCGCGGCAACCTGTAGGACGTCTCCGGACCATCGCGCCGGTACGCCCCCGCGCGTAGGTGTGGCCCCACGGCACGAGCCGTGGGGCCACACCCCTGTCCGCCCGATCACGCGCCCCGGGCTACGCCCTCGGAGCGGGCACCGTCGCCTGCCCCCGCGCGGTGGTCTGCCCCTGCCCTGTCGCCTGCCCCCGCGCGGTGACCTCCCCCTGCGCGGTTCCCTGCCCCTGCCTGGCCCCCTGCCCCTGCCCCGCGGCCTGTTCCCGCGCGGGTTCCTCCGTCCGCGGGGTGACCGGGCGCAGCTCCCCGGGCGGTTCGTCCGAGGGCTCGCCCAGCTTCGCCACCGCCTCCTGCGCCTTCACCGCGAGCAGCGGCGAGAACCACGGATTGATCCGCAGCGCCTCCGCCAGGTGGCGCCTGGCCGGGCCGTCCTCCGCCACCGCCCGCTCGATCTCGCCCCGGTGGTACGAGAACAGCGCGCTCCGCAGCCCCTCGTCCGTCGCCCGCTTCGCGTACTCCAGCGCCTCCTTCGGCTCCCCGGCCCGGTACAGCGCCCACCCCAGCGCGTCCGCCACCCGCACCGACCGGTGTCCGCGGGCCCACTCCGCCTTCAGCCGGCGTACCGCCGTCACCGGGTCGCCGTGGTCCGCCTCGAACAGCCCGAGGGCCACCTCCGCGTCCGACCGGTTCGCCCACACCCGGGTCCGCAGCAGGTCGTACCGCGCCTGCGCGTCCTCGTGCATCCCCAGCGACTCGAAGAACTCGCCCGCCTCCAGGGCGTACTCCGGCGCCGGCCGGTGAGCCAGCGCCGCACGGTAGTCACGGGCCGCCTCGTCCGTACGGCCCAGCGCCGCCAGCGCCCGCGCCCGACCGGCCAGCGACGGACCGTGGTCCGGTACGAGACCCAGCGCCGCCCCGTACTGCGCCACCGCCTCCTCCCGCTCGCCCCGCTCCCAGGCCAGGTCCCCGAGGCGCGCGAGCCCGACCGCCTTCTCCGTGGCGGTCTCCGCGAGCCCCACCGCGTCGAGCGCCGCCGCCGAGGCGTCCTCGCGCCAGCCGCGGTCGCGGTACGTCAGGGCCGCCCGCGCGCTGACCGCCGCGCCCGTGTGCAGCTCCTCCAGCGTGCTCATCGCCTTCCGCGCGGAGGCGTAGTCCCCGAGCCCGTTGTACGCGTCGATCAGCACCGGGTACGTCGACCACCGCTTCGGGTTCGCCGTGCGGACCCGCTCCGCCCACGTCCGCGCCGACTTCCAGTCACCGCGCGCGTTGGCCAGGGCCCCGAGTCCCAACTGGGCGTCGACGTTGCCCCGCTCGGCCGGCACCACCGCGAGCGAGCGCCGCAGCGCCCGCTCCGCCGGAGCGTAGGACGAGGCGTCGCCCAGCCGCACACCCCGCTCCGTGTACGCCGCTCCCAGCACCGCCCACGACGCCTCGTCACCGGGATGCCTCGTCAGCCACTTCTCCCGGTCGCCGATCAGCGCGGCGAGATCCGGCAGCGACGCGGGGGCGCCCGCGTCCGCCGCGAGCCTCGCCCGCGCGGCCGGCCCGGGGGCCTGCGGGCGGTCGTCGAACAGGCCGGGCGCGAACTGGGGGGCGTACAGCAGCGCCGTCGCCGCGATCACCGCCGCAACCCCGGCCGCGAGGACCGTCCGGGACACGTTCTCCGTCTTCATGGCGCCACTGTGCGCCAGTACGAAGAGCACACGAAGCGCCCACTCCGCTCCGGGAAGGCGAACGTCCGGCGGGTTCACACCGATGGCCCCGGGTGCCACGCTGGACGTATGGACGATCTTCTGACGCGGCTCCAGGAACGACTGCGGGCGGGCCTGCCCGCCGAGGCGCTGATCACCGACCGGGACGTCACCGCCTCCTACGCCCACGACATGGCGAGCTTCTGCGAGGCCGGCACCCCGGCCGCCGTCGTGCTGCCCCGCACGGTCGAGGAGGTGCAGTACGTGATGCGCACCGCGACCGAACTGCGCGTCCCCGTCGTCCCCCAGGGCGCGCGCAGCGGCCTGTCCGGCGCCGCCAACGCCTCCGAGGGCTGCATCGTGCTCTCCCTGGTCAGGATGGACCGCATCCTGGAGATCAACCCCGTCGACCGGGTCGCCGTGGTCGAACCGGGGGTGATCAACGCCGTGCTGTCCCGGGCCGTCAACGAACACGGCCTGTACTACCCGCCGGACCCCTCCAGCTGGGAGATGTGCACCATCGGAGGGAACATCGGCACCGCGTCCGGCGGCCTGTGCTGTGTGAAGTACGGGGTGACGACGGAGTACGTCCTCGGTCTCGACGTCGTCCTCGCCGACGGCCGGCTCCTGACCACCGGCCGCCGCACCGCCAAGGGCGTCGCGGGATACGACCTGACCAGGCTCTTCGTCGGCTCGGAAGGCAGCCTCGGCATCGTCGTCAAAGCGGTGCTCTCGCTCCGGCCCCAGCCACCGCGCCAGCTCGCCCTCGCCGCCGAGTTCCCCTCCGCGGCCGCCGCCTGCGAGGCCGTCTGCTCCATCATGGAGCGCGGCCACACCCCCTCGCTGCTGGAACTCATGGACCGCACCACCGTCCAGGCGGTCAACCGGCTGGCGCGGATGGGGCTCCCCGACACGACCGAGGCGCTGCTCCTGTGCGCCTTCGACACCCCCGACCCGGTCGCCGATCTCGCCGCGGTCGGCGAGCTGTGCACGGCCGCGGGGGCGACCGAGGTCGTCCCCGCCGAGGACGCCGCCGAGTCCGAACTGCTGCTGCAGGCACGCCGGCTGTCGCTGACCGCCCTGGAGACGGTCAAGCCGGCGACGATGATCGACGACGTGTGCGTACCGCGGACGAAGCTCGCCGCGATGCTCGACGGCACCGCCGCCATCGCCGCGAAGTACGACCTGACCATCGGCGTCTGCGCCCACGCCGGCGACGGCAACACGCACCCGGTGGTCTGCTTCGACCACGCCGACGAGGACGAGTCCCGGCGGGCGCGGGAGTCCTTCGACGAGATCATGGCCCTCGGTCTGGAACTGGGCGGCACGATCACCGGCGAACACGGCGTGGGCGTGCTGAAGAAGGAGTGGCTGGCCCGCGAGCTGGGGCCGGTCGGCCTCGAACTCCAGCGGGGCATCAAGCGCACCTTCGACCCGCTGAACCTGCTCAACCCCGGCAAGCTGTTCTGAGTTCCGTCACCGGCCTCACCCCTCACCGTCCTGCGGCTCGTCCCTCGGCCGGGTGGTCTCCCCGCCGAGGGACGGCGAGGGGTCGCGCAGCCACACCTCGTCACGGACGGCGGTCGTCGCGAGGAGCGCGTCGATGCCGTCGTCGATTCCCAGCCGCTCGGCCTCGGTGCCGGACGGGACGGTGCGCAGGGTCCGCTCAAGCCAGGCGCACACCTGCCCGGAGGGCGCTTCGAGCAGCGCGTCGCCGTCGGGGGAGGAGAGCGCCATCAGCACGACCTCGCGCCCCTCCACCTTCGTGGGCCAGACACGGACGTCCCCGTGGCCGCACGGCCGGAAGACGCCCTCGACGAGAAGCTCCCGGGCGAACGTCCAGTCGACCGGGTGGTCCGACCCGATGTGGAAGGTGACGTGGACGGCGTACGGGTCGTCGGTGCGGTAGACGAGCCGGGCGGGGACGGGGACGGCGCGCTCGGGGGAGAGCACCAGCTTCAGCTCCAGCTCGCGCTCGACGACGGTGTTCTCGGTGTTCCGCATGGCCTTGCTCCCTCTCGTGTACGCGGCCCGGACGGGCCCGCACCGAGGAAGAGCGCGGCCGGGGCGAGGTATGACGCGACTTCGGCGAGCTTTTTTCGGGAAGTCGGGGGAATCGGCCCGTCGTCACGATCGGTGACGGGTCAGGGGAGAACATCCGTCCGACGGGCGAGCCTCGGCCTGAGGGTGACGGTGAGTGGCGAGTTTGTGGGGATGTCGCTCGAAGGCGGGTTTTCTCCCGGCCTCCGTCTTCCCGGGGCCGCGTTCTTCGTTACTGTCCTCCTTGGGCCGCGCGCCCGATGGTCGTGGAAGCGTTGTGACGGAACGGAGTCGGGGCAGTGGCTACTCCTCCTGGAGCCGGCGGGGAGGTACCGCAGGCCGGGTACTACCCGGACCCGTCCATTCCCGGATACATCCGGTACTGGAACGGGGGCGCCTGGGTGCCCGGGACGAGCCGTCCCGCGCCTCGTGAGGGCGAGGCCCTGCCCGGGCCGTCCGCCGGGACGATGCCCCCGGGCCCGGCCCTCGTCCCGAACACGGCGCCCGCGCCGGTGCCGGTGCCCGCCGTGGAGGAGACCGGGCCGGTCTTCCTCGACGAGGACCCGGTCGTCGAGACCCGTCCCGACCCCGAGCCGGCGTCGGCGTGGCACGCGGACGTCTCCCGGCAGACGGGCTTCGGCGGCGACCGCGACCAGAAGGTCTCGTGGGGCGCGCCGGACGCGGAGTCCACACCTCCGGCCGCCGTGCAGGACCCCCGCGTGTCCGCGTCCCCGGCCAGGCTCGGCGGCATGCCCGTCACGCCGGCGTCCGCCGACCCGACGGGGGGCGCCCTGCCGGGCGTGCGCAGGCCCCAGCAGGCGACGGACCGGCAGCGGCCGGGCGCCGAGGGCACGATGACGATCCGCGCGTTCCCGCCGCAGGCGCAGTCCCCGGCACCGTCCCCCGCACAGCCCCAGCCGACGGCGCGGGCGCAGGCCCCGGCGGCCGACCGGACCGACGCGCCCGCGCGGGAGGAGCAGGGAGGCGGCGCCCAGGCGCCGCAGGGCAGGCCGGGACATCAGGACGCACCGCAGGGTCCGCGGAGCGGGACGGGAGCACCGGTCCAGCAGGGGCCGCGGACGGCGCCCGCCCAGCAGAGCCCCCAGGGGCCGAACGCCTCCTCCGCGGCCGCGGGTCCGCAGACCCCCGCGCAGGGCCGCCTCCCGGGCCGGTCCGGGACGGCTCCGGCGGCCGGCTCCGCCCCGGTCACGACCGGCCCCGGCGGCGGCGCCCCTTCCTGGCCGCAGCAGGTCCACCAGCTGGCCCAGCCGGGGACCGGAGGGACGGCCGAGGCCGGACAGCCCGTCGTGCCCTGGAAGCCACCCGTCGAGGACCCCTTCCTCAAGGCCGCCCGCGCCCAGGCCGCCGCCCGCCCGGCCGGACTCGGCAAGCGGCTCGCCGCCCGGCTCGTCGACACCGTCGTGCTCGGTGCGCTCACCGGGGCGGCGTCGTTCCCCTTCGTCGTCAAGGCGCTCGACCACATCGACGCCAAGATCGAGGCGGCCAAGCAGTCCGGAGTCACCGTCCAGGTGTGGCTCCTCGACGGCACGACCTCCCTCTACTTCGGGATCGCGCTGGCCGTCCTGCTCGTCCTCGGCCTGCTGTACGAGGCGGTGCCCACCGCCAAGTGGGGCCGCACGCTCGGCAAGAAGCTGTGCGGGCTCCAGGTCCGGGACATCGAGGCGCACGAGCCGCCGACCTTCGGCGCGTCCCTGCGCCGCTGGCTCGTGTACAGCCTCCTCGGGCTGCTCGCGGTCGGTGTCCTCAACGTGCTCTGGTGCCTCTTCGACCGTCCGTGGCGGCAGTGCTGGCACGACAAGACGGCCCACACCTTCGTCGCCGGCTGACCGACGGGCCCTCCGGCAGACGACCGGGACCGACCCGGCGGCGGCACCGAGCCGCCGGTGACCGACGGCGTACCGAACCGACCGAACCGAACCGGGACCGAATCGGCGCGGCCCGGCGGCGGGTCCGGTCGGACGGCCGATCAGGACCCGTACGGCGGTCCCCCGTACGGGCGGCGAAGCGTTGCGGGGCGCCCTCGCGCGGGGTGCACTGCCCCCATGAGCAACGACCAGCCGACGCCCGGACAGCCGCCCGAGGACGATCCGTTCCGCAAGAAGCCGCAGGACCCCACGCCGCCGTCGGCGGGGTCCCCCTACGGCGGTCAGCCCCCGGACGGTCCGCCGCCGGGAGGGCCGCCCCCCGGCAGCCCGCCCCCCGGTGGCCCGCCTCCGGGATCGCCGTACGGCAGTACGCCGCCGCCTCCACCGCCCTACGGCGGCGGGTTCGGCGGGGGCTACGGCGGTGCGGATCCGCTCGCCGGGATGCCGCCGCTCGCCGATTCCGGCCGGCGCATCCTCGCCCGCCTGATCGACTGGCTGATCATCGCCGTGCCGCTCGCGCTCATCGGCATCCCGTTCGACGTCTACCAGCGCGCGACGGACAACGACGCCGACTTCGGCGACACCGTCAACAGCTTCAACGGCGGGGCGCAGCTGGTCTTCCAGCTCATCACCATCGTCGCGTACGTCGCCTACGACACGGTGATGACGGCCAGGAACGGCCAGACCCTCGGCAAGAAGTGGCTGAAGCTGCGGGTCGCGATGCTCAACGACGGCTCCACACCGCCGATGAACGCCTCGCTCATCCGCGCCGTCGTGCTGTGGCTGCCCGCGCTGATCTGCTGCGCCTGCCTGTGGCCGCTGCTGATCCTGATCCTGATCCTCGTGGACAAGCCCTACAAGCAGGGCCTTCACGACAAGGCGGCGAAGACCGTGGAGGTCTCCGTGGCCCGGTAGACCGAGGAACCGGAGACCGAGGAGTCAGCGGCTCACGACCCGATCCGGGTATCGGCCCCCGCACCCACGCGGACGGGCGGAACCCGGATCTCGTCGTTCCGGGGGAGCGGCGCCGCGGCCGGCCGGGACCGCCGGTGCGCCGGCAGCGTCGTCGCCACGACCAGTCCGAGGAGGAGTCCGGCGGCGCAGACGACGACGATCCCCAGGGTGCCGGTCGTACGGGAGAGCAGCAGCAGGGCGACGGTGGAGAAGACGACGGTCGCCGAACCGTAGGCGATCTGTGCGGCGTTCGGACGCGGCATGACGGGTACCGTCCCTCGAGGCATCGGCGGGTCGCACTCCCTGACTGGCGCCGGGTGGGCACACACCCGAGCGACTCTACGAGGGTCCATGCCCGAGCGGAACCGGTGGTAAGCGTGACCTCACCCACGGTGCGGGTGCACAAGGGGCGCATGGAGTCATCGATTCGCCAACCTCCCGTCGCGATGCGCCTGCTGGATGTCCGCATACCGGAAGACCGCTCCTGCATAGTGCAGTTGGTATGTGCAAGTCAAGGTCTGTCTTTTCTCGCGTAACTCCGGTCGAATGTCGTCACTTGTGACGCGCACCCCGCCCGCGGACATCACCCCACCTCCGGTCCGTGGCATCGGGGCGCCGGGGAGGACTACATCAAGTGACCAACAGACGACGGGCGCTCAAGGCGTCCGCAGTCGTCGTGGCGCTCGCGGCCACCGCCGCCACCGCCTCGACCTTCACCACCGCATGGGCCGACGACAAGGGCCCGGGCGCGCCGGCGGGCATCGAGCGTCAGGACCCGGCTCCCGGCAACCACGTGGAGAAGACCGCGGTCGACCACGACCTCGACGGCCCGTTCAGCAAGCAGCAGGCCCAGCAGCGCGAGGCCGCGCTCGAGCAGGTGCTGAGCGGCGACGCCAAGGTGGAGCGCCGCGGGGGTTCCCAGGTCGTCAAGCTCGACAGCAAGAAGTACGTCGAGCTGGGCCGGGAGAAGACCGACAAGATCTTCACGATCCTGGTCGAGTTCGGCGACAAGGTGGACAGCACGACGCTGGTCGACCGCGCCGACGACGACACGGCCGAGCCGAAGCCGAAGTTCGGCGGCACGCCCGGCCCGCTGCACAACCAGATAGCCGAGCCGGACCGTACGAAGGACAACTCGACGGCCTGGCAGAAGGACTACAACCAGCAGCACTTCCAGGACCTCTACTTCGGCACCGGCAAGGACAAGAAGACCGGCCAGCCCAAGGAGAGCCTGAAGACCTACTACGAGAAGACCTCCTCCGGCCGGTACTCGGTCGAGGGCGGCGTCTCCGACTGGGTCAAGGTCGAGTACAACGAGGCCCGCTACGGCTCGAACTACTGCGGCAACAGCAACTGCGCCAACGTCTGGGACGCCGTCCGCGACGGTGTCACCGCGTGGACCGCCGACCAGAAGGCCAAGGGCCGCACCGACGCCCAGATCAAGGCCGACCTGGCGCAGTACGACCAGTGGGACCGCTACGACTTCGACGCCGACGGCAACTTCAACGAGGCCGACGGCTACATCGACCACTTCCAGATCGTCCACGCGGGCGAGGACGAGTCGGCGGGCGGCGGCGCCCAGGGCGGCGACGCCCTGTGGGCCCACCGCTGGTACGCGTACGGCACGGACGCGGGCAAGACCGGACCGGCGAACAACAAGTCGGGCGGCACCCAGATCGGCACCTCGGGCATCTGGGTCGGCGACTACACGATGCAGCCCGAGAACGGCGGCCTCGGCGTCTTCGCCCACGAGTACGGTCACGACCTCGGTCTCCCCGACCTGTACGACACCTCCGGCAAGGCCGGCGCCGAGAACTCGACCGGCTTCTGGTCCCTCATGTCCTCCGGCTCCTGGCTCGGCCGGGGCAAGGACTCGATCGGCGACCTGCCCGGCGACATGAACTCGTGGGACAAGCTGCAGCTCGGCTGGCTCGACTACACCAAGGTGAGCAACGAGCAGCGCGCCACGAAGTCCACCCACAAGCTGGGCGTGGCCGCGTACAACACCAAGAACCCGCAGGCGCTCGTCGTCGAGCTGCCGAAGAAGCGGGTCACCACCGAGGTCGTCGCGCCCGCCGAGGGTGCCACGCAGTGGTGGAGCGACATGGGTGACGACCTCAAGAACACCCTGACCCGCTCCGTCGACCTCACCGGCAAGTCGAAGGCCACCCTGGAGCTCAAGGGCTGGTACGACATCGAGCTGGACTACGACTACCTCTACACCGAGGTGTCGACGGACGGCGGCGCCAACTGGACGGCGCTGGACGGCACCGCCGACGGCAAGCCGCTGCCGCGCGACGCGAGCGGCGCCCCGGCGCTGACCGACGTCTCCGGCGCGTACAAGAACCTGGTGTACGGCCTGGACGCCTACGCCGGCAAGAAGTTCGACCTCCGCTTCCGCTACCAGACGGACGGCGGCGCGGGCGGCAAGGGCTTCGCGGCCGACGCCATCACGCTGACCGCCGACGGTGCCGCCGTCTTCTCGGACAACGTCGAGAACGGCGACAACGGCTGGACGGCCAAGGGCTTCTCGCGGATCGGCAAGGGCTTCACCAAGGAGTACGAGCAGTACTACCTCGCGGAGAACCGCCAGTACGTCTCGTACGACGCGACCCTGAAGGTCGGCCCGTACAACTTCGGGTTCACCGGCGACAAGGCGAGCTGGGTCGAGCACTACCCGTACCAGAACGGTCTGCTCGTCTGGCTGTGGGACACCTCGCAGAAGGACAACAACACGGCCGTCCACCCGGGCCAGGGCCTGATCCTGCCGGTCGACGCGCACCCGACGCCGCTGAAGAACGCCGACGGCACCCTGATGCGCAACCGTGTCCAGTCCTACGACTCGACCTTCGGCACCTACCGCACCGACGCGATCCGGCTGCACAAGGCCGGCGTGCCGGCGTGGGTGGGCTCGCAGCTCGGCAACCCGGTCTTCGACGACCGGCGGGGTACCTACTGGTACCAGGAGACCGAGCGGGCCGGCGTCAAGGTAACTGACACCAACACCAAGATCCAGGTCGTCAAGGAGCCGAAGGATGGCCAGACGATCACGGTCCAGGTGGGTCCGTCCCAGAAGTAAAGAGTAAAACCGCAGGTCAAAGCGTGATCGGCCGTCGCCCTCTAGCGGGCGGCGGCCGATCGTGTTTAGGTGCGTCTGACGGATTCCTTATTGACAGCGAACGTACGGGGGAGTGGTTTCGGCATGCCTGGTGGAGGTTTTTGCAAGTTGCCCGGGGGGAGCGTGGTCGTCGCCATCGGGCTGCCGAGCCCGGCGGGCGACGGTGCCACCGTCCGCTTCCTCGTCCACGCGGCGAACCGTGCCCGCGCCCTGACCAGGCTGCGGAACCACGGGCTGCGGGCGGTCTACCTCCGGGGCAACGCGGAGCCCCCGACGCCGGACGAGATCACGGCGGTGCTCCACCACCCGGACGGCCTCCTGTGGCGGTCCACGGCCCAGGAGCTGTGGCACCCCATACGTTCCCTGCCGACCGGCTGACCGGCGCCGCCGTCGCGGGGCGCCCGGGCGGCCGGGCGCCCCGCGACGGGCCGGTCACGGCCGGACTCAGGCCACGACCGGCTTCCCGGTCAGCTCGACCCCCGCGCTCCGCAGCTCCTCCAGCGCGCGGTCCGTCGTCTCCTTCGCGACACCGGCCGTGAGGTCGAGCAGCACATGCGTGCGGAAGCCCTCCCGTGCCGCGTCCAGC
Organism: Streptomyces sp. NPDC053755; assembly: GCF_040677675.1. Lineage (NCBI taxonomy): Bacteria > Bacillati > Actinomycetota > Actinomycetes > Kitasatosporales > Streptomycetaceae > Streptomyces > Streptomyces sp. NPDC053755. The sequence continues at coordinate 112,584 of NZ_JBFASK010000007.1, read as the reverse complement.
GCGGTCGCCCGCACGCAGTGGTCCGTCGCGATGCCCACCACGTCGACCTCCTCGACCTGACGCTCGCGCAGCCACTCGGCGAGCGTCATGCCGTTCTCGTCGCGTCCCTCGAAGCCGCTGTACGCCGCCTCGTAGGCGCCCTTGTCGAAGACCGCCTCGATCGCCCCGCTGGCGACCGCCGGAGCGAAGTTGGGGTGGAAGCCGACCCCTTCCGTGCCGGCGACGCAGTGCACCGGCCAGGAGGTGACGTAGTCCGGCTCCTGGCCCTCCGCGGCGAAGTGGTCGCCCGGATCGACGTGGTGGTCGCGGGTGGCCACCACGTGCCGGTACGCGGCGCCAGCCGCCTCTCCGACCAGGTCGGTGATGGCGGCGGCGACGTCCGCTCCTCCCGCCACCGCGAGGCTGCCGCCCTCGCAGAAGTCGTTCTGAACGTCCACGACGATCAATGCGCGGTGCATGGGGGGAGTCCTTAGCGGGTCGGATCGGAGGCGGGGGGAACGGCTTCGAGCCTAGAGACTTCCCCCTCCCTTCGGGAGGGGGCATTTCAGGGCGTTACGACTGCGTCCTACACGTACTCGGTCGGCAGCACCGGCTCGCCCCGGGACAGCTGCATCGCCGACATCGGCAGCCCGGCCCGCGCCGCGATGTGCCGCGCCCGGGCCGCCTCCAGCGGTTCGCGGGCCACCACCTCGCCGCCCTTGACCAGCTCGACGAGCAGCAGGCGGTCGGCCGGCTGCGGCGGGACCTGGCCCGTGCCGATCACCTCCGCCTCGGCCACGCCGTCCGCGTCGGTCCGGCGCGCCGCCCACTTGCGGCCGCCGACCGAGGCCTTCCCGCCCAGCGACTTCTTCGCCACCGCCGTCAGCGGCGCCTTGGGGTCCGCCGACTGGGCGCGGGCGACCAGCTTGTAGACCATCGAGCAGGTCGGGTGCCCGCTGCCGGTGACCAGCTGCGTCCCCACCCCGTACGCGTCCACCGGGGCCGCCGCCAGGGAGGCGATGGCGTACTCGTCGAGGTCCGAGGTGACCACGATCCTGGTGTTCGTCGCGCCCAGCTCGTCGAGCTGCGCGCGCACCCGGTGCGCCACGAGGAGCAGGTCGCCGGAGTCGATCCGCACGGCGCCGAGCTCCGGGCCCGCCACCTCCACGGCGGTTCGGACCGCCTCGGCCACGTCGTAGGTGTCGACGAGCAGCGTCGTACCCCTGCCCAGCGAGTCGACCTGTGCCCGGAACGCGTCCCGCTCGGTGTCGTGCAGCAGGGTGAAGGCGTGGGCGGAGGTGCCGACGGTCGGGATGCCGTACCGGAAGCCGGCCGCGAGGTCCGAGGTGGAGTCGAAGCCGCCGACGTACGCCGCCCGCGAGGAGGCGACCGCGGCGAGCTCGTGGGTGCGCCGGGCGCCCATCTCGATCAGCCGCCGGCCGCCGGCCGCGGCCGACATCCGGGAGGCGGCCGCCGCGATGGCCGAGTCGTGGTTGAGGATCGAGAGGATCACCGTCTCCAGGAGCACGCACTCGGCGAAGGAGCCCTCGACCCGGAGGAGGGGCGAGCCGGGGAAGTACACCTCGCCCTCGGGGTAGCCCCAGATGTCCCCGGAGAAGCGGTAGGCCGCGAGCCACTGGAGGGTCGGCTCGTCGACGATGCCCTGCTCGCGCAGGAAGCCGATCACGGCCGGGTCGAAACGGAAGTTCTCGACGGCGTCCAGGACCCGTCCCGTGCCGGCCACCACGCCGTAGCGCCGCCCCTCGGGCAGGCGCCGGGTGAAGACCTCGAAGACGGAGCGCCGGTCGGCGGTGCCGCCCCGGAGGGCCGCCTGGAGCATGGTCAGCTCGTACTGGTCGGTGAAGAGCGCGGTCGACGGCACGTCCACCGGGAGCCCAAGGTCCGCAGCGTTCATGTCAGCGATGCTACCCCGAATACTCGTCAGAGTGACGATTTCTACGTCCGGCCGTGTGACCCGTTTGTGCGACAGGCCACTTCGGGTGGCAGCATGGGGTGAGTGAGCGTCGCGCCTATCGAGATCGAACGTACGGAATCGTCCGAGGAGACCTTCGCGGTCGTCGAGCCGGACGTGCCGTGGGTGACGATCGTGCACAACGACCCGGTCAATCTGATGAGCTATGTGACCTACGTCTTCCAGGCGTACTTCGGTTACTCCAAGGACAAGGCGCACAAGCTGATGCTCGACGTGCACCACAAGGGCCGCGCGGTGGTCTCCGCCGGCACGCGTGAGGAGATGGAACGGGACGTGCAGGCGATGCACGGCTACGGACTGTGGGCGACGCTCTCGCAGGACCGCGGCTGATGGCCGGGCACTTCGAGGCTCTGCCGGGCGGCGGCGCGGCCGTCGCCCTGGACGAGGTCGAGATCTCCATCCTCCGCTCCCTCGCCGTCCAGCTGATGGAGCTGCTCGGACCGGGCGACGAGCCCGTCGAGGGCGAGGACCCGCTCGCCGCGCTCTTCGCCGAGGGGCCGAGCGAGGCCCCCAGCGACCCCGCGCTCAAGCGCCTCTTCCCGGACGCGTACGGCGACGAGGACGAGGAGCTGCGGGCCGCCGCGGCCGACTTCCGCCGGTTCACCGAGAAGGACCTGCGCTCCCGCAAGCGCGCCGACGCCCTCTGCGTCGTCCGCAGCCTCGACGCGCTGGCCCCGACCGGCGAGGGCGGGGCCGTCCTCAAGCTCACCGCCGACGAGTCGAGGGCCTGGCTCGGCGCGCTCAACGACCTGCGGCTGACGATCGGGACCCGGCTGGAGGTCACCGACGAGGACGAGAGCGGCGACCTGTACCGGCTGCCGGACTCCGATCCGCGCAAGCCGATGGTGATGGCGTACCTCTGGCTCGGTGCGCTCCAGGAGACCCTCGTCGAGACGCTGATGCCCTAGAGGGTGTCCGGCACGCGCCCGCGGCGCTCATGTGCCGGACACCCCCAGGCGCGTCGATCACGGACCGGCGGCCGCGCGGCTCCCCGAACGGGACGCGCCGTTCGCTCAGCGGACGCTCAAATCCGCATAACGAATACGTCACCAAAGTGTTCTACCTTGCCGTCTTGAGTCCTTTCTGTCCTCTTCTTCCTGTGGTGTGCGCCACAGCCGCCCCGGCCGATCACCGTTTCCGCCGTGATAAATCTTCACGACCGCCCGGGGACGCCACCCCTGTTCCCGGGGGCGCTTCGGCCGGCTGATCGCCGGTAGCACTCCATCCACATCCGGGGGGATCAGGACCTGATCCGCGGCCAGACGCAGTCGGCGCGGATCAGCATGGAGAAAGGCGCACCACCATGACCTCAGTGCAGGTCGACAAGCAGAACGACGGCACCGACGGGGCCGTGGGCGGCGGCGAGGGCTACCAGCGTGGCCTCGGCGCCCGGCAGATCCAGATGATCGCGATCGGCGGCGCCATCGGCACCGGCCTCTTCCTCGGCGCGGGCAAGGCCATCGCCAAGGCCGGCCCCAGCCTGATCCTCGCCTACGCCATCGCGGGCCTGGTCATCTTCTTCATCATGCGGGCCCTGGGCGAGCTGCTCATGTACCGCCCGGTGTCGGGCTCCTTCGCGGAGTACGCCCGTGAGTTCGTCGGCCCGTTCTGGGGCTTCGTGACCGGCTGGACGTACTGGCTCTTCTGGGTCGTCACCGGCATCACCGAGGTCACCGCCGCGGCCACCTATATGACGTACTGGTGGGACATCCCCCAGTGGATCTCCGCACTGGTCTTCACGATCATCCTCTACGGCGCCAACCTGATCTCGGTGAAGCTCTTCGGTGAGCTGGAGTTCTGGTTCTCGATGGTCAAGGTCACCGCGATCATCGGCATGATCCTGATCTGCGCCGGCATCCTCACCGTCGGCTTCTCCGACGCGGGCGACACCGCCTCCGTGACCCACCTGTGGGACCAGGGCGGCTTCTTCCCCACCGGCGTCGGCAACACGCTGATGACCCTGCAGATCGTCATGTTCGCCTTCCTCGCGGTCGAGCTGGTCGGCGTCACCGCCGGCGAGTCCAAGGACCCGAAGACCGTCCTGCCCAAGGCGATCAACACCGTGCCGTGGCGCATCGCCGTCTTCTACGTCGGCGCGCTCATCATGATCCTGTCCGTCGTGCCGTGGACCGAGTTCCAGCCGGGTGTCTCCCCGTTCGTCGCCGCCTTCGAGAAGATGGGCCTCGGCGTCGGCGCCGCCATCGTCAACTTCGTGGTGCTGACCGCGGCCCTGTCCTCCTGCAACTCGGGCATGTACTCCACCGGCCGCATGCTGCGCGACCTCGCGCTCAACGGCCAGGGCCCGAAGGTCTTCACGCGCCTCACCAGGAACGGCACCCCGCTGCTCGGCCTGACCTTCTCGGCCTCGCTGATGCTGGTCGGCGTCTGGATCAACTACGTCGCCCCGGGCAAGGCCTTCGAGTACGTCGTCTCCTTCGCCACCATCTCCGGCATGTGGGCCTGGATCATGATCCTGGTCTGCCAGATCCGCTACCGGGCCAAGGCGAACCGCGGTGAACTCCCCGAGTCCACCTTCAAGGCTCCCGGAGCCCCGTACACCAGCTGGTTCGCGCTCGCCTTCATCCTCATGGTCATCGTGATGATGGGCATCGACGAGGGGGCCCGCGTCTCCCTCTACTGCGCGCCCGTCTGGGGCCTCATCCTGGGCGTCTCCTACCTGGTCCTGAAGTCCCGCAACCCCGAGGGCGCGGCCTTCGCCAAGCGTTCCTGACGCACCCGTCTCGGCATTCGGTCCGCCCCGTACCACTCCTCGGTACGGGGCGGCCCGTCTGTCTATCCTGTCCGACATGCTGACCATCACCCGGGCCCTGTACGACCAGATCGTGGAACACTCCCGCGCGGACCACCCCGACGAGGCCTGCGGCGTGGTCGCGGGCCCGGCCGGCACCGGCCGCCCCGAGCGGTTCATCCCCATGCTGAACGCCGCGCGTTCGCCCACGTTCTACGAGTTCGACTCGGCCGACCTGCTGAAGCTCTACCGCGACATGGACGACCGGGACGAGGAGCCCGTGGTCATCTACCACTCGCACACGGCGACCGAGGCCTACCCCTCCCGTACGGACATCTCCTACGCGAACGAGCCCGCCGCCCACTACGTCCTGGTCTCCACGGCCGACACCGACGGCGCGGGGCCCTTCCAGTTCCGCTCCTTCACCATCGTCGAGGGCGTCGTCACCGAGGAGGACGTCCAGGTCGTCGAGGCCTACCCGGAGGTCTGAGCCCGCTCCGAACCGGAAGGAGCGCCGGCTCCCGCGCCCGTCCCCGCCGTGCGGAAGCGGGCGAGGTAGGCGGAGGGCGTCACCCCGAAGTGCCGGGCGAACGCCCTGCGCAGGCTCTCGTCACTGCCGAGCCCGCTGCGCGCCGCCGCGCCGGTGACGCTCGCCCCGCCTTCCAGCAGGAGCCGGGCCGCCTCCACCCGGACCCGCTCCACGTATCCGGCCGGAGTCGCGCCGATCTGGTCCCGGAAGAGCCGGGCCAGGTGCCGGACGCTGACCCCCGCCCGGCGCGCGAGCGCCGTGGCACTGTGGTCGGCGCCCGGGTCGGCGGCCACCGCGTCGAGCAGCGGCCGCACCAGCGGATGGCCGGTCGGGGGCGTGCGCGAGGCGGCCGAGAACTGCGACTGGCCGCCCGGCCGCTGGAGGAAGACCACCAGGTCACGGGCGACCGCCCGGGCCGCCGCCGGCCCCCGGTCCCGCTCCACCAGCGCCAGGCACAGGTCGATCCCGGCGCTCACCCCCGCCGAGGTGAAGACCGGCCCGTCCTCCACGAAGATCGCGTCCGGGGTCACCTCGACCCCGGGGTGGCGGCGCGACAGCTCGGCCGCGTGCTCCCAGTGCGTCGTCGCCCGCCGCCCGTCGAGGAGACCCGCGGCGGCGAGCGCGAAGGCCCCCGTGCACACCGCCGCGACCCGCTGCGCCCGGGGAGCGAGCGCGGCGACGTGCGCCACCGTCCCCGGGGCGCGCACGCACCGCTCCACGTCCACCGCGCCGGGCACCACGAGCGTGTCCGCCGCCGTGACCTCCTCCGCCGCCAGATCGGCGCCGAGGCGGAGCCCGGTCGAGGTCCGCACGTCCCGCCCGCCCGGCGTGCAGACGCGGACGGCGTAGGCCGGACCGGCGGTGCCGAACACCTCCAGGGGCGCGGAGACGTCGAGCAGGCGGACGCCGTCGAAGGCGAGGACGACCACGGTGTGTGCCATGTGTCCGATTGTGTGGGACACCCGTCCCCGAGGACAGGGCGGCAGCGGACCGCGCCGAGCAGGCTTGAGCCATGAACCTCGACGAGATCGTCCCCGACAGCACGATCGCCACCGCCGCCACCGAGCTGGTCCGCGACACGGCGAGCGAGCTGATCTACCACCACTCCCGCCGCTTCGAGGTCGACGGCGCGGAGGAGGCGGCCGCCTTCCTGCGCTCGTACGGGGTCGGCGAGGACGCGGTACGGCGCGTGTGGACGGCGATCGCCCTGCACACCACCCCCGGCATCCCGGAGTTCATGGAGCCGGAGGTGGCGCTGGTGACCGCCGGTGTGGAGTACGACGTACTGGGCATCGGCTACGACGACCCCGCCGTCGTCTCCCCCGAGGACCGGGCGGCGATCGTCGCGCTCCACCCCCGCCCCGACTTCAAGCGCCGGATCCTGGGCGCCTTCGCCGAGGGGATCGCGCCCAGGCCGGAGACGACGTTCGGCAACGTGAAGGCGGACGTGCTGCGGCGCTTCGTTCCCGGCTTCGTCCCCGGCGACTTCGTCGCCACCATCGAGGGCTCCTCCTGGCCCGAGTGACCGCCCCACCAGGGGCCCCCGGCCGCCGCGTCCGCACCCCGTCCGACTGGCGAGCAGCAACTGTCCGTCATGTGAGATCACATTCCGGAACCCGGACCGGGAATCGATACGATGACCGCATGGTTTCCCACGACGTGAGCGAACAGACGCCGGGCACACCCCTGCTCGTGGCCCGTCTGCACGTCGACCTGTGCCGCCTCGCCAGCGCGATGTGTACGTCCCGCGCCGCGCTCTGAACACCGATCCACGGCCCGAGCGCACCTCCAGCACGACCCCCACCGCGCGGGGGCCCCAGCCGCGCGCCCACCACGTCACTCCCGACAGGAGCCCACGCCATGGCCATCGAGGTCCGCATCCCGACCATCCTCCGCACCTACACCGACGGCGCCAAGGCCGTCGAGGGCAGCGGTGAGACCCTCGCCGAGCTCTTCGCCGACCTGGAGTCCCGCCACACCGGGATCGAGGCCCGCATCGTGGACGGGGGCAGCCTGCGCCGCTTCGTCAACGTCTACCTGAACGACGAGGACGTCCGCTTCCTCGACGGCATCGACACCAAGCTCACCGACGGCGACAACGTCACGATCCTGCCGGCCGTCGCCGGCGGCATGGTCTGATCCACATGCGTTACGACTCCCCGCTGGCGGCGGTCGGCAACACGCCCCTCGTCCGCCTGCCCCGGCTCTCACCCTCGGACGACGTCCGCATCTGGGCCAAGCTGGAGGACCGCAATCCCACCGGCTCGGTCAAGGACCGCCCCGCGCTCCACATGATCGAGCAGGCGGAGAAGGACGGCCGGCTCACCCCCGGCTGCACGATCCTGGAGCCGACCAGCGGCAACACCGGCATCTCCCTCGCCATGGCGGCGAGGCTCAAGGGCTACCGCATCGTCTGCGTCATGCCGGAGAACACCAGCGAGGAGCGCCGCCAGCTGCTCGCCATGTGGGGGGCGGAGATCGTCTCGTCCCCCGCGGCGGGCGGGTCGAACACGGCGGTACGGGTCGCCAAGGAGCTGGCGACTCAGAACCCCTCGTGGGTGATGCTCTACCAGTACGGCAACCCCGACAACGCGGGCGCGCACTACGCCACCACCGGCCCCGAGATCCTCGCCGACCTGCCCTCCATCACGCACTTCGTCGCGGGCCTCGGCACCACCGGCACCCTCATGGGCGTCGGCCGCTACCTGCGCGAGCACAAGCCGGACGTCAAGATCGTCGCCGCCGAGCCGCGGTACGACGACCTGGTCTACGGCCTGCGGAACCTGGACGAGGGCTTCGTGCCGGAGCTCTACGACGCCTCCGTCCTCACCACCCGCTTCTCGGTCGGCTCGGCCGACGCCGTCACCCGGACCCGCGACCTCCTCCAGCAGGAGGGCATCTTCGCGGGCGTCTCGACGGGCGCGGCGCTGCACGCGGCGATCGGCATGGGCAACAAGGCCGTGAAGGCCGGCGAGAGCGCGGACATCGCCTTCGTCGTCGCCGACGGCGGCTGGAAGTACCTGTCGACGGGCGTCTACACCGCCGCGACGACGGAGGAAGCGATCGAGACCCTTCAGGGCCAGCTCTGGGCCTGACCCCAGCGCTCCGGCACGCGGGCGGGCGCCGGTCCGGCACCCGCATCGCCGGCCCGGGCACCGGCGGTCACGCGAGATGGCGGACCCGGTCCCATACGACCGGGTCCGCCGTTCCCACCCTGCGGCGGAACTCCCGCACCGGGACCTCCCGCAGTTCGTCCGTCTCCAGAAAGCTCGGCCGCCCGTGCGCGTCGCCCACGGCCCCCGGCGGCAACGCGATCACCCCCGGCCGCTCGTCGTGGTACTTGCTGGTGATCTTGACGACGAGCGCCTGGTCGCCGCGGAGCGAGAGCACCAGGCACGGCCGGTCCTTCGACCCGGGCCCGTCCTCGTAGGGCACGTCGGCCCACCAGATCTCACCGGCCCGCGGCACCCGCCCGGGTGCCTTCGCGGGCGCCGTCCCGGGCCTCTTCGCGGGCGAGCGCCGCGGTCCCGACGGCCGCCCGGGCGGCCGTCGCGACGGGCTCGCGGGCCCCCGGTCACGGCCCCGGGGCCGCGAGCGCGAGCGCCCCAGGCCGTCCACCAACGCGACGACCAGTGCGAGCACCACGACCGCGACGAGCGCCGGCCACCATGACGTGTCCATACCCCACGACGTTACCGGCGGGCCCCCTCCCGCGCCCCCGCGCCCCCAGGTCCATCCGAACCGGTGACAGCGCCCGTGAGTTCGCCCACAACGGGCCACTCACGAGGAGCGACCGGCCCGCGTGAGCCGTAGGCTCGACAGATCGCACGACCTCTCCCTCAGTGACCGCTCAGCGACTCTCCAGTGACTCCCCTGCGACTGTCCCGCACCGTCCACGGACGCCCTTCCTCGGAGGTTCACGCTCCATGAAGCTCACCGTCGTCGGCTGCTCCGGGTCGTTCCCGTCCGCGGATTCGGCCTGTTCGAGCTACCTCGTAGAGGCCGACGGCTTCCGGCTGCTCCTCGACATGGGCAACGGCGCCCTGGGCGAGCTGCAGCGCCACATCGGTCTGTACGACCTCGACGCCATCTTCCTCAGCCATCTCCACGCCGACCACTGCATCGACATGTGCGGCTACTTCGTCGCCCGGTACTACCGCCACGAGGGCGGCCGCTGCGACGCGCTCCCCGTCTTCGCCCCGGAAGGCGCCGAGCAGCGTCTGACCACGGCGTACGCGGACACCCCTTCGGAGAAGGCGATGAGCGAGGTCTTCGACTTCCGGACGCTGACGTCGGGCACCTTCGAGCTCGGCCCGTTCACCGTCCGTACGGAGAAGGTGTGCCACCCGGTGGAGGCGTACGGCATCCGGATCGAGCACGGCGGCCGTTCCCTGACCTACTCAGGGGACACCGGGGTGTGCGACGCGCTGCACGAACTGGCGGCGGGCACCGACCTGTTCCTGTGCGAGGCGTCCTTCACCCACGGCAAGGAGGACATCCCGGCGCTGCACCTCAACGGCCGGGAGGCGGGGGCGGAAGCCGCCCGTTCCTCGGTCGGCCGGCTGGTGCTGACCCACATCCCGCCGTGGACGGACGGCGCACTGAACCTGGCCGACGCGCGGGCGGTCTACGGCGGCCCGACCGAGCTGGCGCGGCCGGGCGCGGTCTACGAGATCTGACGGCCGGGCGCGGTCTACGAGATCTGACCGGCGCCGGCCCCCGCACGACGGGAAGGGCCCCGGAACCTGTGAGGTTCCGGGGCCCTTCCGTCGTATCGGTGAGGCTCACGCCTTGGTGAGGTCCTCGATCTCCTCCTCGGGCTCGCGGCCCGGGGTGGTGAGGTTGAACTTGGTGATCGCGAAGCGGAAGAGGACGTAGTAGATCACCGCGAAGACCAGGCCGATCGGGATGATCAGCCACGGCTTCGTCGCGAGGTTCCAGTTCAGGAGGTAGTCGATGAAGCCCGCGGAGAACGTGAAGCCCGCGTGGACGCCGAGGGCCCAGGTGACGGCCATCGAGACGGCGGTCAGGAGCGCGTGGATCACGTAGAGGAGCGGCGCGATGAACATGAACGAGAACTCGATCGGCTCGGTCACGCCGGTGACGAAGGAGGTCAGCGCGAGGGAGACCATCATGCCGGTCACGGCCTTGCGGCGCTCCGGGCGAGCGGAGTGCGCGATGGCGAGCGCGGCGGCCGGGAGGCCGAACATCATGATCGGGAAGAAGCCGGACATGAAGATTCCGGCGCTCGGGTCACCCGCGAAGAAGCGGTTCAGGTCACCGTGGACGACCTCGCCGGCCGCGTTGGTGAAGTCACCGATCTGGAACCAGGAGACGGTGTTCACGAACTGGTGCATGCCGACCGGGATCAGCGCGCGGTTGATCAGGCCGAACAGGCCGGCACCGGCGGCGCCGAGGCCCGTCATCCACTCGCCGAAGCTGGAGATGCCGTTGCCGATCGGCTCCCAGACCAGACCGAAGACGACGCCCACCGCGGTGCCGACGAAGGCCATGATGATCGGGACGAGACGGCGGCCGTTGAAGAAGCCGAGCCAGTCGACCAGCTTGGTGCGGTGGAACTTCTGCCACAGCACCGCGGCGAGCAGGCCCATGAGGATGCCGCCGAGGACACCCGGGTTGTTGTACGTGGCCGCGACGTCGACGCCCTTGTTGGCGGTCGTGTTCACGACCGCCTCGGTCACCGGGAACGCCTTGAGGACGTTGGCGTAGACGAGGAAGCCGACGAGGGCGGCGAGGGCGGTGGAGCCGTCGGCCTTCTTGGCGAAGCCGATGGCCACGCCTATGCAGAACAACATCGGCAGGTTGTCGAAGACAGCGCCGCCGGCCGTGGCGAACACGGAGGCGACCTTGTCCCATCCGAGCCCGTCCTTGCCGAAGACGTCGGGCTGGCCGAGACGGAGCAAGATACCCGCGGCCGGCAGGACGGCGATCGGCAGCTGCAGGCTGCGACCGACCTTCTGCAGGCCCTGGAACAGGCCGGATCCGCGCTTCTTCGCGGGAGCGGCGGCCTGGGCGGTGGCCGTACTCATCAACTTCCTCCAGTAAGGCAAGGCGCCGCCAGAGGACAGTGGAAAGGGGGCGACGGCGGCGTCTCGTGGAACGCGGTGGACTGGACCGCGTGGTCTACACCAATGAGTGGTGTAGACCAGTTTTAGCACGTGAGACTTAGATAAGGAACCTGCGAATTCTGTGGACTCGGCCATAGCCGGGCACGCACGTCGGAAGGCCCCCGGACCATGTGGTCCAGGGGCCTTGTCGACCATGGAAAGCGGGCCCGAGGCCCCCCGCGCCGAGGGGATCCGGGTGCTTCGGGGTTACGGCTTCGTGATGTCCCGCTCCAGCTGCTCCTCCACCTCGACCGGCTCCCGGCCCGGGGTCGGGATGTCGAGCTTCGTGATCAGGAACCGGAACAGCACGTAGTAGACGACGGCGAAGCCCAGGCCGATCGGAATGATCAGCCATGGCTTGGTGTCCAGATGCCAGTTGACGACGTAGTCGATCAGCCCCGCCGAGAAGCTGAAGCCCGCGTGCACCCCGAGCGCCCAGGTGATCCCCATCGACGCACCCGTCAGCAGCGCGTGCAGACCGTAGAGCAGCGGCGCGGCGAACATGAACGAGAACTCCAGCGGCTCGGTCACGCCGGTGACGAACGAGGTGAGGGCCACGGAGATCATCAGGCCCGTCACCTCCTTGCGGCGCTCGGGCCGCGCGCAGTGGGCGATGGCGAGCGCGGCGGCCGGCAGGCCGAACATCATGATCGGGAAGAAGCCCGACATGAACTGACCCGCTGACGGGTCCTCCGCGAAGAAGCGCGTCAGGTCGCCCTGGACCACCGTGCCGTCCGCCTTGGTGTACTCACCCGCCTGGAACCAGAAGAAGGTGTTGATGAACTGGTGCATGCCGATCGGGATGAGCAGCCGGTTGGCGACACCGAAGATGGCCGCGCCCCAGGCGCCGAGATCGATGAGCTGCTTCGCGAACCAGGTCAGCCCGTCGCCCACCGGCTCCCAGAGCAGCCCGAACAGCACGCCGAGCACGACGCAGAAGAACGCCATCATGATCGGGACCAGTCGGCGGCCGTTGAAGAAGCCCAGCCAGTCCACCAGCTTCGTGCGGTGGAAGCGCTGCCAGACCACCGCGGTCAGCAGGCCGATCAGAATGCCGCCCAGCACTCCGGGGTTCTGCGGCACCCCCTCCGGCAGCTCCGGCGTCACCGTCCCCTCGCGCGGGAAGACCTTCAGGACGTTGAAGTAGACGAGGAAGCCGACCACGGCCGCCAGCGCCGTGGAGCCGTCCGCCTTCTTCGCGAAACCGATCGCGACACCGATGCAGAAGAGCAGCGGCAGACCGAACGACCCGTCGAGGATCGCGGTGCCGCCACCCAGCAGCACGGCCGAGGTCTTCTCCCAGAAGTCGCCGTGCAGATACGCGGCGAAGAGATTGCCCAGGCTGACCAGCAGGCCGGCCGCCGGCAGGACGGCCACGGGGAGCTGGAGGCTGCGACCCACCTTCTGAAGGCCCTGGAAGAGGCCGTTCCGCCAGTTCTTGCGCGGCGCGGTGGCACTGTCGCTACTCATCGGCGTCCTCCCTGGTCCCGGAACAGGCGCGCCCCGGCTCGCGTTTGCACACTGGTGTAGACCAGTTGCGATAGGCTCCCCGGAGCCCGCTCAGGGCAGGGCGCCGGTGATCGTCATCATTCGGCAGAACCCGTGCACCCGCTCGCGAAGTTGGGCCAACCGTGGGTTACCGTGACAAAGCGGACCGTGGGTGCGCCGAGACTTACGTTCTCCGAACGGAACGGACAGGGAGAGACACATGGCCAGCAAGGCTGAGAAGATCGTCGCCGGGCTCGGCGGCATCGACAACATCGAAGAGGTCGAAGGCTGCATCACCCGCCTGCGCACCGAGGTCATCGACCCCACCAAGGTCGACGAAGCCGCCCTCAAGGCCGCCGGCGCCCACGGCGTCGTCAAGATGGGCACCGCGATCCAGGTCGTCATCGGCACCGACGCCGACCCCATCGCCGCCGACATCGAAGACATGATGTGAGCCACCGCCTCACCTGAAGGAGGGCCCGTTCCGGCAGGGGAACGGGCCCTCCTTCGCATACGGCTACGCTCGACCCATGTCTCGTATCGACGGCCGTACTGCCGAACAGCTCCGCCCCGTCACCATCGAACGCGGATGGAGCAAGCACGCCGAGGGCTCCGTCCTCGTCTCCTTCGGCGACACCAAGGTCTTCTGCACCGCCTCCGTCACCGAAGGCGTCCCCCGCTGGCGCAAGGGCAGCGGAGAGGGCTGGGTCACCGGCGAGTACTCGATGCTCCCCCGCTCCACCAACACCCGGGGCGACCGCGAATCCGTCCGCGGCAAGATCGGCGGCCGCACGCACGAGATCTCCCGCCTCATCGGCCGCTCCCTGCGCGCCGTCATCGACTACAAGGCGCTCGGCGAGAACACCATCGTCCTCGACTGCGACGTCCTCCAGGCCGACGGCGGCACCCGCACCGCCGCCATCACCGGCGCCTACGTCGCCCTGGCCGACGCCATCACCTGGGCCCAGGCCAAGAAGCTCGTCAAGGCCGGCCGCAAGCCCCTCACCGGCACCGTCGCCGCCGTCTCCGTCGGCATCGTCGACGGCGTCCCGCTCCTCGACCTCTGCTACGAAGAGGACGTCCGCGCCGAGACCGACATGAACGTCGTCTGCACCGGCGACGGCCGCTTCGTCGAGGTCCAGGGCACCGCAGAAGCCGAGCCCTTCGACCGCAAGGAGCTCAACGCCCTCCTCGACCTGGCCTCCGGCGGCTGCGCCGAACTCGCCGAACTCCAGCGCCAGGCCCTCGAAGGAACGCTGTAGCCCCTCGCGGCCGGCGACCCGCACGGACCGCGACCCACCCGCCACGGCCCGCCGTGGCAACCACGAAGGCCCACACCGGCGTCCTTCGTGACACGGGCGCACGGCACGACCGTGCGCCCGTTCCGCACACCAGGGGAGGACCTGACTTGAAGCGCCGACTCGCACTCGCCGTGGCCACCGCCGCCGTACTCACCACCACCCTCGTCGGCTGCGGAGCCCTCGACAAGGCCATGGACTGCGTCGCCACCGCCGACGCGATAGCCACCAGCGTCGACAAGCTCCAGCAGGCCGTCTCCAACGCCTCCAACGACCCCACCCAGCTCAACGAAGCCCTCAACGACATCTCCACCGAGCTGGGCAACCTCAAGGACACCACGGACAACGCCGACCTCTCCAAGGCCGTCGACGACCTCACCAAGGGCGTCGAGTCCGTCCGTACCGCCGTGAACAACGGCGACACCACCCCCGACATCAAGCCCGTCACCGACGCCGCCACCGAGATCGGCAAGGTCTGCACGCCGGGATAATCGGCACCATGACCCGTCTGATCCTCGCCACCCGCAACGCCGGAAAGATCACCGAACTCCACGCGATCCTCGCCGACGCAGGTCTGCCCCACGACCTCGTCGGCGCGGACGCCTACCCGGAGATCCCCGACGTCAAGGAGACCGGCGTCACCTTCGCCGAGAACGCCCTCCTCAAGGCCCACGCCCTCGCCCAGGCCACCGGGCTCCCCGCCGTCGCCGACGACTCCGGCCTCTGCGTCGACGTCCTGGGCGGCGCCCCCGGCATCTTCTCCGCCCGCTGGGCCGGCACCCACGGCGACGACCGGGCCAACCTCGCACTCCTCCTCGCCCAGCTCGCCGACATCGACACCCCCCACCGCGGCGCCCACTTCGCCTGCGCCGCGGCCCTCGCCCTCCCCGACGGCACCGAACGCGTGGTCGAGGGTCGCATGCCGGGCACCCTGCGCCACGTCCCGGCCGGCACGAACGGCTTCGGCTACGACCCGATCCTCCAGCCGGAGGGCCACGAGGTGACGTGCGCGGAGCTGACGCCGGAGCAGAAGAACGCGATCAGCCACCGGGGGCAGGCGTTCAGGGCGCTGGTGCCGGTGGTCAGGGAGCTGTTGGGCTGAGACGAGAGGGGCGCGGCGACCGGAGCGCCGTGACCATGGAGAAGGGCCGCACCGACCGGTGCGGCCCTTCCCCATGCGGTGCGGCCGGAGGGACTCGAACCCTCACGGGTGTTACCCCACTGGGACCTAAACCCAGCATGTCTGCCAGTTCCACCACGGCCGCGTGCGCGTCCATCGTAGTGGGCGGGCCCGTCGCGCAGGCGGGAGGCTCAGAACTTCGGTGCCGGCACCTGGGCCAGGACCAGTTCCGCCGCCTCCTCCTCGGTCTCCACCGACGGCGGTGAGCCCTCCAGCGGCTTTCGCGCGGTCTCCTTCATGCAGGCCACCGCCACGACGCCGACCAGCGCCGCGCCCATGGCGTAGTACGCGGGCATCAGATTGCTGCCGGTCGCGCCGATCAGGGCGGTGATGACCAGCGGGGTGGTCCCGCCGAACAGCGACGCCGAGAGGTTGTAGCCGACCGACAGGGAGCCGTAGCGCACGTCCGTCGGGAAGAGCGCCGGGAGCGCGGCCGACATCGTGCCCAGCATGCAGACCAGCGACAGACCGAGCATCAGCATGCCGGCCGTGATCGCGGGGACACCGCCCTGGCCGATCAGCAGGAACGCGGGGAGCGAGAGGAAGAGGAAGCCGAGCATGCCCGCCATCAGGACGGGCCTGCGCCCGAAGCGGTCGTTGAGCCGGCCCACCTGAGTGATGATCAGCATCAGGAGGACCATCACCAGCAGCAGGATGAGCAGCCCGTGGGTCTCGCTGTAGCCGAGTTCGTCGGAGAGGTACGTCGGCATGTACGACAGCAGCATGTAGTCGGTGATGTTGTACGCGCCGACCAGCGCGATGCAGAGGATCAGCGTCGGCCACTGCTGCCGGAAGATTCTGGCCAGGTCGCCCTTCGCGGAGGTCTCGACGGTGTCCGCGGCCTCCGAGGCGCGCGCCGACTCGCTCTCCAGCTTCTGGAAGGCGGGTGTCTCGTCGAGCCGCAGCCGCAGGTAGAGCCCCACCAGCCCGAGCGGTCCGGCCACCAGGAACGGCACGCGCCAGCCCCAGGCCTCCATGGTGTCGGCGCCGAGCCAGGCGGTCAGGGCCGTGACCAGTCCGGCCGCGGCGACGTAGCCCGCCAGGGTGCCGAACTCCAGGAAGCTCCCGAAGAAGCCGCGGCGCCGGTCGGGGGCGTACTCCGCGATGAAGGTCGAGGCGCCGCCGTACTCGCCGCCGGTGGAGAAGCCCTGGAGCATCCGGAAGAAGACCAGGAGCGCCGGCGCCCAGAAGCCGATCGAGGCGTAGGACGGGATGAGGCCGATCGCGAACGTGCCGACCGCCATGAGGATCATGGTCAGGGCCAGGACCTTCTTGCGGCCGAGCCTGTCACCCATCGGGCCGAAGAACATGCCGCCGAGCGGGCGGACCAGGAACGCGACGGCGAAGGTCGCGAACGAGGACAGCAGCTGGGCGGTGTCGTTCCCGGACGGGAAGAAGACGTGACCGAGGGTGACGGCGAGGTAGGCGTAGATGCCGAAGTCGAACCACTCCATGGCGTTGCCGAGCGACGCCGCCTTCACGGCTCGCTTGACGGCCGCCTCGTCCGTCACCGTGATGTCCGTCCGGCGCAGCCGGGGTTGCTGCCGACGCGTGATGGCCCGGAACAGCCGCGGGTGGCGTTTGAGGGCATCGGGGTCGGCCGCGTTGTCGCGGTCGGTGGCCGGCATGACCGTACGTCCTTTCTCGGGGCGTGGAACTCCAAGAGGAACATCTGCGCGGTCACGCCGTTCACAAACGGAAGTCACCTTCCGATGGGACCTCCGTCACCTCCGGCCGGTACGTCGGCCCCCCGCGTGCGGGGACGTACGGGCAGGTCAGGGCTGGATGGCCAGGTCCTTGAGGATCTTGGCGACGTGGCCGGTGGCCTTCACGTTGTAGAGGGCGCGCTCGACCTTGCCGTCCTCGTCGACGACGACCGTGGAGCGGATGACGCCCGTGACGGTCTTGCCGTACAGCTTCTTCTCGCCGAAGGCGCCGTAGGCCTCCAGGACCTCCTTCGACGGGTCGCCGACGAGGGTCACCCGCAGGGACTCCTTCTCGCGGAACTTCGCGAGCTTCTCCGGCTTGTCGGGGGACACGCCGATGACGTCGTAGCCCGCGGCGGCGAGGACGTCCAGGTTGTCCGTGAAGTCGCAGGCCTGCTTGGTGCAGCCCGGCGTGAGGGCTGCGGGGTAGAAGTAGACGATGACCTTGCGGCCCTTGTGGTCGGCCAGCGAGACCTCGTTGCCGTCCGCGTCGGGCAGGGTGAAGGCGGGGGCGGTGTCGCCGGGCTGAAGTCGCTCGCTCATGGCTCTCCTCGGGGGAAGTACGCGTACGCCGGAAGAGCCTAATGGGGGTCGAGGCCGACCCGGGAGCGCGGAAGCTGACAGACTGTCCATCAACGAACCGATGACGACAACGGAGGCAGCGCGGTGTCGGACGCCAGGACCCCTGCGCAGATCGAGGCGGACATCGTCCGCCGGCGCGACCAGCTTGCCGAGACTCTCGACGAGATCGGTATTCGGATGCATCCGAAGACGATCATCGGCGACGCGAAGGCGAGGGTCGCCTCGACGGTCGACCACACCGCCGGGCGGGCGTTCGTCGCCGTGAACCGGACCGTCTCCGGTGTGAAGGCGCGCTTCACGCACGCCGACGGCGCGCCGCGCCTGGAACGGGTGGTGCCGGTGGCCCTGGTCGCCGTGGCGCTCGTGGGGCTGCTCGCGACCTCGTCGCGGAGGCGCAGGGGGTGACGCGCGGGACGACGCGCGGCGCTGCCCCGACCCGGGTACGGCCGACACGCCCGGGCAGGTAGGTTCGGGGCGTGAGCGAGAACACGCACGACAAGCTGCCCATCAGGATGCTGCACGACCGTGTCCTGGTCCGGACCGACTCTCCCGAGGGTGAGCGGCGCTCGGGCGGCGGCATCCTGATCCCGGCCACGGCCGCGGTCGGGCGCCGGCTGGCCTGGGCCGAGGTCGTCGCCGTCGGCCAGAACGTCCGTACGGTCGAGACCGGTGACCGGGTCCTGTACGACCCCGAGGACCGCGCCGAGGTCGAGGTGCGGGGGGTGGCGTACGTCCTGATGCGCGAGCGCGACCTGCACGCGGTGGCGGCCGACCGCTTCCAGGGGTCCACGGACTCCACGGGCCTGTACCTGTAGCCCCGGCCGCGGACGTGAGGCCTGGTGACCGCTGTCACCAGGTCTTCTGTCCGCCTTTTGCTACGCTGGGGACACCCGACGAGACGCGCCGTACCGGGCCTGACGCAGGACACGCAAAGACGACGCACCCCTGTTGATCCGTCTCGCGGAGGTGTTCGTCGTCATGGCCTGGGTTCTTCTCGTCATCGCCGGTCTGCTCGAGGTCGGCTGGTCGATCGGTATGAAGTACACCGACGGCTTCACCCGTCTCTGGCCGAGCGTCCTCACCGCCGCCGGGATCGTCGCCTCCATGATGCTGCTCTCCCACGCCGCGAAGACGCTGCCGATCGGTACGGCCTACGGCGTCTGGGTGGGCATCGGCGCGGCCGGCGCGGCGGTGCTCGGCATGGTGGTGCTCGGCGAGCCGGCGACCGCCGCGCGGATCTTCTTCGTCTGCCTGCTGCTGGTCGCGGTGGTGGGCCTGAAGGCGACCTCCGGGCATTAGGGCGTGCCCGGGGCCGCCTCCCGGTCGGGGCTCGGGACGGTGAGTGCCGCTACCGGCCGGTGGACGGGAACCGCTCCACGCGGTCCCCGGCCTCCGGCGCGTCGGGGCGGCCGGGGTGCCGCCGTCCGTCGGGGCCGCCGGCCTCGTCGGCCTGCTCCGGGTGGTCCCAGCCTTCCGGATCCAGGGGGTCCGCCGGTTCGGGCATCTCCTCGGCGCCCGGCGCGAGCTGGAGCTCGAACTCCTGCGGCGCCGTGCCGGCCAGGGCCTCCCGGGTGAAGTGGCCCCAGATCGCGGCCGGTGCCCCGCCGCCGTCGATGCGGGGCAGGCCGAGCGCGCCGTACAGCGGTTTCTGCCGTCCGGTCTTGGGGTCCTGGCCCATCAGGGTGACCACGGTCGCAAGGTCGGGGGTGAAGCCGGCGAACCAGGCGGCCCGGTCCTCCTCCGCCGTACCGGTCTTGCCGGCCGCCGGCCGGCCCGCGGTCAGCGCCGCCTTGCCCGTACCGCTCTCCACGACTCCGCGCAGGACCGACGTGGTGGTGTCGGCTGCCTCCCGGCCGATCGCCTGCCGGCTCTCCCGGGCCGGGAGCTCCAGCTCCCGGCCGTCCCGGCTGATCCGGTCCACCAGGGTGTACGCGCGGTGCGTGCCGTGGTCGGCGAGGGTCGCGTACGCCTGTGCCATGTCGAGGGCGCTGGCGGTGGCCGGGCCGAGGGCGATCGAGGGGGTGGCGTTGAGGTCGGGGGTCTTGGCGGGCAGGCCGAGGGCGATGGCCGTCTCCTTGACCTCGGCGGGCCCGACGTCCACCGCCAGCTGGGCGTACACCGCGTTGACGGACTGGTCGGTGGCGGAGCGGAGGGTGAGGGGGCCGTAGGAGAGATCGTCCTCGTTGGCCGGGTCGTAGAGGTCGCCGTTCCACCCTTCGACCGGACGCTTGTTGGTGCCGTCGTAGTAGGTGTTGGGGGTGATCGCCTGGCCGTCCTGGGTCTGGGCCGCGTTCTCGACGGCCGCCGCGAGGACGAAGGGCTTGAAGGTGGAGCCGACCTGGTAGTCGCGGCGGGTGGCGTTGTTGACGTACTGCCGGGTGTAGTCGACGCCGCCGTAGAGGGCGACGACCCGGCCGGTGGCGGGGTCGATCGCCGCGCCCCCCACCCGGACGAAGCGGTCGACGGGGTTGCGCTCCGGGTCGAGCCGGGACATGACCTCCTCGTCGACGGCGGTGACGAAGGCGTCCTGTTTCGGCTTCTCCAGGGTGGTCGTGATGCGGTAGCCGCCGCCTGCCAGGGTCTTCGCGTCGATGACGCCCCGGGCCGCGAGGTGGTCGCCGACGGCCTGGACGACGTAGCCGCGCTGTCCGGAGAGGCCGGTGGCGGGGCGGGCGGCCGGCGGTGCCGGGAAGACGGCGGCGGCCCGGGCGGCGGGGGTGAGCCACCGCTCCTTCACCATGCCGCTCAGGACGTAGTTCCAGCGGGCGAGCACCTTGGACCGGTTCTCGGGGCGGGCGGCCACGTCGTAGGCGGTCGGGGCGTTGAGGAGGGAGGCGAGGTAGGCGGCCTCGGGGATGTCGAGGTCCTGCACGTCCTTGCCGTAGTAGGCGTGCGCGGCGGCCTGGATGCCGTAGGCGTTGCGGCCGAAGTAACTGGTGTTCAGATAGCCCTCGAAGATCTCGTCCTTGCTCTTCTCGCGGTTGAGCTTGATGGCGATGAAGAACTCCTTCACCTTGCGGGTGACGGTCTGTTCCTGGACCAGGTAGTAGTTCTTGACGTACTGCTGGGTGATGGTCGAGCCGGACTGCCTGCCCTTGCCCCGGAGGGTGTTCCAGGCGGCGCGGAGCATGGCCTTGGGGTCGACGGCGGGCTGGGAGTAGAAGTCGCGGTCCTCCGCCGCCAGGACGGCGTGCCGGACGGTCTCCGGGACCCGTTCGAGGCGTACGTTCTCGCGGTTGACGTCGCCGTCGCGGGCGAGGGGGGTGCCGTCCGCGTAGAGGTACACGTTGGACTGGGCGGTGGCGGCGGCGTTGGCGGGCGGGATGTCCACCAGCAGGTAGCCGGCGGCGAAACCGCCGGCCAGCAGCAGGACGACGAGCAGCAGGCTGCCGAGCAGGAAGCGCAGGACGCGCCGCCCCCGGGTCCGGCGGCGGCCCTTCTTCCCGGTCCCGGGCCCGCGCGGCCGGGGCGGTGGGGCGGGTTCGGTGGGGAGGGTGGGGTCCCTCGGCTCCCAACCGGGCTGCCGAGACTGGCCGTCGCTCATGTGTGCGGCTCCCGTACCGGATGAAGGGGGCGTGGCCATCCCATACTGCACGCACCGGGACAGAAGCCACGAATATGACTCGAAATCCACTCGCGATGGCGGTACGCGCCCCACTAGGGTCGGGCGCTTCGGTGCCGGTCGGAGGGAGCGTGTGTGGTGCGGCTGTACGCGACGGTCGCCGCGGGAGGTTTCCGGCGCCATGCCACGTATCGCATGGCCACGGCCGCGGGGGTGTTCACCAACACCGTCTTCGGTTTCATCCTGTCGTACACCTACATCGCCCTCTGGGACGAGAGGCCCCTGCTCGGCGGGTACGACATGGCCGACGCGCTCGCCTACGTGTGGATCGGCCAGGCCCTGCTCGCCGCCTGCGGACTGATGGGCGGCGGGTTCCAGGAAGAGGTGATGGAGCGCATCCGTACGGGTGACATCGCCGTCGACCTCTACCGGCCCGCCGACCTGCAGGCCTGGTGGTTCTCGGACAACGCGGGCCGGTCCGCGTACCTGCTGCTGGGCCGCGGGGTCGTGCCGATGACCGTCGGAGCGCTCGTCTTCGACTTCAGGCTGCCCGCGCGGCCGCTGACCTGGCTCGCGTTCCTGCTCGCCGTCGCGCTGGGTTCGATCGTCAGCTTCGCCGTCTGGTACCTGGTCGCGATGAGCGCGTTCTGGCTCCTCGACGGGCAGGGCGTGGCCCAGGTGGCCTGGCTGGGCGGCCTGTTCTTCTCCGGGATGCTGCTGCCGCTCAACGTCTTCCCGGGCGCGCTGGGCGAGCTGGCGCGGGTGCTGCCGTGGGCGTCGATGCTCCAGATCCCGGCGGACGTGTTCCTGGAGCGGTACGCGGGATGGGAACTGCTCGGCGCGTACGCCTTCCAGGGCTGCTGGGCGGTGGTGCTGCTCGCCGCGGGGCGGGTGGCGCAGTGGGCGGCGACGCGGAAGGTGGTGGTGCAGGGTGGCTGACGTCTCCGCGCGCGAGGGGGTGGCGGCCGGTCCGGCGCGCACACCCGGGAAGGGGGCGGCCGGCCCGGCGTCCCGTGGGGCGGCGCTCCGGCGGGCGGCGGCCGACTCCTGGCGTACGTACCGGATGGTGGCCGGGATGTGGATCCGGTCGACGATGACCTACCGGGCCTCGTTCGCGCTGACCGTCTTCTCCAGCTTCACCGTCACCTTCTTCGACTTCGTCGTCATCCTGCTGATGTTCGGTCAGGTGCGGGGCCTCGGCGGCTTCTCGTTCGGCGAGGTGGCCTTCCTGTACGGAACCACCAGCACGTCCTTCGGCCTCACCGACCTGACGATGGGATCCCTCCAGCGGATGGGCAAGCGGGTGCGCGACGGCTCGCTCGACACCTTCCTGATGCGCCCGGCCCCCGTCCTCGCTCAGGTGGCGGCGGACCAGTTCGCCCTGCGCAGGCTCGGCCGGGTCGCGCAGGGGCTGCTGGTGCTGGTCTGGGGGCTGCTGGTCCTCGACGTGGAGTGGACGGTGGTGAAGGTGCTGCTGCTCCCGGTGATGATCGTGTGCGGCGCGCTGATCTTCGGGGCCGTCATGGTCGTGGGTGCCTCGGTCCTGTTCTGGGCGCAGGACGCCGCCGAGGTCACCAACGCCTTCACCTACGGCGGCAACACGCTGCTGCAGTACCCGCCGTCGATCTTCGCGCAGGAGCTGGTGCGCGGTGTCGTGTACGTCGTGCCGCTGGCGTTCGTGAACTGGCTGCCGGCGCTGTACATCCTCGGCCGCGAGGCGCCGGCCGGGGTGCCGGACGCGGCGGCGTTCGCGTCACCGCTGGTCGCGGTGGTCTGCTGCGGGCTCGCCGGCCTGGTGTGGCGGGTGGGACTTCGTTCGTACCGATCGACAGGGAGCTGACCGTGTCCTTCATCGACCCCGTCCATTCCGACGGTCCCCCCGGCGCCGGGGGCTTCATCGAGCTGCGGGACGTCGAGAAGGTGTTCTCGGTGCGCCGCAA
Organism: Streptomyces sp. NPDC053755; assembly: GCF_040677675.1. Classification (NCBI taxonomy): domain Bacteria; kingdom Bacillati; phylum Actinomycetota; class Actinomycetes; order Kitasatosporales; family Streptomycetaceae; genus Streptomyces; species Streptomyces sp. NPDC053755. Next base: position 89,450 of record NZ_JBFASK010000007.1, on the reverse strand, counting down.
GGCGGGCCTCGTCCGCCGCGAGAAGCGGGAGGTCCGCGCCGTCGACGGGATCAGCTTCGACGTGGCGCGCGGCGAGATGGTCGGTAACATCGGCCCGAACGGCGCCGGCAAGTCGACGACGATCAAGATGCTCACCGGCATCCTGACGCCGAGCGCCGGACGGCTGCGGGTCGCGGGGATCGACCCCTCGCGCGAGCGGACGCGGCTCGCGCAGCGCATCGGGGTGGTGTTCGGCCAGCGCACCACGCTGTGGTGGGACCTGCCGCTGAAGGACTCGTACCGCCTGATGCACCGGATGTACCGCATCCCGGACGACCGCTTCGCCGCGAACCTCGCCCGCTGCGTCGAACTCCTGGAGCTGCGGGACCTCCTCGACGTCCCCGTACGCCAGCTCTCCCTCGGCCAGCGGATGCGCGGGGACATCGCGGCCGCGCTGCTGCACGACCCGGAGGTGCTGTACCTCGACGAGCCGACGATCGGCCTCGACGTGGTGTCGAAGGCGCGGGTACGCGAGTTCCTGCGCGAGCTGAACGCCTCACGGGGCACGACCGTGCTGCTCACCACGCATGATCTGACGGACATCGAGCAGCTGTGCAAGCGGGTGATGGTCATCGACCACGGGCGGCTGATGTACGACGGGGAACTGGCCGGGCTGCACGCGGTGGGGGAGAGCGAGCGGCTGCTCGTGGTGGACCTGGAGCGGGAACTGCCCCCGATCGAGGTGCCGGGGGCGCGCTTCGTGCGGTCGGAAGGGCCCCGGCAGGTGCTCGCCTTCCCGTCGTCCGCCTCGGCGGCGCCGATCGTGGCGGCGGTGGCGGGAAGGTATCCGCTGGTGGATCTGTCGGTGCGGGAGCCGGATATCGAGGCCGTGATCGCGAAGATGTACGGGGAGGGGGAACTCGGCGTGCGTGCGGGGAGTCCCTGAGAGAGGGAGGTGCGGTGGAGAGCGACAGGAGTTCCGAGACCGGCTCGGGCGACGGCGCGGGCGCGGGATCCGGTGCGGGCGCGGGCAGGGGCGCCGGCGGTCCTGGCACCGGGACCGGTGCGGGGCGGCCGACGCCGGGAACCGGGGGCGAGCCCCCGCCGGCGATGGCGGCGTTCGCGTACACGGCGGCGGACGCGGAGCGCAGCCGCGGCGTCCGCCGCATGAAGACGATCGCGACCGGCCTGCTGCTCCTGGTCGCCGTGATCTACGCCCTGGCCACCTGGGCGGAGAACTCGGGGTCCGGCCCCTGGGCCGGCTATGTGGCCGCGGCGGCGGAGGCGGGCATGGTGGGCGCGCTGGCCGACTGGTTCGCGGTGACCGCGCTCTTCCGGCGCCCCCTCGGACTGCCCATCCCGCACACGGCGATCATCCCGACCAAGAAGGACCAGCTGGGCGTCACGCTGGGATCGTTCGTCGGCGAGAACTTCCTGTCGGCCGAGGTGGTACGGGGCCGGCTGCACGCGCTGGGCATCGCCGGCCGCGTCGGCGCCTGGCTCGCCGACCCGGACCACGCCGACCGGGTCACCAGGGAACTCGCCACCGCACTGCGCGGCGCGCTGACCGTCCTGCGCGACTCCGACGTCCAGGCGGTGGTGGGCGAGGCGATCACCCGGCGGGCGGAGGCGGCGGAGATCGCACCGGGCATCGGCAAGACCCTGGAGAAGGTCGTCACGGACGGAGCGCACCACCGGGCCGTGGACCTGGTCTGCGCCCGCGCCCACGACTGGCTCGTCTACCACGGGGACTCCGTCATGGACGCGGTCCAGGGCGGCGCGCCCGGCTGGACGCCCCGCTTCGTGGACCGCCGGGTGGGCGAGCGGGTCTACAAGGAACTGCTCCGCTTCGTCACCGAGATGCGGGACATGCCGGCCCACCCGGCGCGCGCCGCGATCGACCGCTTCCTGACGGACTTCGCCACCGACCTCCAGGCGGACACGGACACCCGGGGGCGCGTGGAGCGCCTGAAGGCGGAGCTGCTGGCCCGCCAGGAGATCCAGGACATCATCGCCTCCGCCTGGGCGTCTGTCCGCGGCCTGATCATCGCGGCGGCCGAGGACGACCAGAGCCAGCTGCGCCTGCGCGCCCGGGCCTCCCTGATCTCCCTGGGCGAGCGCCTGGTGACGGACGCCCGCCTCCAGGCGAAGGTGGAGGGCTGGGTCGAGGACGCGGCGGCGTACGTGGTCACTACGTACCGCACCGAGATCACCTCGCTGATCACGGACACGATCGCGAGCTGGGACGCCGACCAGACGTCGAAGAAGATCGAGGCGAACATCGGCCGCGACCTGCAGTTCATCCGCATCAACGGCACGGTGGTCGGCGCGCTGGCGGGCCTGCTGATCTACACGGTGAGCCACGCGCTGGGCGGATGAGCTGCCGTGCGCGGGGCGGTCCGTGTCGCACGGCGGCGGTGCGCGGGGCGGGGGACGCCCGCGCCTGGCCGAGGTGGTGCGCGGGGCGGGGGTGCGCGTCCGCCGAGGGCGGTCCGCGGGGCGGGTGGGATGCCCGCGTCTGGCCGAGTGGTGCGCAGGGCGGGCGAGCTCCGGCTCACCCGCCCTGCGACTGTGGGGAGATGCCCCGTAGTACGGACGGCGGGGGCGGGGCGTTCAGCCCTTGTCGCGGGTGACGCGGGTGACCGCCCAGGAGGCCCCGGCCACGGCGCCCGCGACGGTGAACACCGCCGGCCACGCCCCGACCTTCTTGGCCAGCGGGTGGGACCCGGCGAACGCGGCGACGTACGCGACCGCGAGCCCGGCGGCAGCCTTCCCTCCGGCGGCCTCCCGCCACTCCCGCACGGCGACGGCGCCTGCCCCGGCGAGCACGACGCCCCCGAGCGGCCGCTTCCTGGTCCACCGGGCGACGGCGTACCCGCCGACGAGTCCGGCGGCGGCTATGGCGGGGGAGGGGACGCGGGGCATGACGGGGCCTTTCCGATCGACGGACCACCTACGGTACGACGCTGACGGCGCCTACTCGCAGGCGACGCCGTCCCCGTCCCGGTCGAGGTGCGGCCCGTACCCGGGGTCGCCCCGCCGCACGGGAGCCGCGCCCGCGGCGCGGGCGGCGGAGCAGTTCGCGTAGTAGGCGCCGCCCCCGCCCCCGCCATCGGACCCACCGGACCCGCCACCGCTGCTCCCGCCGCCTGAGTACGGCTCGCAGCCCGTGCCGTCCCCGTCGCCGTCGAGGTGGCTGCCGTACCCGGGATCACCTAGGTGCACGGGAGCCGCGCCCGCGGCGCGGGCGGCGTCGCAGTTCCGGTAGTGGACGGTGGGGGGAGCGGCCTTCTTCGTCCGGGTCGGGGCGGGGGTCGGGGCCGGGATGGGAGCGGTGACGGTGACGCGCACGACGGCGGTGGCACTCGCCGTGGCCGGGTCCCCCGGCTCGACTCGGTAGACGAACTCGTCCTCACCGCTGAACCCGGCCGTCGGCGTGTACCGGACGGAGGCGCCACTGACCTCGGCGGTGCCGTGGCGCGGCTGCGCGTCGACGGTCAGCGCGTAGGCCCCGAGGCGGAACACCTCGGTGAACGGCCGCTCCTCCCCGCCCGCGCCCTTGGCCACGGTGTCGTTGTCGAGCACGGCGACGACGAGCCCCTGGCTGTCGGCGCTCTCCATGTCATCGACCAGCTTCAGCGTGACGACCGGCGCGGCAGCCTTCGGCGCGGCACTCGCCGAAGCGACCTCGACCGCCTTCGGATCCCCGGCGCCCACATCCCCGCCTCCACCGCCACACCCGACGACCACCAGAGCACCCGCGGCCACCCCGAGGAACGCCTGCCGACAGCGACCTGTCTTTCCCGTACGCACAACGAGCCCCCAAGGCCTTCCGGTGACGGAGAGGGCACTGATGCTGCCACGCCCGAGGACGCCATGTGATGGATTCGTGAACTACTGGTGAAGAAGGCGCGTGGGGTGGGGCGCCTGGGTCACGGGGCTACTCGAAGATGTTCGGGACGGGGATGCGATTGGTGCGGCGGTTGGCATTCCAGGCTGCGGCAACCGCCAAGTGGGCCGCTTTGAGGCGGCCCTTAGTGCCATCGGCGCGGGTGTTGTTGTTGGTGGCGATCGTCTGGATCTTGGCCTTGAAGGCGGTGGGGTCGCCCTGGCGCTTGAGCTTCTGGGCCAGCTCTGCCGGCTTCAACTCGGGATGCCTGGACATGACCGTGGCGATCCCGCCGATGGTGACGGAGTGCCAGGTGTCAGGAGTACGACCCCAGGCGTCTTCGGCGATGGTGAGTGATAGATCCAGAATCTCGGGGCCGTGCTCCATGACGATACTGAGGATCCCTTTGATGCCGCGCACGCTGTTCGCGGTACTGCTGCCTACTTTGAGCTGGTGCTTTTCCAGGACGGTGTTGGTGTCCTGGAAGAGTGGGTGCCCAGCCAGTACGCCGATCCTGAACTCGTCGTTCGGACCGACTTTCGAGGACTCCTTGTTCTTGATGATGAACAGAGACGCCTCATTGGCAGTCGACAGGTCGAAGTGCACCTCGCAGGCGATGGTCTGGATGGCGTCGCGAACCTTGTCCGAGACCTCGACCTTCCCCGTCAGGATGAGTTGGCAAGCGTAGACGCGATGCATGCCATCCACGGCGTACTGCCCATCCTCGCGCTGCGAGAGGATCGGCGTTCCCAGTGCGGTGGGCACCAGCTTCTCGGCGATGGCCTGCGCCCGCGCCTTGTTGAGGTTGCGCTGGGCGCGGGGATCGAACTTGATCGACCTCGGGTCCACCTGGACGTACTTGATCGGATGGTCCGGAATGTCGTAGCTGTAAGCCTGGCTGGACAAAGTCTCTCCCCTTGTGTCAGCACCCAGTGGGGGTGACGGCGACACATGTCAGCTCCCGGATGCGGGAGACGATGACTGAGCGGTGATCAGTTTATCCAACAATTCAGGCCCATAGAGGGCTATTTCGCAGCCCTCGTAGAAGTTCGGCTCGGGCGCTTGGGGTGTGGGTGAAGTGTCGCCTCGAACGTCCGGGTCTTGTGTCGGAGGCGAAATGGGTCGACTGCTCCCCCTAGAGCATGGGCTCGGATGACGTTCGTTGGCGAACTACGGCCTCGACGAAGGATCGCCAAGCGTCCTCCCCTACGGGTATGACGCCGCCTCTGGGTCGCTTCGAGTCCCGTATCAGCGCGCCCATGTTCGACCACGCGCACTCCACGCACTCGCCCCCCGAGCCGTTGCTGTACGAGGACGTGAACCACGGCGTGGTCGAGTGGTTGGGGGCATCCACATCATTCATCTCGCGTAATCCTTCAGCATCGACGTGATCAGCTGGATCGATCGGTGAGGGCTTGCCGCGGCCGCCCTCAGGTTGTCGAAGGCCCGGGTGTACTCGCGTACATCGTCAGCACCTTCGAGGTAGATGGCGTCGGTGATGCCATCTCGATACACGATGTCTGGATCTTCGGGGTCAGGGAAGCCCATCAGCGTGAAGGGTCCCGTGGCGGGATATGGGCCGGCGTCGAAAGGCAGCACCTGCAAAGTGACGCTGGGGAGTTCCATCGAGTTCAGGACTCGCTCCAGCTGCTCACGCATCAGTGACCTGTCCCCGACCACATTGCGCAGGGTGCTCTCATGCACGACGAACCAAGCGTCTGGAGCGTCAGGGCGGCTCAGTATCGCCTGCCGTTCCATACGGACGCGGACAGCTCGTTCGACGTCTTCCGCTGTCATCTGGTTCGTGGCTCGATGTAGCTCGACGGCGTACGCCGGTGTCTGCATGAGCCCTGGCAGGAACTCGCTCTGGTACTGACGGAATGTGGAGACGTCCTGCTCCAGGCCGATGTAGATGGAGAACCATGAGGGGACCCCACTGCCGTGCGCCTGCCACCAGCCGCGCGTCTTGGCCTGCCGAGCGAGGGACATGAGGAACTCGCGAAGCTCGTCATCAGTCCCGTAGAAGCGGCATAGAGCGTCGACGTCGGAGGGTTGCACCCGGCCGGTACCCGTCTCCATGCGGTTGACCTTGGATCCGCTCCAGTCCAGCGCTTCTCCAACGTGGGCACACGTGTAGCCGTGTCCCTCCCGCAGCTTCTTTAGCTCGATGGATAGCCGTCGGCGACGCGCTGTTGGTGAGCCGGCCATCTCAACCCTTTCCTCGCTAGCGGGTGTTCAGTCTCCGTGCAACAGAGCTGAGTTGCCAATCACTCAAAGGTGGGAATCCCCTCGTGCACATTGCATGCCGGGATGTGCAGCAGGATGCTAGTGGCTCGTCACGATCAGTCATCGGGTGTCTTGGGCTGGAGGCCGGTATGAACCAGGACGAGTGCATGATCCGGAAACCGTGGGAGTTTCCCTTCCTGGCCGAGCCACAAGAAGTGAGCGCCCTGCGCCGCATCGTGCGCCGGCACTTGAGGACGTGGGGCTTGCCGCAGCAGACGGAAGTGGCTCAGCTCTGTGTGAGCGAACTCGTCTCCAACGTCATCCGGCATGTGGGGGCGGGGACTCCAACGGCGCTCCGGCTGTCGATGAATGGCACCTACCTGCGGATGGAAGTGCGCGACCCTGATGCCCGCGCACTGCCGACGCTGCTGTCCGCCAGTCCTGACGCGGAGTCCGGAAGGGGCATGACGCTCGTGGACGCGATGGCCGATCGCTGGGGCGTCTTGCTTGGCTCTGACCACAAGTGGACCTGGTGTGAGATCGCGACGGATCTCTCCACGCCGAGCGGTCACGGCGGAGGGGTGAGGGTCACTAGGGCGGAAGCGATGATCTCCCTTTACGGGGCGGTCGCATCTCCTCGCTCAGAACGCGCGAGTCCGCTCAGCATGGCCGTGGCCAAGGACGCGGCGATCGACGTGATGGTGGATCTCCTGCACTGGATGGGCGCTCACGGCTTTGACGCCGACGAAGTCCTGGACATTGCGGAGGCGCGATTCGAGGCGGGGTTGTGAGCGAACGGGCGACCTGATGAGGTGCGTTGATACCCGTGTGCGGCGGTGGGCGCGTGATCTAGATTCTCCGCATGGGGATCCGAGACATGCTCAGCGAGGTAGCGCGTACCTACGACCGTAACGCCGGCTCGACGCGAGATGTGAAGGGCCAACAGGTGCTGAGGGGGGTGGCCAGCCGCACGGACCTCGCTCTCCCCGCTGGGTTCAAGGCGAAAGGACATGGCGGACAGACGACTCCGGCGGCGACCCCTTGGATCGGAATCTTCGATGAGGGCGGAGAGAGGGACCCCAAAAAGGGTCTCTACCTCGCCTACATCTTCAGCGCCGATCTGAAGAACGTGACCCTGACGCTGCAACAAGGGATCACCTGGCTGGAGGAGCGTCTGGGCAGAGGTGTCGCGCGGGAAGCGCACCTACGCCACCACGCGGCGCGGCTCCGCCGAGCCGTGAGGCGGCAGGAGCGGCAGGGGTGGACGGATGAGCCCGAACTGAGGGATAGGGCGGCGCGTCCTCGTGCGTACGAAGCGGCCAGCGTCATAGCCAAGTCGTACGACACCGCCGCTCTGCCCAGTGATGTCGCTCTCATGGACGACCTGCTGGAAGCCATCACGTCACTGAGGCGTGCCGAGGAAGCTGACCGCATCTGGTGGATGAGTGACGCCGCGGACGCCTTGGAGATGTCTTACACACCGGGGGGTGCTGTCCAGCCGGTGGCCGATCCGCTCGCTGGCTTCCAGCCGAAGAACAGCGGCGAGTACGTGGCGCAGATTACGGCTCGGCAGCAAGTTAAGCAGCGCAGCCACGAGAAGTTGATCGAGGACTTCGGGCACTTTGTCGTGCGGCGGGGATACTCCCCCTTCACGCGAGGCCAGCACCCGAAGGATCTCGTGCTGCGGCGTATCGGCGCTGCGGAATCGGACGTCGAGTGGTTGGTCGAGGCGAAGGTCGTTCGTAACGGAAATCCGACGAAGGCGGTCCGGGAGGCTGTGGGGCAGCTCTATGAGTACCGCCACTTCCTCTACGAGCGGCAGCCCGAGCCCTTCCTGATAGGCCTGTTCTCCGAGGAGATCGGTGCCTATGCCCCGTACCTTGAGGAGCGGGGCATCGCTTCGATATGGCGAGACGGCGCCCGATGGGCCGGCTCCCCCAAGGCGCGGGAATGGGGCATGGCCGAGGGGTAGCCGCGTCAGGCGTCCTCGCCGCCGTGGCAGTCCCCGTACGTCCTGCCCGATCCGCACCAGCAGGCCGCCGTGGTCGACGGTGGCCAGGCCGTGGCGCGGCCGCGGGCCGCCAAGGTCGTCGCGTACTGGGGGAGCAGGTCCGCGTTGGCCGGGGAGGAGGCCTCGGAGGCGGCGAAGGCCTCGTAGGAGGGGACCGTGGCCGGGACGATGCCGAGGTTGGTGGTGCCGGCCTGGGCGAGTTCGCGGAGGGATGCCTCGATGTCGGTGAGGTGGGCGCGGTAGGTGGGGTACTCGGCCTCCAGCTCCGGGTAGGCCGCGAGGAGCTCGTCCAGCTCCGCCTCCGGCCAGTGGAGGACCGCCACCGGGAAGGGGCGGGAGAGGGCCGTGCGGTACGAGCCCAGTTCCGCGCGGAGGCGGGCGATCTCGGCCTGGAGCTCGGCCGGGTCCGAGGAGCCCAGGGACCACAGGCGCTTGGGGTCGTGGAGCTCGTCCAGGGGGACGTCCGCCGTGTGGACGGTGTCCGCCAGCATGTCCCAGTCGTCGTGGGGGAGCGCCAGCATCCGGCGGACCCGGTGGCGGGACTTCAGGAGCGACTGGGTGGCGTGCGGGATCTCCCGGGTGTCCGGCGCGGAGCCCAGCAGGAGTGTCGCCGCCTCCGTGAAGACCGCTTCCGACTCCTCCAGCTCGTCGTGCGACTCGAGCGTCTCGGCGACGATCTCCCACGGCTCGGCCTCCTCGGGCGCCGAGGTGCGCACGCCCTCGATGATCGCCCGGGCCTCGGCCTCGTGGCCGTACTCCCAGAGGTTCGCCGCCTTCAGGGCCCTGATCAGGTGCGGGTCCGACGGCCCGGACGCGAGCAGGGTGTCGTACAAGGTCGTCGCGCCGGCGCGGTCACCGGACAGTTCCAGGTGGGCCGCCGCCCGCAGGAGCAGCGGTTCCCGGTCCTGCGGGTACCGCTCGGCGGTGCGCAGCAGGCGCTCGGCTTCGGTGGTGTGGTCGGCAGGCGTGTCGGGGCGCATGGTGAACACCGTACTGCTGTGCACCCCTGGAGAGTTGGCGCGTCAGCCCCTAGGGTGCCCCGCGTGCGGGACAGGGTGCGTACGAGGGTGCCGGTGGTCGTCCAGACGCGCGGGGCGCGCGTGACGCCCGCCCGCCTGCTGTGGGTCTGCGCCGAAGCCGTCGTCACCTGCGGCGTCGTCGTCCTCCTCCTCGTCGTCCACCAGCTCTGGTGGACGAACCAGCAGGCCCGGGCCACCGCCGCGGAGCAGGTCCGCGTCCTGGAGCGGGAGTGGGAGGGATCACCCGAGGTGCGGCCCGAGCCCGTTCCCGAGGAGTCCGGCCCCGAGTCCCCTCCCGTGGCGGCGGCGCCGCCCGAGGCCCGTCCCGCGCCGCCTGCGCGGGACGGCTCGTCCACGTACGCCGTCCTCCGGATCCCGCGCATCGGCCTCACCGCCCCCGTCGCCCGTGGCATCGGCAAGCGGTCCGTCCTCGACAAGGGGTACGTCGGGCACTACCCGGGCACCGCCGGGCCGGGCCGGGCCGGGAACTTCGCGCTCGCCGGGCATCGCAACACCCACGGCGAACCCTTCCGGTACCTCGACCGGCTGCGGGTCGGGGACGAGATCACCGTACGGACCCGGGAGCGGGAGTACGTCTACCGCGTCGACCAGGTGCTGCCGCGGACGGCCCCGCGGGACACCGGCGTCATCGCGCCCGTCCCGCGCTCCCTGGTCAAGCCGTCATACGGGTACTCCTCGCCCGGCTCCTACCTCACCCTGACGACGTGCACGCCCGAGTTCAGCTCCGCCTACCGGCTGATCGTGTGGGCGACCCTCGCGTCGTCGTCGTCGTCGCCGCCGTCGCCGTGACCGGACCGTCCGGGGCCACCGGACCGTTCACGCGCCGAGTCCACCGTGACCGCCGCCCCCACCGGTCCGAGGGCGCCACCGCCACCGGCAGCGCCGTGTCCGCGCCCGCCGTCGACAGCGCGATCGTCAGGCGACGCCCCCGCCGACCCGGTGTAACGGGCGGTGTCGTCGGCCCCGGACCCCGCCGCGGCCCGCTCCGGCGGGACGGAGTCGACGGCGGGCGCGGCCCGGCGCCGGTCCCGGTCCGGACCCTGCCGATCCGGTCAGTCCCGCCCTCCTCGCGCCCCGCCGCCTCCTCGCACCCCGGGGAACTGATCGTGTACAACGATCGTCTGTAGCGCTGAGAGGCCGCGGACCGTCGACCACGGACGCCGGCCGGCACGACATGACGGAGGTGGGGACGATGCTCAAGGGTCTGGCCCCGCGCGTCGTCGCGCCCCTCTTCTGCCTCCTCGCCCTCGCCGATCTGCTCCTCTCCGACGGCTCCGCCGTCCCCGCTGCCGTCGCCCTCGCCGCGGCGGCCGTCGTCCACACGCTCCTCGGCGCCCGCACCGTTCCCGCCGTACCGCCGACGCGCGTACGCACCGCCCTGCGCGACCGCGAGCAACGCACCGCCTTCCTGCCGCAGCGCGATCCCGACGCCTCGGGCCGCCGCAGGCCCCGGGCACCCGGCCGTCTCCTCCCGACGGCCGCGGGCGCGTAGCGGTACACCCCGCACGCGTGGCAGGAGTCGTACGCGGACGCGTGGACGTCCCGTACGCGTGACGTACCCGTACGACGCCTCCCCCCGCGGTTCCGTCCTGCCGACCGACTTCTCCCTTCCGGCACGACGAGACCCCTCGGAGGGCTCCCATGTCCGTCTTCGCCTCCCTGGTCGAGCACCTCGCCGACCTCCTCCAGCCGCTGTTCGCGACCGCGGCGACCGCCGCCGCGATCGTCCTCTTCACCGCGCTCGTACGGCTTGCGATCCATCCCCTCGCCCGGGCCGCGGCCCGGGGGCAGAAGGCCCGTACCCGCATCGCCCCCCAACTCGCCGAACTGCGCGAGAAGCACGCGCGTAACCCCGAGCGGCTGCGCGAGGAGGTCGGCGCCCTGCACGCCCGCGAGAATGTCTCGCCGTTCTCCGGGGTGCTTCCCAGCCTGCTCCAGCTCCCCGCCTTCCTGCTGATGTACTACCTCTTCGCGGGTGACCGGATGGCCGGCCACCGTCTCTTCGCCGCCCCGCTCGGCGACCGCTGGGCCGACGCGCTCGCCGACGGCGGCCCGCTGGGCCCCGCCGGGCTGGTGTACGTCGCGCTGTTCGCGTTCGTCGCCGCCGTGGCCACCTTCAGCTACCGGCGCACGAAGCGGCAGATGGCCGAGACCGCGGCCTTCCTGCCCGAGGGGCCGGGCGCGGGGGTCGTCGCCAAGGTCATGCCGCTCTTCGCGTTCGGGACGCTCGTCACCGTGGCGGTCGTGCCGCTCGCCGCCGCGCTGTACATCGTCACCAGCACCACCTGGACCGTCGTGGAGCGGACGTTGCTGCTCTGACACCGTCCGCTCGGACGGGGTGGGCTACCGCCGGGTAAGGGTCCAGGTTGTGAACGGGGTATTGCAGAGTGGTCGGAACTCTTGGAGGATCGACCAATCCTCCGATGGCCGCACTCCATCGGCCGGGGCCACCGGGGCCCGCCCCGGGCCCACCTCGACCACAGGGAGAAGACCATGAAGCTGCTGCGTGTCGGGCCGGCGGGCGCCGAGCGTCCCGCCCTGCTCGACCAGGACGGAACGCTCCGCGACCTGTCCGCGCTGGTCGACGACATCGACGGAGGGCTGCTCGCCGACGCGTCCGCGCTCGACCGGATCCGGGCCGCCGCGGGTGCCGGCGTGCTGCCCGCGCTCGACGCGACCGGGCTGCGGATCGGCCCGCCGGTGGGCCGGATCGGCAAGGTCGTGTGCATCGGGCTGAACTACCACGGCCACGCCGCGGAGACGGGCGCCGCGACCCCCGCCGAGCCGGTCGTCTTCCTCAAGGCCGCCGACACGGTCGTGGGTCCGGACGACACCGTGCTCGTACCGCGGGACAGCGTGAAGACCGACTGGGAGGTGGAGCTCGCCATCGTCATCGGCCGCACCGCCCGCTACCTGGAGACCGACGAGCAGGCGCTCGCGCACGTCGCCGGTTACGCCGTCGCCCACGACGTCTCGGAGCGCGAGTTCCAGATCGAGCGGGGCGGCACGTGGGACAAGGGGAAGAACTGCGAGACGTTCAACCCGCTCGGCCCGTGGCTGGTCACCGCCGACGAGGTGGCGGACCCGCAGGCGCTCGGACTCAAACTGTGGGTGAACGGCGAGCTGAAGCAGGACGGCAACACGTCCGACCAGATCTTCCCGGTCGCGGAGGTCGTGCGGTACGTCAGCCGGTTCATGACGCTGTACCCGGGCGACGTCATCAACACCGGCACGCCGGCGGGCGTGGCGATGGGGCAGCCGGAGCCGAAGCCGTACCTGCGGGCCGGTGACGTGGTCGAGCTGGAGATCGAGGGCCTCGGCCGCCAGCGCCAGGAGCTGAAGGACGCCTGAGACGGGGCCGGGGGGCGGAGGTCGTCCTGGGGTCCGGGCCGGGGGACGGGGGTCCGGGCCGGGGGACGGGGGTCCGTCCTGGGACCCGGGAGCACGTGGCTTTGACGCTCAGGGTCGGGCCCGGGAGCACGCGGCCTTGGCGCTCAGGGTCGGAGCCGGGGGTCACGTGGCCTCGGGTTCCCCGGCTCGGGTCCCGGGACCACTTGGCCCCGGGTTCCCCGGCGGGGCTCCTGGGGCCCCGCGGCCCCGGGACTCCCGGCTCGGGGCCGCGTGGCCCCCGCCGGCTCGGGTCCTACGCCCCCGCCGACGCCGCCTTGAGGCGTTCGAGTGCCTGGACCACCAGAGCGTGGTCCTCCGCCTGCGGCAGGCCCGAGACGGTGACCGAACCGATCACGCCCGAGCCCTCGACCGCGACCGGGAACGAGCCGCCGTGCGCGGCGTACCGGTCGGGGTCCAGGCGGGAGGACTGCTCGAACGTCGTCCCCTTCGCGCGGAACCGGGCGCCGACCAGGAACGAACTCTCGGCGTACCGCTCCACGACCCGCCGCTTGCGGTCGATCCACGCGTCGTTGTCCGCGCTCGACCCCGGCAGCGCGCAGTGGAAGAGCTGCTGCGCACCGCGCCGGATGTCGATCGCCACGGGCGCTCGGCGCTCGCGGGCCAGCTCGACGAGGAGGGTGCCGAGCGCCCAGGCGTCCTCGTACGTGAAGTGGGGGAGGACCAGCCGTGCCTCCTGCGCCTCCAGCTCGGCGACCTCGGTCGCCGGTGTGTTCTCCGCGCCCGCGGCGGGGCGCGTGGTCCCGGCGCTCACAGCGCCACCGCGATTCCCTCGCGCGCGGACCGCTTCGCCGCCTCCAGGACGTCGAGCGTGGCCGCGGCCTCCAGAGCGGTGACCGGGTTGTCGCCGGTCCCGCGAAGGGCCGCGTCGATCGCCGCGTAGTACGCCGGGTAGTCGCCCGGCAGGGTCTCGACCGGGGTCCCGCCGCCGGTCAGGGGGGACTCGCCCGCGCCGATCTTGCCCCACACCGACGGCGCCTCCACGCCCCACGGGGAGCCGGGCGCCGGGCGCCGGCCTTCGCGCAGCGCGGCCTCCTGGGGGTCCAGCCCGTACTTCACGAAACCGGCGCGGGAGCCGAGGACACGGAAGCGCGGCCCGAGCTGCGCGGTCGTGGCGCTCACGTACAGGTGGGAGCGGACGCCGTTCGCGTGGGTGATCGCGAGGAACGTGTCGTCATCGGTCTCGGCGCCCGGACGGCGGACGTCCGACTCGGCGTAGACGCGCACGGCCGGACCGAACAGGACCAGGGCCTGGTCGACGACGTGGCTGCCCAGATCGTAGAGGAGACCGCCGATCTCCTCCGGGGCGCCGGACTCGCGCCAGCCGCCCTTGAGCTGCGGGCGCCAGCGCTCGAAGCGGGACTCGAAGCGCTGCACCGCGCCGAGCTCGCCGTCCGCGACGAGCTTGCGGAGGGTGCGGAAGTCGTTGTCCCAGCGGCGGTTCTGGAACACGGAGAGGAGCAGGCCCCGCTCGTCGGCGAGGGCGGCGAGTTCGCGGGCCTCGGCGGCCGTGCCCGCCACGGGCTTGTCGACGACGACGGGGAGGCCGGCCTCGAGCGCGGCGGTCGCGACGGGGACGTGCGTCTTGTTCGGGGAGGCGACGACGATCAGATCGAGTTCGTCCGCCCGAGCCCACAGCTCGTCGGGGGAGCCGGCGACCCGCACGCCGGGGTGCGCGGCGCGCACCTGCTCCTGACGTTCGGGGTTGCCGGTCGTGACGGTGTCGAGGGTGAGGCCCGCGGTGGCCTCGATCAGCGGGGCGTGGAAGACGGAGCCCGCGAGGCCGTAGCCGACGAGTCCGACGCGAAGGGGGGTGCGGGGGCCGGTGCCAGTCATGCCCTCCACTTAAGCAACGCTGTTGCCAAAGTGCAAGCACGGGAGACAATGGGCGGGTGAAGAGGGAGGACGAGCACGTGGACCAGTGGGAGAGCAGGGGCCGGGACGCGGCGACGGCCGGCGTGAACCTGCCGGCGTTGCGCAGCCACAACGCGGCGCTGGTGCTCGATCTGCTGCGCACGGCGGGGGCGGACGGGATCAGCCGGCTGGAGCTGGCCGAACGGACCGGACTCACCCCGCAGGCGGTCAGCAAGATCACGGGGCGGCTGCGGGGGGAGGGGCTGGCACGAGAGGCCGGTCACCGCGCCTCGACCGGCGGAAAGCCCCGTACGGTGCTGTGCCTGGTGCCCTCGGCGGCCCACGCGATCGGCGTCCACCTCGACCGCGACGAGATCACGGCGGTCCTCCTCGACCTCGCGGGCACCCGCGTCGCGACCCGGCACGCGCCCCTCGACCTGGGGGCCGGCCCGGACGCGGTCCTCGACGCGATCGAGCGGAAGGTCTCGGCCCTGCGCTCACCCGGGACGCCGGCGGAGGGCCGGGCGGCGCGGGGCGGCCCGGCGGAGGACCAAAG
>NZ_JBFASK010000007.1:0-74390 GCF_040677675.1 Streptomyces sp. NPDC053755 | reverse complement strand
ATGGGTGCGGGGCGGCTCGGGGGAGGAACAGCGGACGTCGGGCGGCTCGGCGGAGGATCAAAGGGTGCGGGGCGGCTCGGGGGAGGAACAGCGGACGTCGGGCGGCTCGGCGGAGGACGGGTGGCCGTCGGTGGCCGGCGTGGCGGCCGGTCGTCGGCCGGCTTCCGGTACCTCCACCCCGGCGGCGGACCGCAGGCCGGCCTCCACCGAGCCGGCCGATGACCTCCAGGCTCCCCGCGCGGCGGCGGACCGCCGGCCCGGCCCCCGCACGGAGGCGAGCGGCGTGGTGCCGCCTGCCGTCGTCGGGGTCGGCGTGGCCATGCCCGGGCCGCTCGACCACCGCGCCGGGGTGCCCGGGCGGGTCACCGGGTTCCCGGAGTGGGACGGCTACCCCCTGCGGGACGAGCTGGCCCGACGGCTCGGGATGCCCGTCGAGCTCGACAAGGACACCAACGCCGCCGCCCTCGGCCTCGCCCTCCGCTCACCCGCCGCCGACTCGTTCGCCTACGTCCACCTCGGTACGGGACTCGGCGCCGGCCTGGTCCTGGGGGGCCGGCTGCTGCGCGGGGCCCGCACCGGGGCAGGGGAGTTCGGGCACCAGACCGTGCGGCTCGACGGGCCCCCGTGCGACTGCGGCGGTCACGGCTGCCTGGAGGTCCTGTGCCTGGCAGCCGTCGCCCGGGGCGACCTCGCCGAAGCCGCGCGGGTCCTCGGGACGGGCGCGGCGAACCTCGTCCGGCTGCTGGACATCGACCGCGTCCTCCTCGGCGGCCGGTCCGTCCTCGCCGCCCCCGCCGCGTTCGCCGACGGGGCGCACCGGGTGCTCGCCGGACTCGGCCTCCCCGTCCCGGTCTCCGTCGCCGGGACCCCGCACACGGTCGCCGAGGGCGCGGCCCAGCTCATCCTCTCCGCACTCTTCGGAAAATAGGCTGATCGGGCGGATTGTGTCGTTCGTCCGGGGGTGCCCATCGCGCCGCTCCCCGGCACCGGCCGTCCCGCATGGCAACGTCGCGGCCGTCCCGTACGCCCGTGAGCAGCAAAGGCACCCGCCCATGCGACTGCGCAACGCCCTCGCCCTCGGTGTGACGGCGGCGACCACCGGCACCGCCGTGCTCGCGCTCACCGCCGGACCCGCCCCCGCGGCCGCGGCCGCCTCCCTCTCCGCGGAGCCCGGCCCGGGTGCGGAGGCCGACCCGGGCGCCGGCCCGGGCGTGCGTCCGGACGCCGCCGCTCCGCGGCCCCCCGCACGGCTCGGCGCCGACTCCGGTCCCGGGCTGCTCTCCGGCGCCGACTCCGGTTCGGGGCTGCTCTCCGGCACCGGCACCGGACTCCTCCCCGGAAGGGGGACCGGAACCGCCCCAGGACTCCTCCCCGGTACCGGCGCCGGCACCCGGCCCGGCGTCGGCACCGGTACGGCCCCCGACGCCGGCGCCACTCCAGGGCCCGGCCCCGGGGGTGGTTCCGAGCGGCGGGACACGCCGCCGACGTGCGGCAAGGAGTCGGACCCCGACTTCCCCCTCGACACCCGGATCCACGGCGGGCCGGGCGTGTTCGTCCCCGGCGGCCCCGTCCTCACGTGGAACCTCGACCTCACCAACACCACCACCGAGTCCTGCCACAGCATCCACCCGGTCCTGGCCCTCACCGACCGCGACCGGACCCTTCAGCCGGCCCAGATCACCCTGGAGTTCCACGACTCCGAGGCCGACCTCTGGCGCCCCGTCCCGTTCGAGGGGACCGACCAGGACGAGAACATCGGCGTCTTCGCCGACTTCTCCGGCTTCTCCGTCCCGGCGGGCGGCACGGTCACCGTGCCGGTCCGGCTCGCCTTCCGCGCCGGCACCGCGCCCAACGAGGTCGTGGCCAACGCGGCGGTCGTCCAGCGCAACGGCGACGACGGTGACTGGGTCGGAAGGTCGGACGACTACCGCTTCCGGATCGCCGCCGGCGGCGAACCGGCTGACAGGGAACCGGAGTCGACGAAGGAGCCGGAGCCCACGAAGGCGCCGGACCCCCCGGCGGAGCCCAAGGAGCAGGAGCCGCACGCCACGGAGAAGGCGCCGGAGACTCCCTCGGACTCGGCCTCGGACGGTGCGGCCCCCTCTCGGGAGGGCGGCCACCCGACGACCCGCCCCCTGCCCGAACTGGCCCGGACCGGCGGTGCGTCGGACCGCGCCCTCGCCCTCACCCTCGCCCCCTTCTCCGGCGCCCTGCTCCTCACCGGCGCCGCCCTGACGGCCACGACCCGCCGCCGCCGTCCGGCCGTCGACACCCCGCCCGTCCCGGCGACCGGCACCCGGCCCACCCCCGCGACCGCCACGCCGCCCGACAGTCCGACCGGCTGAGCGCCGCCCCGGCCGACAGTCCGACCGGCTGAGCGCCGCCCCCGCCGAGCGCCGGTCCCCGCAGGTCACCCCTCGTACACCCTCCCGTTCACGCGTGTCTGCGACCATCGGCCCGTGGACTACTCGACCGCCCCCTCGCCCGGCTCTCCCGTCCGCTCCGGCATCCCGGAACACGGGCGCATCCCCAAGTACTACGCCGTCAAGGCGAAGGTCGCCTCGCTGCTGGACGAGCTGGGGGAAGGGGGGCTCCTGCCCACCGAGCGGGAGCTCGCCCTTCGCTACGAGGTGTCCCGCGAGACCGTACGGCAGGCCCTGCGGGAGCTCCTGCTCGAAGGGCGGCTGCGGCGCCAGGGCCGGGGGACCGTCGTCGCCGGGCCCAAGCTGGAGCAGCCGCTCTCCCTCGCCAGCTACACCGAGGGTGTCCGCCGTCAGGGCCGCCGCCCGGGCCGTACGCTCATCTCCCTGGACCGCTTCCCCTGCCCCGACGCCCTCGCTCCCGAGATCGGAGCCGAACGCGGGGAACCGGTCTGGCACATGGAGCGCGTCCTCCTCGCCGACGACGAGCGGGTCGGGCTGGAGAGCACGTACGTCTCCGAAGCCCGCGCGCCGCGCCTCGACACGGAGTTCGACCCCGACTCCTCCTTCTACGCCTATCTCCACGAGCGGCTCGGCATCGCCTTCGGCGGCGCGGACGAACGCATCGAGACCGTGCTCGCGACGCCCCGCGAGGCGCTGCTCATCGGCACCCCGCCCGCGCTGCCCATGCTGCTGATCCACCGCGTGTCCCGCGACACCGCCGGCCGGCCCCTGGAGCGCGTCCGCACCCTCTACCGGGGCGACCGCTTCAGCTTCACCGCCCACCTCGGCGCACAGGACTGACATCCGGGGGACCCGCCGATGGCCCGCGGCCTCCGGAAGGCCGACGCCGCCCGCGCGCACGGCGATCCCTCAGGGAGATCACGAAAAGGTAACGGGTCTAGGCCATCCTTGTCGGGCCGTTCACCGGCCCGTCGCCAACCGGATCCGTCCCGGCCACCCGTCCCGAGGAGCGTGACCGGCATGAAGGTGATCGTCGTAGGAGCCGGCGTGGTGGGAACCATGCACGCCTGGCACGCAGTGGAACGCGGCCACGAGGTCGTACACATCGAGCGCGAGGCGGAGGCGCGCGGGGCGTCCCTCCGCAATTTCGGCCAGATCTGGGTCAGCGGCCGCGCGGGCGGCGAGGAGCTGGACACCGCCCTGCGCGCCCGCGAACTCTGGGAGGGCATCGGCGCCCGCGTCCCCCGCCTCGGCTTCCGGCCGGTCGGCTCCCTCACCCCCGTCCGCAACGCCCTCGAACTCGCCGTCGCCGAGGCGGCCCTCGCCCGTCCCGATGCCGCCGCCCGCGGCTACGCGCTCGTCACCGCCGACGAGGCCCGGCGGATCAACCCCGCTCTCCGCGGCACGTTCGAGGCGGCGCTGTGGTGCGAGCGGGACGCGGCCGTCGAGCCGCGCACGGCCCAGCTCGCCCTGCGCGAGGCGCTGTCGGCCTCGGGGAGGTACACCTTCCTGCCGAACCGCGAGGTCCGGGACGTCGTGGGCGAGCACGCGGTGCGCGACGACCGCGGCGACACCCACACCGGCGACGCCGTGGTGCTGTGTACCGGCGCCTGGCTCGGCGGCCTCGTCCGCGAGGTGGCCGGCGAGGTCCCCGTCCGTCGCGTCCGCCTCCAGATGATGCAGACGGACCCGCTCGGCGAGCCGCTCACCACATCCGTCGCCGACGCCGACTCCTTCCGCTACTACCCGGCGTACGCCTCGGACGCGCTCGACGCGCTGAACGCCGGGCAGGCGCAGGACCCGACCGCCGCCGCGCACAGGATGCAGCTGCTCATGGTGCAGCGCCTCGACGGCGGACTGACCATCGGCGACACCCACGAGTACGAGCACCCCTTCGCCTTCGACACCCTGGAAGACCCCTACGAGCACCTGACCCGGGTGGTCGAGTCGTTCCTCGGCCGCCCGCTGCCGAGGATCCGCCGCCGCTGGGCCGGGGTGTACGCGCAGTGCGTCGACACCAGCCGGGTCGTGCACCGCCAGCGGGTCCGCGACGGCGTGTGGCTGGTGACCGGACCCGGCGGCCGGGGCATGACCTGCTCCCCCGCCATCGCCGAGACGACCGCGAACGAGCTGGGCTGGTGACCGCGATGACCGACACGACCGCGAACGAACGGGGCTGGTGACCGCGATGACCGACACGACCGACACGACCGACACGGCAGGGTACGGCCTCGTCGTCCTGGACATGGCCGGGACCACGGTCGCCGACGGCGGCCTCGTCGAGCGGGCCTTCACGGCCGCCGCGGAGCGCCTCGGCGAGGATCCGGCCACGATGATCCACTACGTCCGCGCCACCATGGGCGAGTCCAAGATCTCGGTCTTCCGCCACCTCTTCGGCGGCGACGAGACCCGCGCCCGGCAGGCCAACGCCGCCTTCGAGGAGGCCTACGGCGAGCTGGTCGCCGACGGCCTGATCGCCCCTCTCCCCGGCGCGGCGGAGGCGATCGCCGAACTGACGGAGCAGGGCCGCACGGTGGTTTTGACCACGGGGTTCGCCCGGGTCACCCAGGACGCCATCCTCGACGCGCTCGGGTGGCGCGACCTGGTCGCCCTGACCCTGTGCCCGGCGGACGCCGGGGGCCGGGGGCGGCCGTACCCGGACATGGTCCTCGGCGCGTTCCTCCGTACCGGCGCCGTCGACGACGTCCGGCGGATCGTGGTCGCGGGCGACACGTCGTACGACATGCTCAGCGGGGTGCGGGCGGGGGCCGGGATCGTGGCCGGCGTGCTGACCGGAGCCCACGACGAGGGCGCGCTCGCGGAGCACGGTGCCACGCACGTCCTGCGGTCCGTCGCCGAACTCCCCGCCCTGCTCGCGGGGGCACGGGGGGCCGGGGCGTGACCGGCGGAATCCGCTTCGACGCCGTCTCGGTCGCCTACGGCCGGCACACCGTCCTCGACGCGCTGGAGCTGACCGTCGAGCCGGGCGAGGTCATGGCCCTGCTCGGGCCCTCCGGTTCCGGGAAGACGACCGCGCTGCGGGCCGTCGCCGGATTCGTGCGGCCCGTCTCCGGGCGGGTGTTCATCGGCGGCCGCGACGTCACGGCCCTGCCGCCGCACCGGCGGGGGATCGGGATGGTCGTCCAGCAGTACGCGCTCTTCCCGCACAT
This sequence comes from Streptomyces sp. NPDC053755, assembly GCF_040677675.1. NCBI lineage: Bacteria > Bacillati > Actinomycetota > Actinomycetes > Kitasatosporales > Streptomycetaceae > Streptomyces > Streptomyces sp. NPDC053755. The sequence goes on along the minus strand of NZ_JBFASK010000007.1, from coordinate 68,836 downwards.
GCGGGTCGACGCCAACGTCGCGTTCGGCCTGAAGGCGCGGAAGGCGCCCAAGGCCGAGATGGCCGGGCGGGTCGCCGAGGCCCTGGAGATGACCGGGATGGCGGCCTACGCCAAGCGGTACCCGCGCGAGCTGTCCGGCGGCCAGCAGCAGCGGGTCGCGATCGCACGGGCCCTGGCGATCCGGCCCCAGGTCCTGCTGCTCGACGAGCCGCTGTCGGCGCTCGACGCGCAGCTCCGCTCCGGAATGCTGGCGGAGCTGGCCCGGCTGCACCGGGAGCTGCCGGACGTGTCGATCCTGTACGTCACCCACGACCAGGTCGAGGCGCTGACGCTGGCCGACCGGATCGCGGTCATGGACAGGGCCAGGCTGCGCGACTGCGGGACCCCGCAGGAGCTGTACCGCCGCCCGCGTACGGAGTTCACGGCGTCGTTCGTCGGCAACGCCAACCTGCTGCCGGTGACGGTGGGGGCGGGCGGGGTCTCCTTCGGGGACACCCCGCTGAAGGTGTCCACCGACGAGGCGGCACCGGGAGCGACCGCGACGCTGTGTGTGCGCCCGCACCTGGTGGGCCTCGGCGACGGGCCGAACGCGCTGCGCGGACGGATCGCGGAGGTGCAGTGGCGGGGCTCGACCCACCGGCTGTACGTCGACGTGGGGAACGGGCAGCGGGTGAAGGCGGACGTCCGGGAGCTGCGGGAGACGCCGGCCCTCGGCGACCAGGTCACGCTGCACTTCGCGCCCGAGGACGCGGTGCTGCTGGGGGCGGGTGTCGGCGATGGGTGACACGCCCGCCCCGATCACGGCGGCCGCGGGGCCGCTCCGGCGGGACCCGGCGCCCGTCCGGCGCGCCGGTGACGTCGGCGCCGCGCGGCGTGCCGTCCCCGCGTGGGTCTGGGCCCTGCCGCCCGTCGCGCTCCTCGCCCTGGTCTTCCTCTATCCCCTCGCGCTCGTCGTCCGGGAGTCCCTCGCCCCGGGTGCCTACGCCGCCGTCTTCGCCTCCGAGGCGTTCCGGGAGGCGCTCGTCACCACCGTGTGGCTCGCCGTCGCCTCCACGGCCGGCTGCCTCGTCCTGGGGTTCGTCCTCGCCGTCGTCGTCGCGTTCGTGCCCTTTCCCGGAGGGAAGGCGGTGTCGAAGTTCATCGACGTCTTCCTCTCCTTCCCGTCCTTCCTGATCACGCTGGCCCTGCTGTTCGTCTACGGCACGGTCGGCATGGCCAACGGGCTGTGGACGGACGTCACCGGCGCCGCCACCGGGCCCTTCCACTTCCTGACGACACCCTGGGGCGTCCTCCTCGCGGAGGTCACGTACTTCACGCCGTTCGTGATGCGCCCGCTGCTCGCCGCGTTCTCGCAGATGGAGACGGCCCAGCTGGAGGTGGCGTCCTCACTCGGCGCGCGGCCGCTGCGGATCGTCCGGCGGGTGATCCTGCCCGAGGCGCTGCCCGCGCTGGCCGCCGGCGGGAGTCTCGTCCTGGTCATGTGCCTGAACGAGTTCGGGATCGTGCTGTTCACCGGCGCCAAGGGCGTCACGACGCTCCCCATGCTCGTCTACGGCAAGGCCATTCTCGAGTCCGACTACGCCGCCGCCTGCGTCGTCGCCGTCGTCAACGTCGCGATCTCCGTGGGCCTCTACTCCCTCTACCGGGTGGTGAGCCGCCGTGCTGGTGCATAGCCGTACGGGCAGGTGGACGGCGTGGGCGCTGTGCGCGGTCCTCTTCCTCCCGCTGTTCGCGCTGCCCCTCCTCGTCATCGTCGCCGCCTCCTTCTCGACGCACTGGTCCGGCGCCTTCCCGTCCGGGCCGACGGCCGAGCACTACGCCTCCGCCGTGCGCGGCGAGTCCCTCCAGGCCCTCACCACCAGCCTGGTCACGGCGGTCACGGCGAGCGTGCTCGCGCTGACCACGGGCACCTGGGCCGCGCTCGCGGCCGCCGCCCTGCGCAGAAGGGGCCGCCGGGTCGTGGACGGGCTGTTCATGCTGCCGGTCGCCGTGCCGTCCGTGGTCGTGGGCCTCGCCGTCCTGGTCGCGTTCTCGCAGCCGCCGGTGCTCCTCAACGGCACGCGCTGGATCGTGATCCTGGCGCACACCGTTCTCGTCACGGCCTTCGCCTACCAGTCGGTCTCGGCCGCCATCCTCCGTCTCGACCCGATGTACGAGCAGGCGGCGGCCAGTCTGGGCGCCGGCCCCGCGTACGTCCTGCTCCGGGTGCGGCTGCCGCTTCTGCTGCCGTCCCTGAACGCGGCCGCCGGCCTCTGTTTCGCCCTGTCCATGGGCGAGCTGAGCGCCACGATGATGCTCTACCCGCCGGACTGGATGCCGTTGCCGGTGCTCGTCTTCACCGCCACCGACCGCGGCTCCCTGTTCACCGGATCGGCGCTCGCCGTGGTCCTCATGACGACGACCCTGCTCGTCCTGCTCGCCGTCTCCCGTATCCGCACCGAAGCGTCCTACCGCTGAGCCCCAGGAGAGAACGACGTGAAGCGCACGATGTCCCCCTCCCTCACGACGATCACCGCCGCCACCGGCAGCCTCGTCCTCGCCGCCACCCTCACCGGCTGCGCGGGCACCTCCACCGCCTCCACCGAGAAGGTCGTCACCGTCTACAGCGCCGACGGCCTCAAGGGCGAGAAGGGCGACGGCTGGTACGACAAGGTGTTCGCCGACTTCGAGAAGCAGACCGGCATCAAGGTCGAGTACGTCGAGGGAGGCTCCGGCGAGATGGTGCAGCGCGCCGTCCGCGAGAGGAACAACACACAGGCCGACATCATCGTGACCCTGCCCCCCTTCATCCAGCAGGCCGGCTCCAAGGGCCTCCTCCAGAAGTACGTCCCCGAGGGCGCCGAGTGGGTCGGCGGCGGGGACAAGGCCGAGGACGGCACGTGGACCTCGGTCGTCAACAACTACTTCGGCTTCGTCTACAACAAGGAGCAGCTGAAGCAGGCCCCCCGGACCTGGGAGGAATTGCTCGACCCGAGGTTCGAGAACAAGCTGCAGTACTCCACCCCCGGTGTCGCGGGCGACGGCACGGCGGTCGTCATCAAGGCGATGCACGACTTCGACGGCCAGGCGCCGGCGATGGAGTACCTGAAGAAGCTCCAGAAGAACAACGTCGGCCCGTCCTCCTCCACCTCCAAGCTCGCGCCGAAGGTCGACAAGGGCGAGATCCTCGTCGCCAACGGCGACGTCCAGATGAACTTCGCCCAGTCCAGGTCCATGCCCAACCTCGGCATCTGGTTCCCGGCCAAGGACGGCGACCGGCCGACCACCTTCGCCCTGCCGTACGCCGCCGGCCTGATGGACAAGGCCCCGCACGGCGAGAACGCCAGGAAGCTCCTCGACTTCATGCTCGCCGAGAAGGCGCAGCGCCAGGTCAGCGAGATCGGCGGCGGCTTCCCGGCCCGCAAGGACGTCAAGCCCACCGATGCCAACGCGGTCGCGCTGGCCGGGCTGCTGCGGGGTGTCGAGGTCTTCGAGCCGGACTGGAACGACATCGACAAGAACCTCACGACGTACATCGAGGCGTGGAAGTCGGCCACCGGAAGCTGACCGGTCGCCCTCCCCAAGAGTTCACCGCGCACTCACCGCGGACCTCTGGAAAGACGCCCGTTCATCGCGGAAGGATAACGGGTACGGACCAACGCCCCTGCTCAGGCAGGGGCGTTGGCGCGCGCTGTCACCGCCGTGTTCCACCCTCGTCCCCCATCCCCGTCTCCCATCCACGGAGGACCCCCGATGCCGATCACCGGCATATCCCGCCGCACCGTGCTCGCCGCCGCCGGTGCCACCGCCGCCGCGGCCGCCGCCGGATTCGCCACCGCCCCCGCCGCCGCTGCCGCCGTTCCCACGCTGCCCCCCGGCACCAGCAAGGACAAGGTGCTCGTCGTCGGCATGGACGGCCTGCGGTACGACCGGATCGACGCCGCGAACGCGCCGACGATGAAGTCCCTGATGGCGAACGGCACCTACGGCCTGTCGCTGCTCTACGCCAACCCGATGGCCGCCACCTCCTCCGGCCCCGGCTGGTCCACGATCTCCACCGGCGTCTGGCCCGACAAGCACGGCGTGAGGGACAACACCTTCGCCGGCAAGAACTACGGCACCTACCCCGGATTCCTCGCCCGGCTGCACCAGACCCGCCCGGACCTCTCGCTCTTCGCCGCCGTCGACTGGCCCGAGCTCGACACGCACGGCACGGTCACCCCCGGCGCCGACGCCAAGCTGGTCTACGACAACGACTACGTCGTGAACGACAAGGTCATCACGGACGCCACCGAGGACATCCTGCGCAACCAGAACCCCGACGTCCTCTTCGTCTACTTCGGCGAGACCGACGAGATCGGCCACTCCTACGGCGCCGCGCACAGCAGGTACCTCGACGCCATCGCCGTCCAGGACGGCTACCTCGGCCGCCTGCTGGCCGCGATCAAGGCCCGCCCCTCCTACGCCACCGAGCGCTGGACCGTCATCGTCACCACCGACCACGGCCACGTCGACTCCGGCGGCCACGGCGGCTCCTCCATCGAGGAGCGCCGCACCTTCGTCCTCGCCCAGGGGCCGGGCATCGCCGCGGGCGCCCGCCCGGTCGACACGCGGCTCGTGGACGTCGCCGCCACCGTCTTCCACCAGCTCGGCATCGTCCCCGCCCCGTCCTGGGGCCTGGACGGCAAGCCGATCCAGCAGCGCTCCGCCGACCCCTTCGACGCGCTGTACGGATCGCTCACCGGCCGCGTCGACGAGACCGGCATCCCCGCGGGCGTCCTCGGGTTCACGCACACCGCGCCCAGCGGCTGGTCCGTCGTCAACAACGCCATGGGCACCGGGGGCATGACCGAATGGCGCGGCTGGGCCTTCGCCACCGACGAGTTCTGGTCCCGCGCCCAGCGCGACCAGTCCCGCGAGCTCAACGTCCGCTCCCGGGGCGTCTTCGCGGTCGCGGACTCGGACGAGTGGGCCGACAAGAGCTTCTCCGGTACGTACGACTCGACCCTGGTCACCCCCGCGTACGCCGTCTCGGGCGCCTCGAAGGTCACCCTGGACTTCACCACCCTCTACCGCCAGGAGGGCGGCCAGAGCGCCCAGGTCCTCGTGAGCTTCAACGGCGGGACGCCGACCGTCGTCCGGAGCTATACCTCCGACGTGATCTCCCAGCCCCAGTCGCTCACCGTGAACGTCCCCGCGGGCGCCTCCAGCGTCGGCTTCCGCTTCCGCTACACCGGGTCCAACAACTGGTACTGGGTGATCGACGGGGTCAAGATCAGGACATCCTGACTAGGCTGGGGGCGTCGCCACAGCGCTGTCGCGGCGCCCCCAGCACACCGCACGACTTTTGTACGGCAGGAGTCCCCGCACATGGCAGAGCGCAAGCCGATCGAATCCTGGCTGACCGACATGGACGGCGTCCTCATCCACGAGGGCGTCCCGATCCCCGGCGCGGACGCCTTCATCAAGAAGCTGCGGGAGACCGGGAAGCCCTTCCTGGTCCTCACGAACAACTCGATCTACACGGCACGCGACCTGCACGCCCGCCTCGCCCGCATGGGCCTGGACGTGCCCGTGGAGAACATCTGGACCTCGGCGCTCGCGACCGCCCGGTTCCTCGACGACCAGCGCCCGGGCGGCACCGCGTACGTGATCGGCGAGGCCGGCCTCACCACGGCGCTGCACGACATCGGCTACGTCCTCACCGACCACGACCCGGACTACGTCGTCCTCGGCGAGACCCGGACGTACTCCTTCGAGGCGATGACCAAGGCGGTACGCCTGATCAACGCCGGCGCCCGGTTCATCTGCACCAACCCCGACGAGACCGGCCCCTCCCTCGAAGGCCCGCTCCCGGCCACCGGCTCCGTCGCCGCCCTCATCACGAAGGCCACCGGCAAGGACCCATACTTCGCGGGCAAGCCCAACCCGCTGATGATGCGGACCGGCCTCAACGCCATCGGCGCCCACTCCGAGTCCAGCGCCATGATCGGCGACCGGATGGACACGGACATCCTGGCCGGTCTGGAGGCGGGCATGCAGACCTTCCTGGTGCTCACCGGCCTGACGACCCAGACCGAGGTGGATCGCTATCCCTTCCGGCCGTCCACGATCGTGGACTCGATCGCGGACATCGTGGACCGCGTCTGACCGGCCCGCGGGCACGACGGCTGACGACGGGCGGGGCCCGCCCCGACGCCCTGCCCGACCCCACGGGCCGGGTGTGATCCCACGGACGGGCCCCGTTCGCGCCTCTGCGGATGCGTGACGGCGGGAACGGGGCGACGCTGCCTCTCAGGAGGTCACGATGCGTTCTGGTCCCACTGCCCTGAGTGCCGCGGCGGCTGTCGTACTCGCACTGGCGCCCACCGCCGGCAGCGCGTACGCGCACGACGGAGTGAAGGTCACGGTCACCCCGTCCACCGCCCGCCCCGGCGCCGAGGTCGGCATCCGCGTCCACGGCTGCCACGGCAGGACCGGCACCGCCACGTCCCGCGCGTTCGTCGCCGAGGCCCGCCTGACGGGTTGGGACGGGGGTATCTCGTCGCTCATCGGCGGCGCCGCGGTGCGGCCGGGGCTCGACGGCGGTACGTACGAGGTGAGTGTGGTCTGTGACGGGCACCATCACCGGGACGTGGGGTCGGTCCACGTCCAGCGGCCCCACAAGCCGACGCACAGGCCCACGCCACGGCCGACGCACCCGCCCGCGCACCGGCCGACGCACGGCCCCGCGGACGAGCCGGTGTACCGGCCGACGCAGGCGCACACCCCGGTCGCCCCGGTCCAGGCGGGCGGGGGCGGCGCCGTGGCCTTCGCCGCGCCGGCCGCCCCGAGCGTCGCGCAGACCGCGAACGAGAGCGGCCTCGGCACGCCGTACACGCTGATCGGCCTGATCATGGCCGCGGTCGCCGCCGTGGCCGTCGCCTTCCGCAGCGCACGCCGCCGCGGCGACGACGACGCGGCCTCGCGCACGGACTGAGGCGCCGGCCGTGTCCCCCCTGCCCCGGCCGGCGGTCACCGGCCGGGCGCTGACCGGCCTGGCCTGGGCGGTGCTGCTCCTGGCCCTCTCGCTCCGGGGCGGCGGGGGCGCCGACGGGCCCGCGGGCGACGTGCCGCCCGCCCACGGCGACATCGCCGCGGTCGGCCGCCCGCTCGGGACCGGCCCGTCTCCGGCGCGCGCGCCCTTGCCGCCCGCGACGCCGCACCGGCTCGACATCCCCGCCCTGGGCATCGCCGCCCCGGTCGTGCCGCGTGACCTGGACCGTACGGGCGCAGTGGCCGCGCCCCCGTACGAGTCGGCCCACTCCGTCGGCTGGTTCGAGCGCGGGACGCGGCCTGGTGCGAGGGGGCCGGCTCTCTTCGTCGGGCACGTCGACACCGCGACCCGTCCGGCCGTGTTCCACCCACTCGGTTCGGCCCGCCCCGGGACGAAGGTCCGTGTCGGGCGGTCGGACGGCTCGGTCGCCGAGTTCACCGTCGAGGACGTCCGGGTCGTCCCCCGGGAGGGCTTCGACGCCCACGAGGTCTACGGCCCGCGGGTGCCCGGCCGGGCCGAACTGCGACTGATCACGTGCGGCGGCGGATACGACCGCGCGGCCGGAGCGTACACGGCGAACGTGGTCGTCTCCGCCTACCTCACGGGTGTGACGAACCTGCCGTGAGACGGGCGGCACCAGCGGGAACGACCGAGGCCCCCTCACCATCGGTGAGGGGGCCTCGACTCTGCGTGCGCCGCCAGGGACTCGAACCCCGGACCCGCTGATTAAGAGTCAGCTGCTCTAACCAACTGAGCTAGCGGCGCCTGCTGACCTGCATAACCCTACCCGATGGCCGGGAGTGCTCCTGACCATTCCCGACCGCTTCCCGGCCTGTCGTATCGTGCTTTTTACCTTCGATCCGTCAAAATGCGATATGTCCAGACAGTTGAGACACTGACGCCCGTATCGCAGGCCAAAAGATCTTGACGAGTGTGGAGGGGATGCGCATGAGCGTGCCGGTCTTCGAGGAGTACGAGCCCGCGGCCGACTGTGGCTGCCCGGGCTGCGCCCAGCGGCGGCGCGACCTCGCTCTCGGCCTGCCCGTCAGGGCGGGTGGTCATCCGGCGGCCCACGGAGCGCGACGGGCGCTGGTGCTGGTGACGGCGGCGGGAGTGGTCCTGGGGGGTGGGGGAGCGGGTGCGCTGGCCCGGCCGACCGGGCCCGCCGGCCCGGCCGACGTGACGGCGGAGGCGGCCGGGGCGACGACGGCGACGAGGGTGACGACGGTGACGGAGGCTGCGGAGGCGACCGAGGAGGTCGCCTCCGCTGCCGTAGGGGGCGCGGACACCGCCGCACCGGCCCCCGACACCCCGCAGGGCGGTGCCGGGCCCCTGCACGGCACCCCCCGGCCCGGAGCCCACGGGCCCGGCCCGCAGCCGTCCCCCGTCGCCACCCCGACGACCACTCAGGTCACCACCGAGTCCCTGCGGAAGACGACCCGGTCCGAGATCATCAACCGGGCCAAGCGGTGGGTGAACGCGCAGGTGCCGTACTCGATGGAGAGGTACTGGTCGGACGGCTACCGGCAGGACTGCTCGGGCTACATCTCGATGGCGTGGAACCTGCGCGCCAACGAGTGGACCGGCAGCCTCGACCGCTTCGCCGAGCGGATCGACCGCACGGAACTCCAGCCGGGCGACATCCTGCTGTTCCACAACCCCGCCGATCCGGCCAAGGGTTCGCACGTCACGATCTTCGGCGGCTGGACGGACTACACCCACACCTCGTACGTCGCCTACGAGCAGACCAAGCCGCGCACCCGGCAGCAGGCGACACCGCTGGCGTACTGGACCCACTCCGACCGCTATCAGGCCTACCGCTACAAGGCCGTGGTCAGCGGCGGCACCGGATCGGGCGACGTCGGCGCCGGCGGGGGGCAGGGGACGACGGCGACGCCGTACCCGGGCGGTTCGATGTTCGGTCCCGGCGCCCGCAACGCCTACGTCACCCAGCTCGGGCGGCTGCTCGTGGAGCGCGGCGCCAAGAAGTACTACCGCGAGGGGCCGGGGCCGGCCTGGAGCGACGCGGACCGGCTGGCGACCCAGGCGTTCCAGCGGGCGCAGGGCTGGCAGGGCAGGGAGGCGGACGGGATGCCCGGACCGCACACCTGGCGGCTGCTCGTGACCGGCCAGGGCAAGGACATCGGCGGTTCGGGTGGTTCGGGGGGCTCGAGCGCACATGCGCCGGGGTTCCCCGGGCGTGGCTACTTCCGTACGGGCCAATCCAACGCATATGTGGAGAAGCTGGGCAAACAACTGGTGAAGCGGGGCTACGGCAAGCACTACCTGTCGGGTCCCGGTCCGCGCTGGTCGGAGGCGGACCGTCGCAATGTCGAGGCGTTCCAGCGGGCACAGGGATGGCGCGGCGGCGCGGCCGACGGCTACCCGGGCCCGGAGACCTGGCGGCGCCTGTTCCGATGAACCCGAGAGCATGAGGTGGACCGAATGACCCGATCGACCCCGAACCCGCTGGGCCCGGCGCCCGACGGCGGCGCGGCGGCCTCGCGCGACGCGGCCCGCACGGCGAGACGCCTGACGGACGAGCTCCGCGCGTGGCGGCCGAAGCGGTCCGCCCAGGCGCCCAAGCCCGAGCCCCGGCCCGATCCCGAGCCCGCGCCGGAAGGGCGAACCCAGGCTCCCGGCAGGGAAGGGGCCGACGCCGTCCCGGGTGCGTACGAAGGGCCCGCCCCGGACGCGGCGACGGAGAACGACCCAGCCGTGACGGCCCCGGCCGCGGCACCCGGCGCGAGGAGCGACGAGCCCCTGGCGAAGCCGGACCTGCCGGGGCCGGTGAACGTGTCGGGGCCGGTGGACCCGGTGGGCCTGGTCCCCCCGGGCGACGGGGGTGGGAGCGGCGTGCCCGTCGCGGGTACGGGCGGCGGCGCGGCCGGTCCGGTCCCGGAGGAAGGCGGCGTGTCCCGGGCGGCCGCGGTGGCTGCCCCCACGCGGACGGGGAACGACCCGGCGGCCCGGCCGTCCGGCCCGGCGGGCGTGGACCCGCGGCTTCGCGCGCCCCAGGTCGACACGGCACCCCCCGCCAACCCGACACCACGCAGGGGCCCGAGGCCCTTCACGGACCCGGTCTCGCACGTGTACGTGGTGACCCCCGCTGACCCGGCGCCGCGCACGGACCCGTCGGAGCGCACGGAGCGCACCGGCCCGGCGGACGCGACGGCTCTCGCGGCTGCGGACGCGAAGGTCTCCGCTCCGGCCCCCGCGGACGCCGACCGTGACACGGACGGCGGTGTTCCGGCCGCTCACGCTCCTCGCCCGGGCGACGTGACCGGGCGAGGCCCGGGCGCGGGCGGCGCTCCGGTCGGCCGGCCTCCCCGGACCGTAGGCGAACCGGTGGCTCAGGCTCCCCGGACCGGAGGCGACCCGAACGGTCGGGCTCCTGGGCCGGGCGGGGCCCCGGAAGGCGTGGCCCCCGCGGCCGAGGGCGAACCGGTCGGTCAGGCTCCTGGAGCGGGCGTGGCGCCCCCCGCAAGTGCGGGCGGTGCTCCGGTCGGTCAGGCTTCCCGGGCCGAGGGCGAACCGGCCGGTCGGGTTTCCCGGGCCGGGGGTGAACCGGCCGGTCAGGTGTCCCGCGCAGAAAGCGAACCGGCCGGTCAGGCTTCCCGGGCCGGGGGTGAACCGGTCGGTCAGGTTTCCCGGGCCGAGGGCGAACCGGCCGGTCAGGTTTCCCGGGCCGGGGGCGAACCGGCCGGTCAGGTTTCCCGGGCCGGCGGTGCTCCGGTCGGTCAGGTTTCCCGGGCCGGGGGTGAACCGGTCGGTCAGGCTCCTGGAGCGGGCGTGGCGCCCCCCGCAAGTGCGGGCGGTGCTCCGGTCGGTCAGGTGTCCCGCGCAGAAAGCGAACCGGCCGGTCAGGCTCCCCGGGCCGAGGGCGAACCGGCCGGTCGGGCCTCCGGCGCCGTTCCGGTGGCCGAGGCGGGCGCCGGTCGTCGGGACGGCTCGGGCGGCGGTCGTGTGACCGACTCCGGCGTCGTTCCCGCGTCCGGCTCAGGCGCCGTGGGCTCCCCGGATACCGCCTCCGGCGCTGCCCCCCGGGCGGCCGCCGGTGAGGCGGCGCCGACGGCCGCCGCCGTATCCTCCCGGGGCGGTGCGGCCGCTCCGCAGGCGCGGATCAGTACCGCCCTGGCCGCCGGCACCGACGGCGGTTCAGGCGCCGGTTCTCCCTCCTCCGGGGAGAACCCGGCCTCCGCCGGGTCCGTGGGACCCGTCGGACGGCGGACCGCGGACTTCGGGCGGATCGCCGCCGCGGGGATCCGTACGGTCACCGTCCCCGTCGTCGCCGAGGTCACGCCGCCGCGGACCACGCAGGCCCCGCCGCGTACGGGGACGCGGCGCAAGACGGTGATCGGGACCGAGACGACCGGGTCGATCCCCGTGCACCTGCTCTTCCGGGACGAGCCCGAGCCGCCCGGCGGCGGCGCCCGCCGCGAGGACGACGACGGCGGCCCCGCGACCGTCGCGCTCGCGGCCCCGGTGCCCTTCGGGACGATGAGGGCCGGCGCGCCCAAGGCCGACGCCCCCCACTCCGGCGTCCTCAAGCCGTCGCTCCCCAGGCACGCCCGGCCGGAGCCCGCGCGTCCCGCCCCCACCGCCGACCCCCAGCTCGTCGAGCGACCCGGCCGGGCCCTGCCGGGATGGCTCGGCGTCCTCGCCGGTCTGCTGTCGCTCGCCGGCTGCGCGGCCGTCGTCTGGTGGACCGGGGCCCTGCCCGGGTCGCTCGACCGGATGCTCCGCCTGGCCCCGCGTCCGTACGACGGCATCCACCTCGGAGAGTGGGGTCTGCTCGCCCTCGGCGTTCTGGCGACCCTCTTCTCCCTCGGCGGTCTCGGCCGCGGCCGGGTCGGCTACGCCTGGGTGCTGACCCTCTTCGGTGACTACCGGGGAAGTGTCCGGCGTACCGGTCTCGTCTGGATCAGCCCGCTCCTCCTGCGGCGCCGGGTCGACGTCCGCCTCCGTCACTGGCGCAGCGAGCCGCTCCCCGCCGTGGACGCCAAGGGCACCGCACTCGATGTCGTCGTCCTCGTCGTCTGGCGCGTCCGGGACACCGTCCGCGCCGCGCTCGGGGTCGAGGGGCACGAGGAGTACCTGCGCGAGCAGGTCGAGGCGGCCATGGCCAGGGTCCTGTCCCAGCTTCCCGCCGACGCCTTCCACGAGGACGCCCCGACCCTGCGGGACGCGGAGGCGGTCGGCGAGGCCCTGACCCGGCTGCTCTCCGCGGAGTGCGCGCCGGTCGGCATCGACGTGTTCTCGGCGCAGCCGACCCGTATCGAATACGCCCCCGAGCTCGCGGCGGCGATGCAGCGCCGGCGGATCGCCGCGATCGACGCCAAGCACCGGGACAGCGTGCTGACAGCGGTCGTGGACGCGGTGGACGACGTGGTCCACCGGCTGACCACGCGTGGTCTGGTGGAGCTGGACGACTACGAGCGCAAGGCGCTGGTCAAAGACCTGACGGTGGCGTTCTACACCGGTCGCTCCGCCCCGGGAGACGGTGCGTGACGGGGCTGGACAGAGGCAAGTTCCGTCAATACTTTGGTACTTGGTCTAGACCGGAATAGGTGCTGCCGCGGAAGTCCCGTGGCGGTGCCCGTACGACAGCCGCACGCGTGCAGCACAGCTCATCGAACTCCCCCACGTTCACCAGGAGCGACAGCATGCGCAAAAAGATAGGCGTGGCGGCGGTGGCGCTCGGCGTCGCCGGTGCCTCCCTCTTCGCCACGAGCAGCGCCAGCAGTCACGGCTACACCGACTCCCCGATCAGCAGGCAGAAGCTCTGCGCCAACGGCACCGTGACCAACTGCGGCTCCATCCAGTGGGAGCCGCAGTCGGTCGAGGGTCCCAAGGGCTTCCCCTCCGCCGGCCCCGCCGACGGAAAGCTCTGCTCGGCCGGCATCTCGCACTTCTCCCAGCTGGACGACCCGCGCGGCGGCAACTGGCCCGCCACCCAGGTCACGGCGGGTCAGAGCTACAGCTTCCGCTGGCAGTTCACCGCCCGCCACCGCACCACCGATTTCCGGTACTACATCACCAAGAACGGCTGGGACCGGACCAAGCCGCTCACCCGGGCGGCGCTCGACTCCCAGCCCTTCCTGACCGTCCCGTACAACAGCCAGCAGCCGCCGGCCACGCTCTCGCACTCCGGGACCATCCCGGCGGGCAAGACCGGCAAGCACCTCATCCTGGCGGTCTGGACGGTCGCCGACACGGCGAACGCCTTCTACGCCTGCTCGGACGTTCAATTCTGACGCTTAGTCAGTTATGGTCCGGCCCATGAGGGGCGCGGAGACCGTGGCGGAGCTCGTACGGCGCCAATGGGGCGACCACAGGACCGGGCTGAGGGACGAGCACCACACCCTCACCCACCACCAGGTCGCCGCGGGCGCCGCCGCGCGGGCCGCGCTGCTCGTGGACCTGTTGCCTCGGGGTGTGGAGCCGCACCTCGGGGTCCTGCTCGACAACTCACCGGAGTTCCCGCTCTGGCTGAGCGCGGCGGCCCTCGCGGGGGCCGCCGTCGCCGGGATCAACCCCACCCGGCGCGGCGCCGAACTGGCCCGCGACATCGTGCACACCGAGTGCCGGATCCTGGTCACCCGGCGCGCGTACCTTCCCCTGCTCGACGGCATCCCCCTGCCGGGCGTACGTCTGCTGGTGACCGACACGGAGGCCTACCGCGCCCTCCTGGCGCCCTACGACGGTGCCAAGCCGGGCGAGGCCGTGGCCCGCCCGGTCCGGCCCGGCAGCAGGATGCTGCTCTACTTCACCTCCGGCTCGACCGGAGCGCCGAAGGCGGCGATCTGCACCCAGCGGCGGCTGGCGGCCGCCGGCGCCTCCCTCGTCGCCCACTTCGGCGTGCGGCCCGACGACGTCCACTACGTCTGCATGCCGATGTTCCACGGTAACGCGGTGATCGCCGACTGGGCCCCTGCGCTGGCGGCCGGAGCGGGGGTGGCGCTGCGGGCCCGGTTCTCGGCCTCCCGCTTCCTGCCCGACGTACGGCAGTTCGGCGCTACCTACTTCACCTATGTCGGCCGGGCGATCCAGTACCTCCTGGCCACGCCCGCCGGGCCCGACGACCGGGCCCACGGGCTGCGCCTCGGGTTCGGTACGGAGGCGGGGGCCGTGGACGCCGCCCGTTTCGAGGCGCGGTTCGGGGCGCGGCTCGTGGAGGGGTACGGCTCCTCGGAAGGCGGGGCGGCGATCCAGCGGACCCCGGACACCCCGGCGGCGGCCGTCGGGCGCGCCGCGCCCGGAGACGACCTCGCCGTGGTGGACCCGGCGACCGGAGAGGAGTGCGCGCCGGCCGTCCTCTCGCCGTCGGGCGGCCTGCTCAACGCCGGGTCGGCGATCGGCGAACTGGTCAACCGGGGGCCGAGCCCCTTCGAGGGGTACTGGCGCAACCCGGAGGCGGACGCGGCGCGTCGGCGCGGCGGCTGGTACTGGACGGGGGACCTCTTCTACCGGGACGCGCGGGGCTTCCTGTACTTCGCGGGGCGCACGGACGACCGGCTGCGGGTCGACAGCGAGAACCTGGCGGCCGCGATGATCGAGGGCATCCTCTCCCGCTGGGAGCGGGCGGCCGGGGTCGCCGTCTACGCGATACCCGACCCGGTCGCCGGGGACCAGGTGATGGCGGCGATCGCCCTGCGGGGGAGCGGGGCCGGCGCCGTCACCGGCCCCGAGGGCGCGGCCGCCTTCGATCCGGCCGCCTTCGATCCGGCCGCCTTCGATCCGGGCGCCTTCGAGGACTTCCTCGCCGCGCAGCAGGACCTGGGGACGAAGATGCCTCCCCGCTTCGTCCGCGTGGTGCCCCGGCTCCCGCTGACGGCCACGAACAAGATCCACCGCGTGGCCCTGCGCCGGGAGTCGTTCCTCTGCGAGGACCCGGTCTGGTGGCGCCCGTCGCCCGGAGCCCCGTACGAGCGCCTGACCTCCGCCGCCGTGTCGGAGCTCCGCACCCACTACGCCGCCCACGGCCGCCATCTGCCGGACCGCCCCGCAACGTAGGGTTTTCGGGCTCTCTTCGGCTCGTAACGTTCGGTTCACCCTGCAAACGACTTTGCCAGGCTATGGTCTTCCTTGACTCATCGTTGACCAACTGTTGGCATGCGCCGGATGTCGCGAACCGCAGGGAGGGGGCGTATGCGCCGAGGTCCGACGGCCCGGAGCGCCTTCCCGCTCCTCGCGGCCGTCCTGGTCGCCGTCCAGCTCCTCACTTTCGCGGCGTCCTTCGCATATGCGCATACGCCACGTCATGCCATGGCCAATGATCAGGTCGCGCCGGTCATCTCCGAGGCGACGCCGAGCGACACGATCGTCACCTGTCACGACGCCCGTCACCCCGGCGACCCCACCGGCCCCCTGCGCACCCGGGACCGTTCGCGCGCCGCCGACCACGCGGGGATATCCGAGCGGCCCTCGCCGGCGCGACCCGCCTCGGTCGCGCCCGAACCGGCCGCACCCGGAACCCCGCACCCCACCTCGGCGAGGCCGTCGAGAGCCCATGCTCCGGCCGTGCTCCAGGTGTTCCGCTGCTGATCGGCGCAAGCAGCCCCCACACACATCTGCCCGCACCGACGCGTCCCCCACGACGCGCCAGGAGGAATCACCACGTCATGCAGCCCCTCATCGACAACGCCCGCACGTTCGGACAGCGCCCTGAGGAGTTCGCCCGGCTGGCCCAAGGCCAGTCCCCCGAGGTCCTCTTCATCACCTGCGCCGACTCCAGGGTCGTGCCCGCCCTGATCACCGGCGCCCGGCCCGGCCAGCTCTTCGAGCTGCGCACCGCCGGCAACATCGTCCCGCCGTACGGCTCCGCGGCTCCCTCGGGCGAGGCGGCCACCATCGAGTACGCCGTGGAGGTCCTCGGCGTCCGGCACATCGTGGTCTGCGGTCACTCGCACTGCGGCGCCGTCGGCGCGGTCGTGCGCGGCGACGACCTGGACGCCGTCCCCGCCGTACGCGACTGGCTGGCGCACGCCGCCGAGGAGCCGGTGTGCTCCGATCCGGCCGATCCGACGGTCGCGGAGGCCGTCCAGCACCACGTCCTGACGCAGCTGCTGCGGCTGCGCTCCTACCCCTGCGTCGGCAAGCGCCTGGACTCCGGCCGGCTGCGACTGCACGGCTGGTACTACGAGGTCCACACAGGCGCCGTACGCGAGCACCGCGCGGCCACCGACTCGTTCGAAGCGCTGTGAGGGAGGACCGCGTGACCGCCTTCCCCCACCTCCGCCGGGACTTCGCCGCCTCGCTCGTCGTCTTCCTGGTCGCCGTGCCGCTGTGCGTGGGCGTCGCCGTCGCCTCCGGCGTCCCCGCCGAACTCGGGCTCGTCACCGGCATCGTCGGCGGCATCGTCACCGGTCTGATGCCGGGCAGCAGCCTCCAGGTGTCCGGGCCGGCCGCCGGCCTGACCGTGCTGGTCTTCGAAGCGGTCAGCGAGTTCGGCCTGCCCGCCCTCGGTGTGATCGTGCTGGCCGCCGGACTCTTGCAGCTCGCCATGGGCGCCCTCAAGCTGGGGCGCTGGTTCCGCGCGATCTCCGTCTCGGTCGTCGAGGGCATGCTCGCCGGCATCGGCCTGGTGATCATCGCCGGCCAGATGTACGCGGCCGCCGGCCTCAAGGCCCCCGCCTCCGGGCTCGACAAGATCCTGGGTCTGCCGGGCGCGGCCGCCGACGCGGTCGGCAGCCCCGAGGCGCTGGCCTCGCTGGCGCTCGGTGCCGGGACCGTCGCGGTCCTGGTCGGATGGAAGAGGCTGCCGGAGAAGGTCCGGGCCGTGCCGGGCGCGCTCGCCGCCGTCATAGTGGCGACGGTGGCCGCGTCGGCGCTCAGCCTGCCGGTGGCCACCGTCGAGGTGAAGGGCCTGATCGACTCCCTGAGCCTGCCGGGCGCCGACGCCTTCGGCGGCCTGGCCACACCGGCCGTCATCGGTACGGTCCTCGCCTTCACCCTCATCGCCTCCGCCGAGAGCCTCTTCAGCGCGGCCGCGGTGGACCGGCTGCACGACGGACCGCGCACGCGGTACGACAAGGAGCTGATGGCCCAGGGCACGGGCAACGCGATCTGTGGCGTGCTCGGCGCGCTGCCGATGACCGCGGTGATCGTGCGCAGCTCGGCCAACGTCGCGGCGGGCGCCCGGACGAAGGCGTCGCGGGTCCTGCACGGCGTGTGGCTGCTGCTGTTCGCGGCGCTGCTGCCGTCGGCGCTCGCGCTCATCCCGCTGCCCGCCCTCGCCGGGATCCTGGTCCACGCGGGCTGGAAGCTGATCCCCTTCCGCGGGCTCGTCGCGCTGTGGCGGTCGCACCGGGGCGAGGCGGTGATCCTCGTGGTCACGGCCGTGGCGATCGTCGCGGTCAACATGTTCGAGGGTGTGCTCATCGGCCTCGCGCTGTCCGTGGTCAAGACCGCGTGGGAGACCTCGCACATACGACTGGAGGTCATCGACAAGGGCGCCGGACCGATCCAGGCGTACCTGACGGGGAACGCGACCTTCCTGCGGCTGCCGAAGATACTCGACAGCCTGGAGGCGCTGCCCCAGGACCGGCCGGTCGAGCTGGACACGTCCGGCCTGCACCACCTCGACCACGCGTGCCGCACCGCTCTGGAGTCCTGGGCCGAACGCCACAGCACGGCCGGCACGGAACCGGTGAAGGTCACCGCTCTGACGAAGGCCGCCGCCCCCGAGCCGGTCTGAGCCGGAGAACCCACACCACCGCCGGGGGTCCGGGAACCCCGGGCCCCCGGCACCGGCCCGTGCGGAAGGTAGGTCCAGCCCTACCTTCCGGACACCCTTCACCACCATGGCCCGGTCCTCCGCCCGGCCCCTACGGTGGGGCGCATGCAGCCCCGCACCCCCTGGCAGGCCCTGACCCGGCGCCGATACCTCCGTACCGCGTGGCCCTGGCGGTCGGCCGGCTACCTGGCGAGCGGGGTCGCCACCGGTGTCCCCGCCCTCCTCGTGCTGCTCCTGCTCGTCGGTTCCTCCGTCGTCCTCGTCGGCCTCCCGCTGCTCCTCCTCGCCGGCGTCGCCCTCGGCGGCATCGAGCGCCGCCGGCTCCGCCTCGTCGAACTCGACCCCGCCGTCGACCCGCACCGCGTCCCCGACGCCCCCGGTCTGGCCGCCTGGCTCCGGCTGAGGGCGCGGGAACAGGCCACGTGGCGGGAGCTCGCGTACGCCGTGCTGCACGCCACCGTCCTGTGGCCGCTGGACGCGCTCGTCCTCGCGGTGGGCCTCGGCCTGCCCGCGGTCCTGATGAGCACGCCCGTCCAGCTCGCCGTCGACGGAGAAGAGGCCAAGGCCGTCAAGGCGTACCTCGTCACCTCCTATCCGGAGGCGTTCGCCGCCGCCCTCCTCGGCCTCGTCCTCCTCCTCGCCCTCCTCCACCCCCTCGCCGCTCTCGCCGGGGCCCGCGCCGCCCTCAGCCGGGCGCTGCTCGCGCCCCGCGAGACCGAACTGCGGGACCGTATCGGCGAGGTCACCGCCTCCCGGGCCCGGCTCGTCGACGCCTTCGAGGCCGAGCGGCGGCGGATCGAGCGCGATCTCCACGACGGAGCGCAGCAGCGCCTCGTCGCCCTGACCATGACGCTGGGGCTCGCCCGCCTCGACGCCCCGCCCGGACCGCTCGCCGAGCAGCTGGCCCGGGCCCATGCCGAGGCCGGGCACGTCCTCACCGACCTGCGTGAACTCATCCACGGCATCCACCCGCAGGTCCTCGCCGACTACGGCCTCGGCGCCGCCCTCGCCGACGCCGCCGACCGCTGCGCCGTCCCGGTGGACGCGGACATCGACGTGCCCCGCCTGCCCGCACCCGTCGAGAGCGCCGGTTACTTCGTCGTCTGCGAGGCCCTCGCCAACATCGGCAAGCACAGCGGCGCGGGCCGGGCCCGGATCACCGCCCGCTGCGAGCACCGCACGCTGCGGATCGAGGTGGACGACGACGGCCGCGGCGGCGCGGACCCGGCGCACGGCACCGGCCTCACCGGACTGGCCGACCGGCTCGCGGTCCTCGATGGCACACTGACGATCATCAGCCCGCCGGGCGGACCGACCATCCTACGAGTGGAGATCCCGTGCCGACCGCTGCCCGACCCCTCCGCGTCGTCCTCGCCGAGGACAGCGTCCTCCTCCGCGAAGGGCTGATCGGGCTCCTGGCCCGTTTCGGCCACGAGGTCGTCGCCGCCGTCGGCGACGCCGAAGCCCTGCGCGACGCCGTCGCCGCGCACGATCCGGACATCGTCGTCACCGACGTGCGGATGCCGCCCGGCTTCCAGGACGAGGGGCTGCGCGCGGCCGTCGCGCTGCGCGCCGAGCGCCCGGCGCTGCCCGTCCTCGTGCTGAGCCAGTACGTCCAGCGGACCTACGCCGCCGATCTGCTCGACGCGGGCGACGGCACCGGCGTCGGGTACCTGCTGAAGGACCGGGTGGGCCAGGTCGAGGAGTTCCTCGACGCCGTCACCCGGGTCGCGGCCGGGGGGACGGTCGTCGACCCCGAGGTGGTGAGGCAGCTGCTGCGCCGCCACCGCGACCCGCTGGCGGCGCTGACCCCGCGCGAGCGCGAGGTGCTCGCCCTGGTCGCCGAAGGCCACTCGAACGGCGAGACGGCCCGCCGGCTCGTCGTCACCGAGGCCGCCGTCGGCAAGCACATCGGCAACATCCTGGCGAAGCTGAACCTCCCGCCCGCCGAGGACACCCACCGCAGGGTCCTCGCCGTCCTCACGTACCTGCGGGCGTGAGGGGGAGGGAGCGCACGAAGAAGCCCCCCGCTTCCGCGAGGGGCTTCCTCCGTCTGTGCGCCGCCAGGGACTCGAACCCCGGACCCGCTGATTAAGAGTCAGCTGCTCTAACCAACTGAGCTAGCGGCGCCTGCTGACAGAGAAAATACTACCTGGTCCCCAGGGGTGCTCATGACCACGCCGCACCGCAGCCCCTGACGGGACCCGACGGCTCCCGGGGACGCGGGTCGCGCCGGGCCCGGCCCAAGGCCGCACCCGGGGGATCGCTCCCTAGATCGCCAGCGAGAGCACCACCGGAGCCGCTCTTCGGTTCAGCGTGTCGGCCGCCGAGCGCAGCCGGTGGGCGTGCTCGATGGGCAGGGAGAGCGCGAGGCATCCCACGGAGGCGCCCGCCGTCAGCGGAACCGCCGCGCACACCGTGCCCACGGCGTACTCCTGGAGGTCGAGCACCGGAACGGTCGGCGGCTGGCTGTCCAGCTTGGAGAAGAGCACCTTCTCGTTGGTGATCGTCCGGGAGGTCAGCCGGGCGATCTTGTGGCGCGAGAGGTGGTCCCGGCGGCCGTTCTGGTCGAGCTGCGTGAGCAGGCACTTGCCGACCGCGCTGGCGTGCGCGGCCGATCGGAAGTCCACCCACTCGTTGACCTTGGGCGTGCGCGGACCGTCGGCGAACTGGGTGATCTTCACCTCGCCGTCGATGTACCGGCTGATGTAGACCGCGGCGCCGACGGAGTCGCGCAGCTCGGTCAGCGTCTCCTGGAGCTTGCCCTCCAGGGCCTTGCGGCGGGTCATGCCCGAGCCGAGGAGGACGAGCGAGTCGCCGATCACATAGGCGCCGTCGGCGACCTGCTCGACGTACCCCTCGCGGCGCAGCATCAGCAGCAGGGACGTCAGATGGGCGACGGGCAGACCGGTCTCACGCGCGATCTGGACGTCCGTCACCCCGCCACCGTGCCGTGAGACCGTCTCGAGGACGCGCAGGGCGTATTGCACCGAGTGGAACGGCGCGGTGGGCTCGGGCTTCAGCGCCACGGTTTCCCCCTACCAGGTTGTGACCGCAAGCTTCCGTACCACGATAGCCGTCAAGCGCCGTTTGCGGGGCGGCTGTTGGCGAGTTTGATGCGGTGCCCCAGCGCCATGCGCTGGGGCGCACCACCCTGGCATATGTCAGGGGCACACCTAACCGACAGAGGCTCAGGTCAGAGCACCGCACCGAGGAACTCGCGCGTACGTTCGTGTGCCGGTTCCGAGAAGATTTTTTCCGGAGAACCGGACTCGATCACCTTTCCGCCGTCGAACATCAGCACCTGGTCGGAGATGTCCCGGGCGAAGTTCATCTCGTGCGTCACGCAGATCATGGTGATGTCCGTCGTCCGCGCGATGTCCCGCAGGAGGTCGAGCACGCCGGCCACCAGCTCCGGGTCCAGCGCGGAGGTCACCTCGTCGAGCAGCAGCACCTTCGGCTCCATCGCGAGCGCCCGCGCGATCGCCACCCGCTGCTGCTGTCCGCCGGACAGCTGTGCGGGTCTGGCCTCGCACTTGTCGCCCAGACCGACCATGTCGAGCAGCTCCCGGCCGCGCGCCTCGGCCTCCTCCCGGCTCTTGCCGAGGCTCCGGACCGGCGCCTCGGTGATGTTGCGCAACACCGACATATGGGGGAAGAGGTTGAAGTGCTGGAAGACCATGCCGATCTTCTTGCGGACCTCGCGCCGGTGCTTCTCGTCGGCCGGGTACAGCTTGCCGCCGTTCACCCGGATCGTTCCCGCGTCCGGCTTCTCCAAGGTCATCAGGAGCCGCAGGATCGTCGTCTTGCCGGAACCGGAGGGTCCGATCAGCGTGACGTGCTCGCCGGCCCGGACCGAGAAGCAGAGATCGTCGAGGACGGTGTTGTCCCCGAACCGCTTGGTGACGTTCTCGAAGCGGATCAGGTCATGGTCGTGGTCAGTGGGCAAGGCGGCGCTCCAGGGTGCGGACGAGCAGGGAGGCGGGATAGGCGATCAGGACGAATGCCACACCGACGACCGTGAGCGGCTCGGTGTACTGGAAGGTGGCCGCGCTCTCCAGGCGGGACTGCTGGAGGAGTTCCAGCACGCTGATCCCGGCGAGGAGTGGGGTGTCCTTCAGCATCGCGATGACGTAGTTGCCCAGCGCGGGCGCGATCCTGCGCAGCGCCTGCGGCAGGATCACGGTCAGCCAGGTGCGGTGGCGCGGCAGGCTGAGCGCGGTCGCGGCCTCCCACTGGCCGGCCGGTACGGCGTCGATGCCGGCCCGGTACACCTGCGCGGTGTACGTCGAGTAGTGCAGTCCGATCGCGAGCGTGCCGGTGGTCAGGGCGGAGAACTGCACGCCCCACTCCGGCAGGACGAAGAAGAGGAAGAAGAGCTGCACGAGCAGCGGGGTGGTGCGGACGAACTCGGTGACGGCGTGAACCGGCCACCGCACGAACCGGCTGCGGGCCCGGAAGCCCAGCGCCCACACCAGGCCCAGCGTGAACGAGATCAGCGAGCCGAGGACGAGCACCTGGAGGGTGACGAGGAGCCCTTCCCAGAAGCGCGGCATGAAGTCCGCCACCGCGGACCAGTCCCAGTTCACTTGGCCACCACCCCCAGGTTCGCCTTGGTGCGTCGCTCCAGGGCCTTCATGGAGCGGGTGATCACCAGCGCGATCACGAAGTAGACGAGGAGGGTGACGGTGTAGATCCCGCCGCTCTCCTGGGTCGCGAGCCGCACCAGGTACGCCGCGAAGGACACGTCGCCGACGCCGAGCAGCGAGACCAGCGCGGTGCCCTTGAGCAGCTCGACGAGCAGGTTGCAGAAGGACGGGATCATCTCGGGCACGGCCTGCGGGAGCAGGACGAGCCGCAGCCGCTGCCAGGGCGTGAGGCTGAGCGCGATGCCCGCCTCCCGCTGCGCCTTCGGTACGGCGTTCAGCCCGCCGCGCACGATCTCGGCGCCGTAGGCACCGTAGGAGAGTCCGAGCGCGAGGATCGCCGCCCACATCGGGACGAGCTGCCAGCCGATCAGCGGCGGCAGCACGAAGAAGAGCCAGAACATCAGGATCAGGGCGGAGGTGCCGCGGAAGACCTCGGTGTAGAGCCCGGCGAGGAAGCGCACCGCGCGGCTGCGGTGGGTGCGGGCCGTGCCGACGGTGAAGGCGACCAGCGCGGCGAGCGCGGCGGAGGCGATCAGGAGCTGGAGGGTGATCCAGATGCCGGGCAGGACCCAGTTCTGCCAGAGTCCCGCGGTCATCGGCACAGCTCCTCGGCGGTCAGGGTGGTCATCTCGGCCTCGGTGAAGCCGAAGCGCCGCAGGATCCGGAAGAGTTCGCCGCTCCTCTTCATCTTGTGCAGCTCGACGTTGAAGGCGTCCCGCAGGGTGACGTCCGTGGGGCGGAAGGCGAAGCCGCCGCCGTCGATCTTCTTCTCGCCGTCCACGACGGCGGCGAAGGGCTCGGTGGCCTCGGCCTTGGCCGATTTGCGCACCACGGAACGGGCGGTGAGGGCCGTGCCGGCGAACACGTCGACACGGCCGGACTCGACCGCGTTCAGCCCGGCGACCTGGTCCTGGAGGATCACGATGTCCTTCTCCGGGTACCCGGCGGCGACGGCGTAGGCGATCTCGGCGTACCCGCTGCCGGTGGCGAAGCGAGCCTTCGAGCGGACGACGTCCTCGTACGACCGCAGACCCTTCGGGTTGCCCTTGCGGACGATGAAGGAGTCGAGCATCTGGTACTCGGGGTCGGCGAAGATGACCTGTGCGCAGCGCTCCTTGTTGATGTACATCCCGGCCGAGACGACGTCGAACTGCTGGGAGTTGAGCCCGGGGATGAGGGAGGCGAAGTCGGTCGCCACCGGCTGGACGTTCTCGATGCCGAGCCGCCGGAAGATCACCCGGGCCAGCTCGGGGGCCTCACCCGTGAAAGCGCCCTGCTCGTCGACGTAGCCGTAGGGCACCTCGCCGGCGATGCCGAGGCGGACCGTGCGCTGGGATCTGAGACGGCCGAGGGCGTCGCCGGAGGCGACCCGCGCGCAGCCGGCCGCGCCGAGCGCCGCTCCGGCGCCCGCGGCGGTGCCGAGGAGCAGGGTACGGCGTTTCATGCGATATGTCCTGCTGGGTAGACCTATTCGAGCCATGGGCGCGCGGCTACCCGAAGCCGGACATGTCAATCCTGCGGAATAAGCGGAGACAGCCTCCTGTTGTCTCGCTCGTACGTACGTCTTTGCGCAGAAGGGCCGTCAACGGTGAGCGACGCGATTCGGGGCACGGCACACGGGGACTCGCCCGTGCCGCTGTCCGTACTGGACCTGGTGACCGTCGGCAGCGGGCGGACCGCGACGCAGGCCCTCGCCGCCAGCGTCGGGATCAGCAGGCTCGCCGAGCGGCGCGGGTACCACCGCCACTGGGTCGCGGAGCACCACTCCATGCCCGGCGTCGCCTCCTCCTCGCCGGCCGTGATCCTGGCCCACCTCGCCGCGCACACCCGCCGCATCCGTCTCGGTTCGGGTGGCGTGATGCTGCCCAACCACGCCCCGCTGGTCATCGCCGAGCAGTTCGGGACGCTGGAGGCCCTCGCTCCGGGCCGGATCGACCTGGGCCTCGGGCGGGCGCCCGGTACGGACGGGGCCACGGCCGCCGCCCTGCGCCGTACGGACCGGCTGAACGAAGGCGCGGACGACTTCCCGCAACAGCTCGTCGAACTCACCCGGTTCCTGGACGACGACTTCCCCGACGGGCACCCCTACGCCCGGATACACGCCGTGCCCGGCCCCGTGCAGGGCCCGAAGGGGCGTCCGCCGCTCTGGCTGCTCGGCTCCTCGGGCTTCAGCGCGCGGCTCGCCGGCATGCTCGGCCTGCCCTTCGCCTTCGCCCACCACTTCTCCGCGCAGAACACGCTGCCCGCGCTCGACCTCTACCGCGACTCCTTCCGCCCCTCGGAGGTCCTCGACGCGCCGTACGCCCTCATCGGCGTGTCCGCCCTGGCGAACGACGACGCGAAGGAGGCCCGCCGGCAGGTCCTCACCGGCGCGCTGTCGATGCTGCGGCTGCGGACGGGCCGGCCCGGCCTGATCCCGACGCCGGAGGAGGCGGAGGCGTACCGCTTCAGCCCGGCGGAGCGCGAATTCGTCGACGGCTGGCTCGGGAACGTGGTCCACGGCACGGCCGACGAGGTCCGGACGGGTCTGGACGACCTGCGCAAGCGCACCGGCGCCGACGAGCTGATGATCACGGCCAACGCGCACGGCGGGGAGGCCCGGCTGCGGAGCTACGCGTTGATCGCCGACGCCTACGGCATGCCGGACGGAGACGTTCCGGCAGAGTAAAACCTGGATTCCGAGGGCCGGTTGGTCCACACCGGAACAGGCGGGTCCGCCACCCCTAAGTGAACCTTAAACCGCTCGTCACCTGTGGTGGCGAGCGGTTCGGTTCTGTGCTGCACCGCGCTGACAAGGGCTTTCGCGCGCCAATTGGTCTAGTCCTCAATCTGGTTCAGACCATTGACGTGCTGTTCACACGAGGGCTATCACTGCTCCATCTGCTGTACCGCGTACCCCTCGTATCTCCCTCGGAGGCCGCACGTGCACCCCCGCAAGCCATTGATCGCCGCGCTCCTCAGCACGGCCCTCGCCGCCGGAACCCTCGCCGCGACCGTCGGCCTCGGCTCCGCCCAGGCAGCCGACACCGCCACCACCGCCTCCGCCGGCGGCGTGAGAATCGCGTACTACGACCAGTGGAGCGTGTACGGGAACGCCTTCTATCCCAAGCACCTCGACACGCGGGGCATCGCGAGCAACCTGGACATCATCAATTACTCGTTCGGCAACATCCACCCCACCGAACTCACCTGCTTCGAGGCCAACAAAGCCGCCGGTGACGACAACAACCCGAACGCGGGCGACGGTGCGGGCGACTCCTACGCCGACTACCAGAAGTCCTTCAGCGCGGCCGACAGCGTCGACGGCGTGGCCGACAAGTGGGACCAGCCCATCGTGGGCGTCTTCAACCAGTTCAAGGAACTGAAGGCGAAGTACCCCCACCTGAAGATCAACATCTCGCTCGGCGGCTGGACGTACTCCAAGTTCTTCCACGACGCCGCGAAGACGGACGCCAGCCGCAAGAAGCTCGTCTCCTCCTGCATCGACCAGTACCTCAAGGGCAACCTCCCGGTCGAAGGCGGATTCGGCGGCCCCGGCAGCGCCGCGGGCATCTTCGACGGCATCGACATCGACTGGGAGTACCCGGGCTCCTCCGGCGGCCACCTCGGCAACCACTACGGCCCGGAGGACAAGCAGAACTTCACCCTGCTCCTCGCCGAGTTCCGCAAGCAGCTCGACGCGTACGGCACGGCCAACGGCGGCAAGAAGTACCTGCTGACGGCGGCGCTCCCGGCCGGCCAGGACAAGATCAAGTACATCGAGACGGACAAGATCGGCGCGTACCTCGACTACGCCAACATCATGACGTACGACATGCACGGCGCCTGGGACGGCGACGGGCCGACGTACCACCAGTCCCCGCTCCACTCCGGCTCGAACGACCCGACCGACCCCATCGCGCCGGGCACCGAGAAGTACTCGATCGACAACGCGATCGACTCCTGGATCGACGGCAAGCCGGCCTACGGCATCGCGGGCGGCTTCCCCGCGAACAAGCTGACGCTCGGCTACGAGTTCTACTACCGCGGCTGGAAGGGCGTCCCTGCGGGCACCACCAACGGCCTCGCCCAGACCGCCACCGGCGGCTCGGCCGCCCGCCCGCTCAGCCAGCAGGCCGGCATCGCCCACTACAAGGAGCTCGGCGGCATCGTCGACAACGCCGCCACGACCTTCTGGGACGACCAGGCCAAGGCCTCGTACTTCTACAAGGACGGTGAGTTCTTCACCGGCCTGAACCAGAAGTCCGTCCAGGCGCGCGTGGACTACGGCAAGCAGCGCGGCCTGGCCGGCGCGATGATGTACTCGCTCCTCGGCCTGGACGACAACATCACCCTGCTGAAGCAGATCAACTCCGCGCTCGGCGGCACCACCGTCCCGCCGACCACGCCGCCGACGACGACGCCGCCGACCACCACTCCGCCGACGACGCCCCCGACGACGCCGCCCACCGGCAGCTGCACCTCCCCGGCGTACGTGGCCGGCACGGTCTACACCGGCGGCTCGCAGGTCTCGCACAAGGGCCGCACCTGGAAGGCCCAGTGGTGGACGCAGAACGAGGAGCCGGGCACGACCGGCGAGTGGGGCGTCTGGAAGGACCTCGGCGCCTGCTGACCCCCTGAACCGCACGACCCCCTCATGACGGCTGCCCCCGCCCGGATGTCCCTCCGGCCGGGGGCAGCGCCATGCCGCGTCACACCGGCAGCGGTGCCACGCCGATCAGCTCGGCGATACGGTCCGGGGCCACCGCGCGGGAGTAGAGCCAGCCCTGCCCCGTGTCGCAGCCGATCCGGCGCAGCCGGGTCGCCTGCCCGGAGGTCTCCACGCACTCGGCGGTCACCGTCAGGCCGAGCCGGTGCGCCAGCTGCACCAGCGCCTCCACGATCAGCTCGTCCGCCGGGTTGGCGTGCGCCTCGTCCTGGAAACCCCGGACGAACGACCCGTCCAGCTTCAGGACGGACACCGGCAGCCGGCTCAGATACGCCAGGTTCGAATAGCCCGTACCGAAGTCGTCGATGGCGATCCGCACGCCCATGTCGCTCAGCGCCTGGAGTGCCTGGAGCGGCCGGCCCGCCGAGCCCATCACGGCCGACTCGGTCAGCTCCAGTTGCAGCAGATGCGGGGCCAGGCCCGTCTCGGCCAGGATGCCCGCCACGTCCGCCACCAGGTCCGAGTCCCACACCTGCCGGACGGCCACGTTGACGCTGACGAACAGCGGGCGGTCGCGCGGGTGGTCCTGCTGCCACTGCCGGGCCTGGCGGCAGGCCGTGCGCAGCACCCAGCGCCCCAGCTCGACGATCGAACCGTCCTCCTCGGCGATGCCGATGAACCGATTCGGCGGGAGCGAGCCGAACTGCGGGTGGTTCCAGCGCACCAGCGCCTCCACGCCGCGCACCACTCCGTCGGCCATCCCGACCAGCGGCTGGTACTCCAGCGCGAACTCACCGCGCTCGACCGCCGGCCGCAGGGTCGAGGACAGCGCCTGCCTCGTCATCCGGTGCGCGTTGCGCTCGGGGTCGAACAGCGTCCAGCGGGCCTTGCCGTCCGCCTTCGCCCAGTACAGCGTCGTGTCGGCGGCCTGCATCAGACCCGTCGCCGTGGTGCCGCGGGCCCCGCGCTCCACCACCCCGATCGAGGCGGAGACGGAGAGCCGCTGCCCGGCCAGGTCGAAGGGCTGCTGGAGCGCGCACAGCACGGACTGGGCGAGGTCCGCGAGCTGCTCCGTGCCGGTCGACTCCTCGACCAGGATCGCGAACTCGTCGCCGCCGAGCCGCGCCACCAGATGGCCGCCGCTGCGGGTGTAGCCGTCGGCGTCCGCGCACTCCGTCAGGCGGGCGGCGACGGCGGCGAGCAGACGGTCCCCGACCCGGTGGCCCAGGGTGTCGTTGACCGCCTTGAAACCGTCGAGATCCAGGTAGCACAGGCCGATCCGCCCTGTTCCGCCATGCCCGTAGGACTCGTAAGACGATCCGATCGACGGGCGTTCGTCCTCCTGGGCGGCCGCTTCCAGGGCCGCGGTGAGGCGCTCGAAGAAGAGGGCACGGTTGGGCAGTCGCGTCACCGGATCGTGCATCTGGAGGTGGCGCAGCCGGGCCTGGAGTTCCCGCCGGTCGCTGATGTCCGCGATCGAGAGCAGCACACGGCGGCTGTCGGGCACGGGGGAGACCGTGACCTCGGCCCACAGGGAGCGTCCGTCGGGGTGCTTGAGCCGGCGGGTGCAGCGGAAGCGGGAGCGGCGGCCGCGCAGCACCTCGCGGTACGCGTGCCAGGTGCGGCCGTCCGACGCGAGGTCGACGAGGTCGGCGGCGGACTGTTCCCGCAGCGCGTCGGCCTCGGTGCCGAAGAGGGTGCCGAGCGCGTCGTTGGCGGTGACGACGACGCCGTCCTGGTCCACGACGGCCATGGCGAGCTGGGCGGCCCGGAAGGCGGCGCGGTAGTCGCGGAGTTCGGCCGCGATCCAGGGGTCCTGGCACGCCGGGGGCTCGTCGGCCGTCCCGGGGGTCGTGCCCGGTCCTCGGTCGCCCTGGGCCGGGGGCTCAGGATGACGCTCCGTGATCGGATGCGCGGGCTCCCGGGCGGGCGAGAGCTGGGCGTGCACCGGTCCTTCGGGGGTTCCGCTCACCGCTCGCTCCCGTAGCGCAGTTGGGCCGTACAGATGTGGTCGGGATGGTCGGCCAAGGAAAGTGTGCCGATCATAGAGGCAGCCCCGGGGGCCGATCCAGCTCCGTGGTGGCCGTCCCGCTCTCCGGAGGGGGCGGACGGGCGCGCCGCACCTCCCGGCCGATCGTTTCTGCGCGGGTCTGACGCGGGACGTCGACGACGTGACCGAATGTGACTTTCCGTGAGCCGTTGAGAGGGCGTGTCGCGTCGACCCCGCGGTGCCCGCTCACTCGACTGGGGCAGCGGAATAGTGCGAAATGCCGCGAACCATCACAAGGTGGGTGTGGTGTCCCGCATTCCGGAGCCGGAGGTCTACGTGAGGGGTCAGCAGACACCCGGGGGAGTGGAACGTCCCAAGCTGCGTGCCTCGGCGGCGGCGTTCACCTCCCTGATGGCGCTCGCCGCGACCGGGCTCGTGGCGGGCCCCGCCGTGGGCGCGCCCTCGGCGGGCCCCTGCGCCCTGCCCCGTACCGCGGCCCACCACTCCCTCGGCCTGGACACCTGGAACGGCTCCTACCCCCAGCCCACCCGCTCGCTCGACGCGGTCATGATCTTCCTGTCCTTCCCCGACTCGGCGCCTCTCGTCGGCACCGACGAGCTGATCGCCGACCACTTCCCCGGCACGAGCGACTTCTTCCGGCGCGCCTCGTACGGCCGGTTCGCGCTGCACGCCCACCCCCAGCGCGAGTGGATCACCATGCCGCAGCCCTCCACCGCCTACGACATAAAGCGCGACTGGGACGCGGGCCGGCGCACCGCCTACCTGCACGACGCCATCGACGCGGCGAACGAGCGCGTGGACTTCTCGCGCTTCGACATCGTCTATCTGGTGGCCGACCCGGACGCGCCCGGCGTCGACTCGGACGCCACGAAGGTGGTCAACCTCGACCATCCGATCGATGTCGACGGCGCGGAGATCAAGCGGGTCGTCACCGTCTTCGAGCGCCATCCGCCGGACCGCAACGTGCTGGCGCACGAGACCGGCCACGTCTTCGACCTGCCCGACCTCTACCACCGTCCGACGGACGGCAAGGGTGACTGGGACACCCATGTGGGGGACTGGGACGTCATGGGGAGCCAGTTCGGCCTCGCCCCGGACCTCTTCGGCTGGCACAAGTGGAAGCTGGGCTGGCTGGAGCGGCAGCAGGTCGCCTGCGTCCAGGGTCGGGGCTCGCGGCTGCTCAGCCTGGAGCCGCTGGCGGCGGCGCCGGTGGCGGGCGGCACGCTCGGCACCCGGCTCGCGGTGGTGCGCACGGGCCCGGGCACGGCGCTGGCGATCGAGGCGCGCGGCGCCACGGGCAACGACGAGGACACCTGCACGGAGGGGGTGCTGATCTACCGCGTGCGCAACCAGGCGGCGTCCGGGGACGGTCCGATCGAGGTCGTGGACACGCACCCCCGGACCGAGGCGTGCTGGGACCGCTCGGTGTACCCGCCGCTGGCGGACGCGCCGCTGGGCGTCGGGGAGACGTTCACGGTGCCGGGGGAGGGGACGCGGGTGGAGGTGGTGGACCGGACGGGAGCGGGCGTGTGGACGGTGAAGGTGACGGTGCCGGAGCGCCGGACCTGAGGTCCCGGGCACACGAAGAAGCCCCTCGCTCTCGCGAGGGGCTTCTCCCGTCTGTGCGCCGCCAGGGACTCGAACCCCGGACCCGCTGATTAAGAGTCAGCTGCTCTAACCAACTGAGCTAGCGGCGCCTGCTGACGTCGTAGACCTTAGCATCCTGATCGGCGGGAGGAAAAATCGATATCCGCACGTCCGCGGCGGAGGCGGCGCGGACCGCCCGGACGCAGGCCCAGAGCATCACCTCGGGCCCCGGCAGCCAGGGGTGGCGGGTGTCGGGGGCGACGACCCAGCGGGGCCCGGTGCGCTCGAGCGGACAGAGCGGAGGGATGGTCACGGCGTCGCCTGTGCCGTGGCAGAGGGGCGGCGGGACGGAGTCGCCCCACTCCTCCCAGGCGAGCAGGGAGGGTAACCGCTGGGCGGTCCCGGGCGCGGCGAACAGGAGCATCCGGCCCCGGTGGACGGCGACGGGGCCGGTTCCGGGGCCCTCCGACCAGAGCCGGTCGAGCATCCGCCGCCCGAAGATCGTGTCCACGTTGACGACGTCGAAGGCGGTCCCGCAGGGGAGCACGGCGGGGGCGGCGGGCCGCGACTCCCAGAGCGCGAGGGTGGAGCGGGGGTAGGCGGCGGCGGAGGCGAGCCAGTCCGCTCCGGCGGCGGTGACCTGGGTGGTGTGGTGCCGCCCCTCGTCCCGCTCCCGCAGGAACCCGAAGACGTCGGGCCGGTCGGTCCGCCGCTCGTCGGTGTCGCTCTGGGCGGGGCTCAGGGGTGTCTCGTCTCGCAGCCATGCGCTCATGGAGCCAGATCTACCGGGAGTGACCGTTTCGTTTCACAGAGTTGAGCGAAACTCGGACAGCGGGGGTACGGGAGGAGTATCTTTCGCCTCGGCATATGCCAGGGGGGTGGTGACAGGAGCGCGCCGGGGGCGCACGCGGAGGGCGTGCGGGGGAGCCGGACCCTGGCGGCGGGGCGGTCAGTCCTCCTGGGGGCGGCCGCCGTTGCGGATCAGGTCGCGACCGAACTCGATCATCCGGACGGCATAGTCCTCGGTCCACTCCGCCCGCTCGGCGACGTCCGCCGGGGTCAGCCGGTCGAAGCGCCGCGGATCGGCCAGCTGCGCCGCCGCGATGGCCTGGAACTCCGTCGCCCGGTCGGTCGCCGCGCGGAACGCGAGCGTCAGCTCCGTCGCCCGCGCGAGCAGCTGGCGGGGGTCCTCCATCGACTCCAGGTCGAAGAAGTGCTCGGGGTCGGCGGTCGCCTCGGCAGGCTCGAAGACCAGCGGTGCGGGCCGAAGCCGCCGCTGTCCGTTCCGCTCCGCGGATTCCGCCATCGTTCTTCTCCTCCTCGCACGCACGCGGCCCGGACACCCGGGCCGCCGACTTCCATTGTCCCGCCTCGCGCAAGAGGGCGGGTGGCCGTCAGTCGCGCAGACCGCGCAGATACACCGCGAGCCCGCCGAAGAACTCCCGGTCGGCGTCGATCCCGCGCGCGCGGCGGCCGGCCTCCGCCATGTAGGGGAAGCGGTCCGGGGGCAGCTCGGAGATGACCACCGTGCCCGCGCCCGACAGGGAGCCGAGGTGTTCCAGCTGGATCGCCCCGACGACGTACGACAGCAGCCCGCGCAGGGCGACGACGCGCCGGTCGCCCTCGACGCCCGCTTCGGCGAGGAGTCCGAGAACCGTCTCCGACCAGCGCAGCAGTCCCGGCAGCCGGTGCCGGTGGGTGACGGTGAGGGGGACGGCGGCGGGGTGGGCGCGCACGCTGTCGCGCAGCCGCCGGACCATGGCCTCGACCCGCTCGGGCCAAGGCCCGGGAGGGGGCGGGGCGGGGTCGACGGAGCCGAGTACCCGCTCGACGACGAGCCCTTCGAGTTCCTCGCGGTCGGCGACGTACCGGTAGAGCCCCATCGTGCTGAGGGTCAGCTCCTTGGCGACCGTACGCATCGAGAGGCCGGCGAGGCCGTCGCGGTCGATGACGGCGAGGGCGGCGGCGGCCACCTGGTCCTGGGTGAGGGATCGCGGACGTGGCATGACGGTTGACAGCGTACGCCCTACGCCTACGCTGTTAGGAGTACGCCGTACGCCTACGAGAGAGGTGCCCCATGCGCATGCCCGGAGGACCCCTGCGGCCCGGCTCCACCGCCCCCGTCCGCACCCTCGCCCCGCTCCTCGGCCCGCCGGTCGCCGTCCCGGACCCCGAACGGCTCGTCCACCTGCAGTTCCGGCGCTTCGCCGGCTGCCCCGTCTGCCATCTGCACCTGCGGTCGGTGGTCCGCCGGTACGAGGAGATCCAGGCGGCTGGCATCCGGGAGGTCGTCGTCTTCCACTCCCCGGCCGAGGAACTCCGGCCGCACCTGGACGGCCTGCCGTTCCCGGTCGTCGCCGACCCCGACAAGCTGCTCTACACCGCGTTCGGGGTGGAGTCCGCGCCCCGGGCCCTGCTCTCCCCCCGGGCGTGGGGCCCGATGGCCCGGGCCGTCCTCGTCGGCACCTGGGGCCTCCTGCGCGGCCGCGAGAAGCCGCCCGTCCTCCGTCCGCAAGGCGGCCGCCTCGGCCTCCCCGCCGATTTCCTCATCGGCGGCGACGGCCGGATCCTCGCCGCGAAGTACGGCGAACACGTCGACGACCAGTGGACCGTGGACGAACTCCTCACCCTGGCGTCGGCCGCCCCGCGACCCGCCGCCACGGCGTGACGAGGGGGACGGCGATGGACCGTCACGCGATCGACCGCACCGCCGACGCGGAGCGCTACGACAGGGTCAGCGGCGGCTTCGACGCGCCGCTCTTCGACGCGGCGGCGATCGACCCCCGCGCGCACGTCCTCGACATCGGGTGCGGATACGGCTCCACCACCCGGGAGGCCGCCCGCCGCGCCCGTGACGGGCACGCCCTCGGGAACGACGTGGTGGAGCCGATGCTGGAGCGGGCGCGGGGGTTCGCCGAAGCCGAAGGTCTCCGGAACGTCACCTTCGCGGCGGGCGACGCCCAGGTCCACCCCTTCCGGGCAGCCGCCTTCGACGTGGCGATCAGCAGGTTCGGCGTCATGTTCCTCGCCGACCCGGTCGCCGCGTTCGCCCACATCGGCCGCGCGCTGCGGCCGGGCGGACGGCTCGTC
The DNA here is from genome assembly GCF_040677675.1 of Streptomyces sp. NPDC053755. Lineage (NCBI taxonomy): Bacteria > Bacillati > Actinomycetota > Actinomycetes > Kitasatosporales > Streptomycetaceae > Streptomyces > Streptomyces sp. NPDC053755. The sequence continues at coordinate 35,098 of NZ_JBFASK010000007.1, read as the reverse complement.
TTCACCACCGTCGGCCCACCGGAACGCAACGACCTGCCCACCGTGCTCGCGGCGGCGAGCCCGCGCCGGGCCGCTCCCGCCGGGCCGGCCGTGCGCGACGTGCACGCGCTGGCGGACCCGGACCACCTCACCGGAGTGCTCACCCGCGCCGGGTTCCGGCACGTGACCGTGGACCGGGTCGAGACGACCGTCGCCCTCGGCCCCGGCGCCGAGGCCGCCGCCGACTTCCTGCTGAGCTGGGGAGCGTTCGCGGACATGGTGGACCAGGCGGACCCGGCCGCCCTCGCCGCGGCCCGGGCCGGCCTGACCGGAGCGGCCCGCCGCTTCGAGAACGGGGACGGCGTTGTCGCCCTGCGCAGCTCGGCATGGCTGGCGAGGGCGGTGTCCCCGGGGCTCCGCTGACGCCTCGGCGGACCCTCCGTCAAGCCGGCCGGAGGGGGCTTCCTACGGGCGCCAGGAGACCCGGTGCTCCGCGAGGTGGGCGAGGACCGCGTGGTTCGCCTCCCAGCCGTCCGGGAACTTCATCGTCACGCCCAACTGGACCGGTTCCGTCGACGGGTGGTCGTCGAGGAGCTCCGGGACGCCCGCGCGGCAGACCACCACACAGGCGTGGCGGTGACGGGAGGCCAGCACGCACAGGCGCCCCGTCTCCAGATGGAAGGCCGTGGCGTCCGGACGCCCTGACAAGGGATGGAGCACCACCGTCACGTCGTACTCCCGGCCCTGGAGGCGGTTCGCCGTGTCCACGGTCACGCCCGTGACGCCCAGCTCCGCCAGGGCCGCCCGCACAGCCGCCGCCTGGTCGCGGTGAGCCGTGCCGACCGCGATCCGGTCGGCGGTGAGCGGGACGGGATCGGGGCCCCGCTCCGAGACGGCGGCGCCGCCCCGGTCGAGCAGCCGGCGCACCACCAGTGCCACCGCCCGCACCGCCTCGGGGTCCGTGCGCGGGGTGTTCCGGGCCGGCAGCTCCAGCAGGCCCCAGCCCGACGCGGCGGCCTCGTCCAGGACCCGGTCCGGACCCGAGCCGTCCGACGCCACCCCGAAGGAGAGCCGCCGCTCGCCGTGGTCCGTACCGCTGCGGAACGGCGTGTACGGATAGAAGGCGCCGGAGACCAGCGGGGCCGCCGACGCCGGAAGCCGCCACGACACCGGCAGCCGGTGCTGCGGAAGCTCCGGATTGTGCGCGAGCAGCGTCGAGACCGCGCTCGCCGACGGGTCGTACGAAAGCCCCGCCCACTGCTCCGCGCCGACCACCGAGAACGGGTCCAGCTGTCCCGGGTCCCCCACGAACAGCGCCCGCTCGAAGAGCCCCGCCACGGCGAGCAGGGCGTCCGAGCGCATCTGGTACGCCTCGTCCACGATCGCGTGCGCCCACGGCTCGACGTTCTTCACGTGCGCCCACTTCGCGGCCGTCGACACGACCACGTCCAGACCGGCGAGATCACCCGCCTTCGAGGACGTGCGTACGTTCTCCAGGCCGTCGAGCGCCTTGTCGTAGGGGTCGCTGTCGTTGGAGTGCAGCCGCCCCACCGGAAGGTCCGGCTCCTTCTCCGCGAGCCGCAGGACCAGATCGTCCACCTGCGCGTTCGTCTGCGCGACCACCATCAACGGTCTTCCGGCGGCGGCCAGTTCGAGCGCGGCCCGGACCACGAGCGTCGACTTGCCCGCGCCCGGCGGGGAGTCGACGACCACGCCGCGCGCGTCGCCGTGCAGGGTGTCGGCCAGGATCGCGCCCGTCGCCCGGGCGGCCTCCGCCCCGGGATCGAAGCTCACAGCAGGTCCTCCGTGGTCACGGTGTCGGGCAGTTCGGCGACATCCGAGCGCGGCGGCCCGCCGTGCGTCCAGGGTGTCTCCTCCGGATCCGGCAGCTTCGCGCCCACCCGCTGGTCGTGCTCGAAGAGCGTCCAGGCGATCCGCTCACCCTTCTCCGGCACGGAACCCTCGGCGGGCTCCTTCGACCGCCCCATCCGGTCCGTGATCCGCAGCACCAGCGAGCCGTCCTCCTCGTGGCGCACGAACTCCGCCGTCTGCGGCTTGCCCTCCAGCGAGCGGTACACCTTCGACCGCTCGGCCAGATGCGGCAGGTCGTCCGTGCGGACCGTGAGCAGCGGGCGCGGCGAGGGCCGCTTCGACTCCGACCACGCCATCGTCACGTCCACCACCTCGGCGACGAACGCCTCGCCCGCGAGCCGCCGCCCGGCGAGCACCAGCGGATCGTCGAGGGCCTCCTGCGCCTCCAACTGCCCCTGCGCGGACTCTCGCGCCGCCAGCTTCTGCGCCGCCGTCACCGCGTCGTCCCGGCGGGGCTGCGGCGGCTCGCCGGCCACCACCCGGTCGCGGTGAGCGGTGAACGACCAGCGGTCCCGGGTCCAGCGGTCCGCGACCCGGGACCCCACCGGCAGCTCCCGCGTCAGCTCGATCGCCCGCCACACCGCGTCCCAGGTCGGCCTCAGCTGCGAGGCGATCAGGCGGCGGATCTCCCCCTCGGCCCGGTGCGCCTCGCCCAGCCGCTCGTCGGCGCTCTCGCCGTCCTCGGCCGCCGCCAGCGCCTGCCGTGCCCGGTCGAACCGCTCGACGGCGGGCGCGAGCAGCCGGTTGTCGAAGGCCGGATCGGTCGCGGGCCCGGCCGGCGGACAGAGCAGCTGCCCGTCCCGGTCCCGTCCCAGCTCGGCCCGGAGCGCCGCCTCCGCGCCCGACTCCCCCTCGGGGGGATCGATCCAGGCCAGGAGCGCCCCGAGGTGCTGGTCCTCCAGGGACGACTGGCCCGTCGCCCAGTGCCGGTTCAGCAGGTCCGTCGCGGCCAGCAGCAGCGAAGACCCGGGAACCCGCGCCCGCTCCCCGAAGTGCGTCAGCCAGCGGCCCAGCAGCGGCACGCGCGGCGGCGCCGGATACGGCGTCTCGGGGTCCTGCTCCACGGTCCGGCGGAACCGCGTCGACCGCCCGAGCAGCCGGACGTACTCGACGCCCGCCCGGCTCGGCACGATCAACTGCGGCGCGTCCGCGCACAGTTCGACCTCGACCTTGACCTTCTTGCCGGTCTCCGGATCGGTCTCGCTCTTCTCCGCCGCCTCGACCACACCGGTGAAGGCGTCGACGTACGGCAGGACCTCCCCGGCCAGGTCGGCGAGGAACGCGAACCGCAGATCCCGGTCACGGGGCTGCGCGACCACGAGCAGCCGCGGCTCCTCCGGGTCGGTTCCGACCAGGGCGCCGAGCGGCGCGCCCGCCTCGCCCGCCGTGGTCAGCGGCACGAGGACGAGGGGGCGGTCCGAGACGTGCCGGTGCCGGACCGTGGCCAACGGCTGGGCCCGGCCCGACTCGACCGCCTCGAACCGGGCGAGGGCGGAGATCAGCGACATGCGAGCGCCTCCGCCCGGAGGGCCGCCGCCCGGCGTACCGCGTGCACGGTCGGATCGTCCGGGTCGCCCGCCTCGCCGCGCGCCGCGGCGAGGACCTCCCCGATCGTGGTCAGCCCGCCCAGCTCGCCGCGCACCGACCGGCCCAGCGCCTCCACCGCGCCCGAGAGCCGTGTCCGCTCCCGGCAGTGGAAGGCCAGCTCGCAGGAGGACAGGCACTCCGGGGCGTAGGCGTGCGGCACCGCCTCGACCGACGCCGCCAGCTGCTCCGCCGAACACCCCTCCACATCGAAGGTGACCCCGTCCGGCAGCGCGTCCGCGATCTCCTCGATCCGCGTCAGCCGGGCCAGCTGACGGCGGGTCACCGACAGCTGCTTGCGCACGTCCACCACGGAGGCGGCCGGCAGGTTGGAGAAGTCCTTCGGGCAGACCAGCAGCACCGCGTGCGCCACCGACGCGCCGTCCGTGAGCGCCGCCACCCGCTCCAGGGCCAGGACGTACACCGCGGCCTGGCGGGCGGCCGCGCCGACCTTCGAGGCGTCCGCCGAGCCGTCGATCATCGGGAACGACTTGATCTCCACGACCGTCCACCGGCCGTCGGGGTGCACCACGACCGCGTCCGGCTCCAGATAGGCGGGCGAACCCGCCACGTCGAGGGCCAGCATCGGATGGTCGAGCAGCGCCCACTCCCGGGCCACCGTCGCCTCGCGCAGCGCCAGCGCCGTACGGGCCGCCCGCCCCTGAGGCCCGGCCGCCGCCAGATCGGGCACCCGCACCGCCCCCGGCTCCTCGATGCCGAGCAGCCGCAGCAGCTCACGGCCGCCGTCCGCCTTGACCTTCGCCTCGAAGGCGTTGCCCCGCATGAACGCGAACTGCGACTGCCCGAAGGCGGCCGGCGAGCCGAGCTTCGAGGCCAGCGCGGTCTTGTCGACCCCCGCTCCGTCGAGCAGCGCGCGCCGCCGGCAGCCGGGATTGGCGGCCAGCGCCGCCAGCGCCCGCGCATCCAGCGGACGCGGCACGGCGGCCGCTCCGCGCAGCTCAGCGAGCCGGTGCCGGAGTGTCGTCTGCGGAGGACGGGGAGCTCCGCTGCCCAGGGAATCGCTCACCCGCCGAAGTCTCGCATCCCCCACTGACAAGAGGGGAACGCCCGCCTCCGACGACCGGGCGCAACCGGTCCCGGATCCGGTCCACGAGCCGGGTCGCGGGCGCCGTCAGCAGCAGGCCGAACCCCATCACGGCGGCCCCGGCGACCGCGTCCAGGAAGTAGTGGTTCGCCGTCCCCATGACGACGATCACCGTGAGGAGCGGGTAGGCGGCGCCGAGGGCCTTGGACGCCGGCGTACGCCCGTACCGCCACAGCATCACCCCGCACCACAGCGCCCAGCCGACGTGCAGGCTCGGCATCGCCGCGTACTGGTTCGTCATCGCGCCCATGCCGCGCGGCGCGCTCGCCTCCGCGCCCCACCAGCCGTACGAGCTGAACTGCGCCATGGTGTCGACGAAGCCGTGGCTCGCGTCGAGCAGCCGGGGCGGGCAGGTGGGCAGCAGGGTGAAGCCGACCAGGCCGAGCAGGGTGGAGGTCATCAGCCAGGTGCGGGCCGCCCGGTAGCGGGCGGGGCGGCGGTGGAAGAGCCAGACGAGGACGGCCGGGGTGACGAGGTAGTGCAGGGAGGCGTACGCGAAGTCGGCGGGTATGCCGAGTGCGGGCGTGGCCGTGAAGAGCCGGTTGAGCGGGTGCTCGGCGTTCAGGTACAGCAGCTTCTCGATCCGCAGGATCGCGAGGCCGTGGTCGACGGCGGTCTGCGTGTCCCCGCGGACGAGCAGCCGCCCGCCCGAATACGCGGCGTACACCACGGCGATGAGCAGCAGCTCGCTCCACCAGCGTGGCCGCCGCCCGATGCGGGCTGCCCTCGGATTCATACGCGCGTTCCCCCCTGCGTCTCGGCCTAGGGGACGCGGGAACGGGCCCCGGGGTTGCCCCCACGTCGCCCGCCGTTCACGTGGGCGATGATGGGGGAGCACCCCGCTTGTGAACCCGAGGTACCCCAGGGAGAGCCTTCATGGCACCGCGCATCCTGCTCGCCCGGCACGGCCAGACCGAATGGTCGCTGCTCGGCCGCCACACCGGCAGGACGGACATTCCGCTCCTCGACGAGGGGCGGCGCGGAGCGAAACTGCTCGGGGAGCGGCTGCGCAGGGCGCCCTGGAACGGCCTGCCGGACCTGGAGATACGCACCAGCCCGCTCTCGCGCGCCCGGGAGACCTGCGAGATCGCGGGCTTCGGTGACCGGGCCGAGAACTGGGACGCGCTGATGGAGTGGGACTACGGCGCCTACGAGGGCCTGACCCCGGCCCGGATCCAGGAGCTGCGTCCCGGCTGGCTGATCTGGCGCGACGGCGTCCCCGAGGGGGAGACGCGCGAGCAGGTCTCGGCGCGGGCCGACGAGGTCGTGGGGTGGGCGCGGTCGGCGGACCGTGACGTCCTGGTCTTCGCGCACGGCCACATCCTGCGCACGATCGCCGCGCGCTGGCTGGGCGAGGACATCTCCTTCGGCTCCCGTATCCGCCTCGACCCGACCAGCCTCTCGGTTCTGAGCTGGGCGTACGGCGCTCCGGCGCTGGAACGCTGGAACGACACCGGGCACATGGAGTAGGTCGGGACGAGGGGCGGCCGGCCCCGGCCCCCTGCGCGCCAGTGCCCCGCCGCCCGCCGTCCGCGTCGCCGTGGGCGCCCCGCCCCGGTCCGCCTCCGCGTTCCCCCGGTCCGTCACCGCGTCCCCGGTCCGTCACCGCGCCCCGCGAGCCGAGTGCGGCCGGATGCGAGCCGGGTGCGGACCGGTCGCGGACCGGGTCAGCGGGTGGTGGCCAGGAGCCGCTGGGTCGTCGCCAGCATGCGGCGGATACGGGAGGACTGGACGTCGCCGAGCGCGTCCACCACCCGCCCCGCCTCTGCCGCCGCCTCGTCCCGGCGGCCCGCATGCGCGAGGTCGCTCGCCAGCTGGGCGCGGTAGAGGGCGAGGTTCCGGGCGAAGTGGGGGTTCTGCAGCACCGTCGCGCGGTGGGCGTGGCGGGCCGCGCGGCCCCAGTCGCCCAGCGCCGACCAGCACTGCGCCTCCAGTGCCTCCAGCTCCGGCTCCCCGAAGAACGACATCCACTCCGGATCGCTGTCGGCGGGGCCCTTCCCGAAGTAGGCGTGGGCGCGGCCGAGGGCCTGCTCGCACGCCGACCGGTCGCCCAGTCCGGCCCATGCCCCCGCCTCCCGCAGGGTCAGCAGCGACAGCAGCCGGGCCGAGGAGAGGGGTCGCGCCGCCCGCAGCCCCGCCTGCGCGGCCCGGACCGCCTCGCGGTACCGTCCCGCGTCCCTGGCCAGGAACGACGTGTTGCAGAACGCGTGCGCCTCCAGCGCCGGATCGCCCGCCACGCGCGCGGTGGCGAGCGCCTCGGCGTAGTAGGAGCGGGCGTCGTCCAGGCGGTCCGAGTCGTGCGCCAGCCAGCCGACGGAGATCGCCAGCTCGCCGGCGCCCGCGTGCAGCCGGTCCTCGGTCGACCGGCGGGCCGCCGTGCCCGCGTCGAGCAGGGCGTACGCCGTCCGCAGCGGCTGGGCCGCCGCCTGGTAGAGCCCCTCGGCCCCGTGCCGGTCGTCGAGCAGCCGGATCTGCCGTACGGCGTCCTCGACGGCCCGCACCTCGGCCTCGCCGATCCTGTGGGTACCGCGCGGGGCGGGGATCGCGGCGGCCGTGCCGGCGAATCCCAGCGAGGCGGCCGCCACGGTGGCGGTGCCGCTCGTCATGAATGCGCGACGCAGCACGTCGCTCTCCTCATCGTTCCGGGTCGTGATGGCGGGCGGGGGCGGTGGCCCGGCCGCGACGGCGGACCGCCGGCCGCGCACGGCCTCCCGCGCCGAGAACCCCAGGTCCGCCAAGCTCAGACCGGGGAACATGTGCAGGAACACCCGCTCGTACGCGTAGTTCGGGCAGCGGATCTCTCCCGCCTCCACACGTCCGATGTAGCGGGCGTCGCAGGCCACCTGCTCGCCGATCTCCCGCGCGGCCCTGCGGACCGAGGCGGCGAACTCCGCCGGCGAGTGCCGCCCGCGGAGCCTGCGGAAGGCGAGATTGGGAACTGCCCGTGACATCGCCATGGCCGAGCCCTCTCCTGGTGCTACCGGTGTTCCGGCGGGCATGAACGTACCTGCTGTCACCGCACGCACACGCAGAGTTTGGCTACAAACCGGATATCTCGCTCGCGATCTGCCATGAACTGCCATCCTTTGCGGCGGCGTGCCGCCGTAGCCGTTGACGCGCACGGACGTTGAACCATGCGGAGAGACGGAACGTGTCTTCTCATAGCGAGGAGGGGTCCCCATGGTGGAGATCGGATCGCAGTCGACGGCGCGGCAGCTGCCCGCCCCGAACGCCGGCGCCCCGCATGACGAGCCCTGCGACCTGGTGACCGTGCCCGTCCGGCAGGGCCTGGAGGCCGTCGACATCCTGCGCCGGGGTGGCGCGCCCGTCGTCGGACCGGTGCTGCACGACGGCGCCTGTCACACCCTCGGCTTCCTGGTCCCGCCCGGCACCGCCGAGGGCTGGGACATGCCGGGCAGCGCGTGTACGCAGACCTCCGGTCGCGGCCTGCGCATCCCCGAGCTGCCCGAGCTGCCGGAACCGGCCGCCGGAGGGGCGCCCCGCCCCGCCGGATGGCTGCTGCCGCCCGACGACGGAGGCCAGGTCACCGACCCGGAGGTCCTCCGGGAGGCGTTGGGCCAGGCCGCCCGCCTGATCGAGGCCGCCGACGGCTGCCACTAGCCGCCCTGCCGCCCTCCACCGCCGCACCCCCGCCCGCTCACCCCCGCTCGTCGGGCGGGACGCCCGCGCGGGCGTCGATAATGGGGTCCGTGGCCAGGAACAAGCAGCGAGAACGGGCGGCGGCCGCCGCCGCCGTCGTGGAGACCGTCGACGGCGGTCTCGCCGAGCTCATACCCGACAGGGAGCGGCCCCGCGGCTGGACGCTGCTCATCGACGGCGCCCCGCAGTCGCACGTCGACCTCGACGACCCGGCCCACCTCTCCTTCGAGTACCAGCGGCGCCTCGGCCACATCGCCGACCTCGTCGCCCCGCCCCACCGGCCGGTCCAGGCCGTGCACCTGGGCGGCGGAGCCTTCACGCTCGCCCGCTACATCGCCGCCACCCGGCCCCGCTCCACCCAGCAGATCGTGGAACTCGACGGAGCCCTCGTCCAGCTGGTCCGCCGCGAGCTGCCCCTCGAAGCGGCCGCCCGCGTCCGGGTCCGTTCCACGGACGCCCGGGCCGGGCTCGCGAAAGTGCAGGACGGCTGGGCCGACCTGATCATCGCCGACGTCTTCAGCGGCGCCCGCACCCCCGCGCACCTCACCAGCACGGAGTTCCTCGCCGAGGTCCGCAGAGCGCTCAAGCCCGGTGGGTTCTACGCCGCCAACCTCGCCGACGGGCCGCCCCTGACCCACCTGCGCGGCCAGATCGCCACCGCCGCCGCCGTCTTCCCGGAACTCGCGCTGGCCGCCGACCCGACCGTGCTGCGCGGCCGCCGCTTCGGCAACGCCGTCCTCCTCGCCTCCGACCGGGAGCTGCCGGTGGCCGAGCTGACCCGCCGGGTGGCGACCGACCCGCACGCCGGACGGGTCGAACACGGAAGGGCCCTCGCCGACTTCACCGGGGGAGCGACCCCGGTCACCGACGCCAGCGCCAAGCCCTCGCCCTCCCCGCCGGCCGCCGCCTTCCGCTGAGCCGGGACTTTCGAAACACTCCCTAGCGGTCCTCGATCTCGACCCTCGGCGCCGTGTCGTGCCAGACGCAGAAGACCGACAGCTCGCGGCCGTCCCGGGTGAAGGTGACCCGGATCCACGTCGGCTGCTTCCAGACCTGCATCGTCCAGCCCGAGGACGGCGTCGCCGAGACCAGCTCGGCCGAGGTCTCGCCGAGGTCGAAGACGACCCGCCCGCCGTCCACGGTGTAGCCCTTCACCTCGCCGCCGCCCTCCGGCTGCCGTGAGGCGGAGGGCCTGCTCGAAGGTCCCGGCGAAGGGGTCGCCGAGGGAGCGCCGCCCGTCTTCCTCGGCGGCGAGGGCGTCGGTGTGGGCGTGGCCGTCGGCCGTCGGGTCGACGAGGCCGACGGATCGCCGGCCGCGGCCGGCGGCGCCTGCGTGCTGCCGGCCGGGATGGGCAGCGCGCGCGGCGGGTCGTAGACCGTCCCGGCCAGCACCGTGTGCACCCCCCACCAGGAGAGGGTGACCGCCGCGCCGGTGGCGAGCGACCACGCCAGGGCGTGAACGATTCCTCTGCGCATCCGGGTCATACTGCACCACCGCGCGCACCGTCGTGCCGGAGGGTGGACCTTGTCCCGCGTTCCCCCGTATGGCGTACGGTGCGGCCCATGGCAAGTGTGCTCGTGGTCGAGGACGACCAGTTCGTGCGCTCCGCCCTCATCCGGCACCTGACCGACGCCTCCCACACCGTACGGAGCGTCGGCACGGCCCTGGAGGCGCTGCGCGAGGTCGCCCATTTCCGTTTCGACGTCGTCATCCTGGACCTCGGACTGCCCGATCTGGACGGGTCCGAGGCGCTGAAGATGCTGCGCGGCATCACCGACGTCCCCGTCATCATCGCGACGGCGCGGGACGACGAGGCGGAGATCGTCCGGCTCCTCAACGACGGGGCGGACGACTACCTCACCAAACCGTTCTCCGTGGAGCACCTCTCCGCCCGGATGGCCGCGGTGCTGCGCCGGTCGCGGGCCGCCGCGGGCGAGGCGCCGCCGTCCCGGGTGATCCAGGTCGGCGGCCTGTCGATCGACCCGCTGCGGCGCCAGGCGGAACTCGACGGGGCCCCGCTCGACCTGACCCGGCGGGAGTTCGACCTGCTCGCCTTCCTCGCCGGGCGGCCCGGGGTCGTCGTGCCCCGCAAGGAACTGCTCGCCGAGGTGTGGCAGCAGTCCTACGGGGACGACCAGACCATCGACGTACATTTGTCATGGCTGCGGCGGAAGTTGGGTGAGACGGCCGCCCGTCCCCGCTATCTGCACACCCTGCGCGGCGTGGGCGTGAAGCTTGAGCCGCCCCGGGAGACCCAGCCGTGAGATGGGCACTCGTCAAGGTGTCGCTGGCCGTCACCGCCATGGTCGTCGTCGCCTTCGCCGTACCGCTCGGCCTGGTCGTCAAGGAGATGGCCAGCGACCGGGCCTTCTCCAACGCCGAGCGGCGCGCCGCCGGGCTCGCGCCCGTCCTCGCCATCACCACCGACCGCGAACAGCTGGACCGCGCCGTCGCCACCACCGAGGACGGGGCCGCGGGACGCATGGCGGTCCACGTCCCGGCCGCCGACGCGCCGGGCGCCAAGGCCCTGGAGATCGGGACGCGCCGGGCGAGCGAGGAGGACCTGCGGACCACCCGTGAGCTGGGGCGGGCCACCATCGCCGAGGTCGACGGCGGCTCCGTGCTGCTCCAGCCCACCGCCCTGAGCTCGGGCCGGGTCGCGATCGTCGAACTCTTCGTCCCCGAGGGCGAGGTCAGCAACGGGGTCGCCACCGCCTGGCTGGTCCTGGCCGGTGTCGGCATCGCCCTGATCGTCGGCTCGGTCGCCGTCGCCGACCGCCTGGGCGTCCGGATGGTCCGGCCCGCTCAGCGGCTGGCGGGCGCGGCCCACGACCTCGGCGAGGGCAGGCTCGGCGCGCGCGTCCCCGAGGAGGGGCCGCCGGAGCTCAAGTCGGCGGCGATCGCCTTCAACTCCATGGCCGACCAGGTCGTCCAGCTCCTCGCCAACGAGCGTGAGCTGGCCGCCGACCTCTCCCACCGGCTGCGCACCCCGCTGACCGTGCTGCGGCTCAACGCGGCCTCGCTGGGCTCCGGTCCGGCAGCCGACCAGACGCGGGCCGCCGTCGCGCAGCTCGAGCGCGAGGTCGACACGATCATCCGTACGGCGCGGGACGCCAAGCCCCGGACGCAGGCGACCGGCCCGGGCGCGGGCTGTGACGCGTCCGAGGTCGTCCGGGAGCGGATGGAGTTCTGGTCGGCGCTCGCCGAGGACGAGGACCGCAAGGTGCGGGTCGCGGGCATCGAGCGCCCCGTGCGCATCCCGGTCGCCCGTCCCGAACTCGTCGCCGCGCTGGACGCCTTGCTCGGGAACGTCTTCCGGCACACCCGGGAGGGCACCGCCTTCTCCGTCGACCTCCACAACGGTGACGACGCCGTCATCGTGCTCGTCTCCGACGCCGGGCCGGGCATCGCCGACCCCGCCGCCGCGCTTGCCCGGGGCAACAGCGGCCGGCGCGACGGCTCCACCGGCCTCGGCCTGGACATCGTGCGCCGGATGGCCGAGTCCACGGGCGGGGACGTCCGCATCGGGCACTCGGTCCTCGGCGGCACCGAGGTCCGCGTCTGGATCGGCCTCGACGGCCGCCGCTCGGGCGATACGGGAGGGCGGCGCGTCCAGCGCCTGGGCCGCCGCAAGCGGGGCGGCGGGGGCACCCGCCGGGCACCGGAGTCCTGACCGGCCCGGCGGGGGCAGCCCTTGAGCCCCGCCCGCTCGCCTGTCCGCCCGCCCGCACAGTCCCGGCCCCGCCCCCGTCCACCCTGGGCCGGCCCGCCTCCCTCGCGCCCGAACCTTTCCTCCTCCCGATGGCTTCCTTAAGCGGAGCCTAAGGATCCTCAATCGCCCCGCTCCCGTACGCATTTGTCCGTTTCCCCCTCGCTAGCGTGCTGCCCGCACCCACCTCCACCCCCGGCACACAGAGGCAGGCACGCGATGGGCACCAGTACGCACCGGCGCAGGACGACCGGCAGGACCAAGGCCGTCGGCGCGGTCGTCGCGGCGGCGGTGATCGGCGGCGCGGCCTTCGCGTTCACCGGGACCGCCCAGGCCGCGGCCGTCGGCGCCGCCTACACCAGGACGAGTACCTGGAACGGCGGCTACACCGGCCAGTACGTCATCACCAACGAGACCTCCAGCGTCCGGTCGGGGGGCTGGACGCTGGAGTTCGACCTGCCCGCGGGGACGACCATCGGATCCCTGTGGAACGGCGAACACACCGTCACGGGCCGCCACGTCACCGTGAAGCCGGCGAGCTGGAACAAGGAACTCGCCCCCGGCCAGTCCGTCACCGTCGGCTTCGTGACCTCGGCCTCAGGCGAGGCCGGCGATCCCGCGAACTGCCTCATCGACAAGGCGAGCTGTTCGGTCGGCGGTGCCACCCCGACGCCGAGCGGCCGCCCCACCGAGCAGCCCACGGCCACCACCGCCCCCACCGCCTCCGCGACACCGAGCGCGACCGCGACGCCGAGCGCGCCGGCCACCGCGACCGCGTCCCCGAAGCCCACCGCGACCGCCACCGGCGGCCCGGGCACTCCCGGGGCCGCGGCCCGGTACGCGCCCTACGTCGACACCTCCCTCTACCCCGCGTACGACCTGACGGCCACCGCCGACGCCACCGGCGTCAAGGAGTTCAACCTCGCCTTCATCACCTCCGGTGGGTCCTGCGCGCCGCTGTGGGGCGGGGTCACCGGCCTCGCCGACGACAAGGTCGCCTCCCAGATCGGTGCCCTGCGGGCCAAGGGCGGCGACGTCCGGGTCTCCTTCGGCGGCGCCGCGGGCCACGAGCTCGCCCTGAACTGCTCGACCTCCTCCGCCCTCGCCGCCGCGTACGGCAAGGTCGTGGACCAGTACAAGCTCACCAAGGTCGACTTCGACATCGAGGGCGCCGCCCTGCCGGACGCGGCCGCCAACACGCGCCGCTCGCAGGCGATCGCGCAGCTCCAGAAGTCCCACCCCGGCCTGAACGTGTCCTTCACCCTGCCCGTCATGCCCGAGGGCCTGACCCAGCCGGGCGTGGACCTGCTCGCCGACGCGAAGCGCAACGGCGTCCGCGTCGACGCCGTCAACATCATGGCGATGGACTACGGACCGGCCTACAGCGGCGACATGGGCCAGTACGCCGTCCAGGCGGCGACCGCGACCCAGGCCCAGATCAAGGGCGTCCTCGGCCTCTCCGACGCGGCCGCGTGGAAGGCCGTCGCGGTCACCCCGATGATCGGCGTCAACGACGTGACGACCGAGATCTTCACGGTGGCCGACGCGACCCAGCTGGTCGACTTCGCCAGGTCCAAGGGCATCGGCTGGCTGTCGATGTGGTCCTCCACCCGCGACAAGCAGTGCGCGGCCGGCGCCGTGAATCACGCGGACGCCACCTGCTCCTCGATCCTCCAGCAGCCGCTGGCCTTCACCAAGGCGTTCGCCGCCTACAAGTGAGCCGCTCCGTCCCCCCACCCGCGCGCGTCCCGGCCGGCCCCCACCCACCCCTCCGCCGACCGGGGCGCGCGCCCCTCGTCACCCCTTCACCGCGCCCCGCATGATCCCGCCGACGATCTGCCGCCCGAAGACGACGAGGACCAGCAGCAGCGGCAGCGTCCCCAGCAGCGCGCCCGCCATGATCACGGACTGGTCCGGGATGTATCCGCGCCCGAGCCCGGTCAGCGCCACCTGCACCGTCGGGGAGCCGCTCTGCGTCAGCGCGACGACCGGCCAGAAGAAGTCGTTCCACGTCATCACGAACGTCAGCATGCCCAGCACCGCCATCGCCGGGCGGGCCGCCGGGAACACCACGTGCCACACCACCCGCACCGCACTCGCCCCGTCCACCCGGGCCGCCTCGACCAGCTCCGAGGGCAGGGCCCGGACCAGGTGCTGACGCATGAAGAACACCCCGAACGCGGAGACCAGCGCGGGAAGGACGACGGCCTGCAGCCGGTCCGTCCACGACAGCTCCGCGATCAGCATGAACAGCGGGACGACGGAGAGCTGCGGCGGCACCATCATCGTGCCGATCACCACCGCCAGGAGCGCGTTCCTGAACCGGAAGCGCAGCTTGGCGAAGGCGAAGCCCGCCAGGGTCGACAAGAGGACCGTCCCCGCCGCCACCGACCCCGCGACGATCGTGGTGTTGAGGAGCGCCACGCCCAGGTGCGCGTCCGACCACGCGACCGCGAGGTTCCGCCCGAGGTTGTCGCCGAACCAGAACGGCGGGGGGGTCCGCGCGAGCCGCGTGGAGTCCCGGGAGGCCGCGATCGCCGTCCAGACGAGCGGAAAGAGCGAGCCGGCGGTGAAGACCGCCAGGACGCCGTACGTGAGCGGACCCGCGCCCCGCCCCTCGGGGACGCGCCCCTCACGCGTCACACCGCCCCGCGCTTTCCGGACGCGCCCCTCCCTGATACCGCCACCGCCCCGCGCCCTCATCACACCGCCCCCCGGCGCCACGACCGCCACGCCCGCCGGAGCCGCCCGCGCGGCACCCTTCGGGCCGTCCACGCCACCGCGGCGAGGAGCAGCAGGATCAGGAACATGGCCCAGGCGATCGCCGAGGCCCGCCCCAGGTGGTGGTTCACCCAGCCCTGCTCGTACAGATAGAGCCCCAGTGTCTGGTACTGGTGCTCGGCGCCGCCCGTCGCTCCCGCGCCGCCGTTGAACAGCAGCGGCTCGCCGAAGAGCTGGGTCGCGCCGATGGTCGACACCACCACCGTGAAGAGGATCGTCGGCCGCAGCCCCGGCACGGTGACGTGGAGGAACTGCCGCCAGCGCGAGGCCCCGTCGAGCGCCGCCGACTCGTACAGCTCCGGCGGGATGGTCTGCATCGCCGCCAGGTAGATCAGCGCGTTGTAGCCGGTCCAGCGCCAGATCACGATCGTGGAGACCGCGATCCGCGACGCCCAGGTGCCGTTCTGCCAGTCGACCGGTCCGATCCCGGCCGCCCCCAGGGCCCAGTTCACCAGGCCGTGCTCCCGTCCGAAGAGGAGCGCGAAGACCAGGGTCGCGGCGGCCACCGAGGTGGCGTAGGGGGTGAGGGCCGCGACCCGGAAGAACATCCGGCCGCGCAGCCGGTGGTCGAGCAGCTGGGCGACGCCCAGGGCCATGAGCAGCTGCGGCACGGTCGACAGGACGCCGATGACCGCCGTGTTCCCCAGGGCGTTCCAGAAGAACTCGTCCGTCGCGAGCCGGGCGAAGTTCCGCGCCCCCACCCACCGCGTCTCGCCGGGCGAGGTCAGCTCCACGCGGTGCAGCGAGGCCCAGCCCGTGTAGAGGAGGGGGAAGATCCCGAAGGCCGCGAAGAGCAGGAAGAAGGGGGCGACGAAGGCGTACGGGCTCCAGCGCACGTCCCTGCGGTGGCGGCGGGCCCGCCGCTCGGCCTCCTTCGACGGGACCGGGGGAGGGGGCACGGGAACGGCGACGTCGGCCATCGCTCTCACTCGTCCAGGGCGTTGTCGATCGTCCGCACCGCCGCGTCCCAGGCGTCCCGGGGCGACCGCCCCTTCTGGTCGACCTGGAGCATGCCGATGTCGCCCAGGTTCTGGGCGATGACCGCGTCCTTGGGTCCGGTGACCGCCACGGGCACCCCGCGCGCCGCCTCGGCGAAGATGGCGCCGACGGGAGCACCGCCGAAGTAGGCGTGCGTGGCGCCGGAGACGGCCGGGAGCGCGTGGGCGGCCGAGGCGCTGGGGAAGCTGCCGCGCCGCGCGAAGAGCGTCGCCTGCTGCGCGGGGGCGGTCAGCCAGGCCACCAGCCTCGCCGCCTGGGCACGGTGCCGGCCTACCGACGGGACGACGAGGAAGGAGCCTCCCCAGTTGCCGGGCCGGGGAGCGGCGGCCACGTCCCACCGGCCCCGGCCCGCCGGGCCCGCCTTGTCCTGGATGTAGCCGAGCATCCAGGCCGGGCAGGAGACGGTGGCGAACGCGCCGTTGGCGTACGCCTGGTCCCAGGCGGGCGTGAACTGCTGGAGCCGGGCGGTCAGACCGCCGGTGGCGAAGGCGGCGGCCAGGTCCCAGGCGCGCCGCACGGCGGGGCTGTCCTTGTAGACGATCCGGCCCTTCTCGTCGTAGAACCGGCGCGGGCTGCTGCCGGTGATCGCGGCCAGCACGCCGGAGGCGGAGTCCACGAACGCGGTGCCGGCCGGCGCCTTCGCCCGGAACCGGCGGCCGACGGCGAGGTACCTGCTCCAGTCACCGGCCCACAGCCGGCCGACGGCCGCCCGGTCGGTGGGCAGACCGGCGCGGGCGAAGAGGTCCTTGCGGTAGCAGACTCCCTGCGGGCCGATGTCGGTGCCGAGGGCGACGGTCCGGCCGTCGGCGCTGGTGCCCTGGGCCCATTTCCATGGCAGGAAGGCGTTCTTGTCGACGCCGGGCGTCCGGCCCAGGTCCTCGAGCCGGCCGGCCTGGGTGGCGGTGATCTCGGCGATGTTGTCCACCTCGACGGCCTGGACGTCGGCGAGGCCGGAGTCGGAGACGAGGTGGGTGAGGAGCTGCGGGTAGTAGTTCTCGTTGCGTTCGATCGAGGTCTGCCGGATGGCGATGCCCGGGTGGAGCTTCATGTAGGTGTCGTAGAGCCCGGCTTCCTTCAGGCCGAAGGCTCCGAACACGCCGACGGTGAGGACGGTCCGTCCGGCCGCGTCCGTGCCGTTCCGGTCGCCGCCGCAGCCGGCCGAGGGGCCCGCTCCGAGGAGGAGGACGAGGGCGAGCGCGGTGGCTCTGCGCACGGGATCCCTCCTCTCGGGCCGGGTGCGCCGGTGACGGGGGCGGGCCCTCGGTCGTGTCCGGAAGGGCTCGCCCGGGGCGCTCCGGGCGGACGCCGATACGTTCCGGACCCTCCCGAGGGGGTGGGGCGGGCTTTTCGGAGCGTAGTGCGGCGCCGTCGGCGGGAGGGGCTCAGCTCGCTGGGGGGCGGCGAACTCGGCGTGCCGGGCCACCCGCTCGGTCGAACGCGGCGCGGGGCGCGACGCCGGGACGGGCGCGATGCCGAGCGCACACGGACAAGGCCCCGGTTCCGAAGAACCGGGGCCTTGAGCCGTCAGGGTGAGTAACGGGACTCGAACCCGCGACATCCTGGACCACAACCAGGTGCTCTACCAGCTGAGCTATACCCACCATGACCGGCGGTTTTCCCGAAGGTTTCCCCGACCGGCCGAGAAGAAGTCTACAGGGTCCCGACGGGTGCTCGCGCCCGTATTGACGGCGGGCGCGAGCGGGGGCTCATTCCGCGGGCAGGACGTGGCGCGCGGCGATCTGCTTCGCCGTCTCCGAGTCGGGGCCGGGCTGCGGGACGAAGACCGCCTCGCGGTAGTAGCGCAGCTCGGCGATCGATTCGCGGATGTCGGCGAGCGCACGGTGGTTGCCGCTCTTCTCCGGACTGTTGAAGTACGCCCTCGGGTACCAGCGGCGGGCCAGTTCCTTGATCGAGGAGACATCGACGATCCGGTAGTGGAGGTGGCTCTCCAGGGCGGGCATGTCCCGCGAGAGGAAGCCGCGGTCGGTGGAGACCGAGTTCCCGCAGAGCGGCGCCTTGAGGGGCTCCTTGACGTGCTCGCGGACGTAGGCCAGGACCTGCGCCTCGGCGTCGGCGAGAGTGGTGCCGCCGGGCAGGGCGTCGAGCAGACCGGAGGCCGTGTGCATCCTGCGCACGATGTCCGGCATGGTCTCCAGGGCCGCCTCCGGCGGGCGGATCACGATGTCCACCCCTTCGCCGAGTACGTTCAGGTCCGAGTCGGTGACCAGTGCGGCCACCTCGATGAGTGCGTCGTCCGTCAGCGAGAGCCCGGTCATCTCGCAGTCGATCCACACCATGCGATCGTTCATGCGTCCTACCTTATGGGTTCCGCCGGTGATCGGACCCGGCTCGTGGTCGTCGGACGCCGACGGGCGCCCAGGGGGGTGTCCCCGGGCGCCCGTCGTCCTGCGGTGCGCTGCTTGTGGCGCGCGGTCTACGGAGCGCTCCGCTGGCCGGGCAGTGCCGGGCGGCCCGAGGCGTACAGGTCGGACTGCGGCTTGCCCTGGTCGAGCGGGCCTCCGGGGCGCCGGATCGCGGGGGCGACCTGCGACGGCACGACCGGGTCCATGACGGCCGTCGTCGTCTCACCCTGCGGGCGGCGGGCCCGGTAGGCGGCGCGGTAGGCGGCCGGCGAGGAGCCGAGCTGGCGGCGGAAGTGGCCGCGCAGCGCCACCGGGGAGCGGAAGCCGCAGCGCCCGGCGACCTCGTCGACGGAGTAGTCGGAGGTCTCCAGGAGCCGCTGCGCCTGCAGCACCCGCTGGGTGATCAGCCACTGGAGCGGCGCGGAGCCGGTCAGCGAGCGGAACCGGCGGTCGAACGTACGCCGTGACATGTACGCGCGGGCGGCGAGCGTCTCCACGTCGAACTGCTCGTGGAGGTGCTCCAGCGCCCAGGCGACGACCTCCGCGAGCGGGTCGGCGCCGATCTCCTCGGGTAAAGACCTGTCGAGATAGCGCTCCTGACCGCCGCTGCGCCGCGGCGGGACGACGAGCCGGCGCGCCAGGGCGCCCGCGGCCTCCGCGCCGTGGTCGGTCCGCACGATGTGCAGACAGAGGTCGATCCCGGCGGCGGTCCCCGCCGAGGTCAGTACGTCCCCGTCGTCGACGAAGAGCTCCCGCGGGTCCACGTGGACCGACGGGTAGCGCTTGGCGAGCGTCGGCGCGTACATCCAGTGTGTGGTCGCGGGACGGCCGTCGAGGAGGCCGGCGGCGGCCAGGACGAACGCCCCGGTGCACAGTCCGACGATCCTGGCGCCTTCCTCGTGAGCCCGGCGCAGCGCCTCCAGCGCCTCCGGCGGCGGCGGCGAGGTGATCGACCGCCAGGCCGGTACGACGACGGTTCCGGCCCGGCTGATCGCGTCCAGGCCGTACGGCGCGGTCAGTTCGAGTCCCCCGGTGGTCCGCAGCGGTCCCTCTTCGCCGGCGCACACAAGCAGCCGGTAGCGGGGCACGCCGGCGTCCTGCCGGTCGATTCCGAATACGGAGAGCGGGATGGAGCTCTCGAAGATGGGGCCGCCGCTGAACAGCAGCACCGCGACGACTTCGCGACGGCGGCGCCCGGAAAGCTTCCGTGCGGCCTCCGGTGCGGCGGAGTCCTGGCTCATGACGCTAAGCCCCCCTCGGTGTTCGCGTCTCCCTGGTCCTGTCGCTCCTGCACGTTTCCCCTCGGTTTTGCACGAGACCCCAGTCTTCGATACCCAAGATCGAATCTACTGTGTTCCGTGCCGCCGGCGTGACAAGTTCTCCATCCGGCACATTGTCGACAAGGCAACTTGGCGCGAAGCATTCGATCACGAAGCGTTCCACTCGCGGGCCGCGCAGGGAAGTGCGTCTTCCGTGCATGGCCCGTCCCCGTAGGGTGCGCGGGCCCGCCGCAAGGCTTTCCGTCCTGGTGGAACCGGGGCGGGAGGGCCCTTCGGGCAAGGACTCGCCGACATCGGGAAGTTGGCTGAAATCATACGGGTGTGGGTGTGCGAACCTGTCAGCTCTACGGGGGGTTCGTCAGGTCGGGTCCCTCGGGTCGGTCACTCCTGGCGGTGGCGGCGGCCCCCGGGGGTACGGGGGACGTGGCTCTCGCCCCGCAGTCCGCGCTCGGAGCGGCGCAGCAGCACCCGGCAGACCGCCGTCACGGCGACGAGCCCGAGGGCGGCCCCGGCGGCTCCGCCCAGCGAGGTGCCGTAGACGACGAGGACGACCGGGACGAGCACGCAGCAGAAGGCCGCCCAGCGGACCACGTCGCCCGCGGACTCCCCGCCCGCGCCTCCGACCGTCCCTCCGGTCGCCCCTTCCGTGCCGCCGGCACCGTCCGTGGCATCCGCCGGAGCCGTCGTCGACGGCCGGCTTCCGGCGCGGCGGTGACCGCGCGGCGGGGCGGGGAAGGAGGTCTGGGCGGCGGCGGCCGATGGTGCGGGCACGGGCGGTCTCCCTGCGTCGGTGGGCTGGACCAGTGGCAACGAGGATTGCAACGTTCCGGTCACTGCCCGGCGCGTCCGTTTGGCCCCCGTACGGACACCGGGTCCCCGTATGGACACCTGTAGGACGCAACCGGCATTGCCATGGGGGGACAGGCTCGTGCATGCTCCCTGGGACGCCGTGCGATCGCCGCACGCCGCACGGCGGGCTCTGGGCAGGAGAGGAGTGTCGCCGTACCCTTGGGGGTATGGGGTTGGGAAGATGATTCCCGGACACAGCTCCGCCACCAGCAGCCGTTCTGTCCCTTCCCAGAAGGATCTTCTTCTTCGAGACACCGATGGCCGGTCACGAAATCCCCGAACCCGCGGACCGCAAGCGCGTCGCCGATTCCACGGTCGACCCCTTGGCGGTGGAACAGCCACGTCACTCCTGTGATCCCGCCTTCCGGCACGGAGTGGTCGTCGGTTTCGACGGCTCGACCTCCAGCGAGCGAGCCCTGGCGTACGCCATCGGCATGGCCTGCCGTTCCGGCTCCGGTCTGGTCATCGTGCACGTCGCCAACAGGCTGCCGACCACGGTGTGGGCGGGCTGCGAGCCCCCGGTCTTCGTCGACGTGCCGGACCACCGCACCGAGGTGCTCGGCCTGGAGCTGGCCTGCGCGGACTATCTCGCCGAGGTCCCCTGGATCCTCGTCGAGCGCGGTGGCGACATCTGCCACGAGCTGGAGGAGGTCGGCCGGGAGTACTCC
This sequence comes from Streptomyces sp. NPDC053755, assembly GCF_040677675.1. Classification (NCBI taxonomy): domain Bacteria; kingdom Bacillati; phylum Actinomycetota; class Actinomycetes; order Kitasatosporales; family Streptomycetaceae; genus Streptomyces; species Streptomyces sp. NPDC053755. The sequence continues at coordinate 14,248 of NZ_JBFASK010000007.1, read as the reverse complement.
GCCGACGCGATCGTGGTCGGCTCCACGCACGGCATCGTCGGCCGGATCTTCGGATCCGTCGCGGGCCGGCTGGCGCGACGCGCCCAGCGGCCCGTCGTCGTCATCCCGTAGCCACTGCTCCCCCCTCAACTTCCTTGCTGCGGAGATAAATTCGGCCATCCTCAGGTGAATTGTGCGCTTGTGAAGGGTAGATAAGGGTCACCGGAACAAAGCGGCCCAAGCAGCACAACTGCGCATCTGAAGGGAGCCCGCCGTGGACAACGAAGTCGCCGCGGGAAACACCGCCTCCACACTCGGCCAACTCGCACTCGGACTCACCCTGCTGGCCTTCGGCATAGGCGGCACCGGCGTGATCGACAACGTCGCGGCGTCCGACGCCGCGGCCCTCGCCACCTGGGTCGGCGGGGTGGCGCTGTTCCTCGCCGGTCTGCTCGCCCTGCGGGCGGGCAACGGCCGTGACGGCACGGCATGCTCGGCGCTCGGCGCCTTCTGGTTCACCTGGGGGACGGCGGTGGGCGGCGGTGCGTCGGCCGAGGCGACCGGGCTCTTCCTGCTGCTGTGGGCGCTGCTGGCGCTCACGCTGACGATGGCGGCCTCGGGCACCGGTCTGTTCGGTCAGGGGGTCTACGGGCTGCTGTTCGTGGCGCTGCTGCTGCTCGGCGTCGGCGCCCTGGCCGGCAACGGCGGCCTCGCGAAGGCGGGCGGCTGGGTCGCCGCGGTGGCGGGCCTCGCGGCCTGGTACGGCGCCACGGCGGCGGTGGCCCACTGGCCGACCTCGGTACGCCGCCCCTCCCACCGCGAGGCCCCGGCCGCGAGCTGACGGCTCGCCTGCGAACCGAGCCCAGAAAAAGAAGAAGGGGTCTCCGTGCGCGCGTGCGCGCACGGAGACCCCTCCCCGTGTCCGGCCGGGCGTCCGGCCCTCCGGGGACAGGCCGGAATGGGGGCGGACGGGCTTTCCCGGCCGTGGTCGAGTCTCCGGGGGACAGGCCCGGAGGTTGCTACTCGACCGTGACGGACTTGGCCAGGTTGCGCGGCTTGTCGATGTCGCGGCCCATGGCGAGGGCGGTGTGGTAGGCGAGGAGCTGGAGCGGGATGCCCATGAGGATCGGGTCGAGCTCGTCCTCGTTCTTCGGCACGACGATGGTGTGGTCGGCCTTCTCCTGCGGCTGGTGCGCGACGGCGAGGATGCGGCCGCTGCGGGCCTTGATCTCCTCCAGTGCGGCGCGGTTCTTCTCGAGCAGGTCGTCGTCGGGGACGATCGCGACGGTCGGCAGAGCGGGCTCGATCAGGGCGAGCGGGCCGTGCTTCAGCTCGGAGGCGGGGTAGGCCTCGGCGTGGATGTAGGAGATCTCCTTGAGCTTCAGGGAGGCCTCCAGGGCGACGGGGTAGCCCCGGACGCGGCCGATGAACATCATCGACTGGGCGCCGGCGTACTCCTCGGCGAGCTGCTTGATGTCGTCCTCGGTCTTCAGGATCTCGCTGATCTGCTCGGGGAGCTTGCGCAGGCCCTCGATGATCCGCTTGCCGTCGGTGACCGACAGGTCGCGGATGCGGCCCAGGTGGAGGGCGAGCAGTGCGAAGGCGACGACGGTGTTGGTGAAGCACTTGGTGGAGACGACGCAGACCTCGGGGCCGGCGTGGACGTACACGCCGCCGTCGGCCTCGCGGGCGATGGCGGAGCCGACGACGTTGACGACGCCGAGGACGCGGGCGCCCTTGCGCTTGAGCTCCTGGACGGCCGCGAGGACGTCGTACGTCTCTCCGGACTGGGAGACGGCGATGTAGAGGGTGTCGGGGTCCACGACCGGGTTGCGGTAGCGGAACTCCGAGGCCGGCTCGGCGTCGGCGGGGATGCGGGCCATGGACTCGATGAGGCCGGCGCCGATGAGGCCGGCGTGGTACGAGGTGCCGCAGCCGAGGATCTTGATGCGGCGGATGGTGCGGGCCTCGCGGGCGTCGAGGTTGAGGCCGCCGAGGTGGACGGTGGAGAAGCGGTCGTCGATCCGGCCGCGCAGCACGCGGTCGACCGCGTCGGGCTGCTCGGAGATCTCCTTGTGCATGTAGGTGTCGTGGCCGCCCATGTCGTAGGAGGCGGCCTCCCACTCCACGGTCTCCGGGGTGGCGGTGGTGGTCGCGCCGGAGGTGGTGTACGTGCGGAAGTCGTCGGCCTTGAGGGTGGCCATCTCGCCGTCGTCGAGGGTGACGACCTGGCGGGTGTGGGCGATCAGGGCGGCGACGTCGGAGGCGACGAACATCTCCTTCTCGCCGATGCCGAGGACGACGGGGGAGCCGTTGCGGGCCACCACGATGCGGTCGCCGAAGTCGGCGTGCATGACGGCGATGCCGTACGTGCCCTCGATGACCTTGAGGGCCTCGCGGACCTTCTCCTCCAGGGAGGTGGCCTGGGAGCGGGCGATCAGGTGGGTGATGACCTCGGTGTCGGTCTCGGAGGCGAAGACGACGCCGTCGGCGACCAGCTTGGCGCGCAGCTCGGAGGCGTTGTCGACGATGCCGTTGTGGACGACGGCGACCTTGTTCTCGGGGTCGAGGTGGGGGTGCGAGTTGACGTCGCTGGGCGCGCCGTGGGTGGCCCAGCGGGTGTGGGCGATGCCGGTGGTGCCGGTGAAGCGCTTGGGGACGCGGGCCTCCAGGTCCCGGACCCGGCCCTTGGCCTTGACCATCTTCAGGCCGCTGGCCTTCGGGCTGCTGATGACGATGCCGGCGGAGTCGTACCCCCGGTACTCCAGCCGCTGCAGTCCTTCGAGGAGCAGCGGGGCCACGTCACGCTTTCCGATGTAACCGACGATTCCGCACATAAAGGTTTCAGCCCTCCGAGTCAGTGGGTGTGCTCAGCCGTAGACGATGCGGCGCAGCTGCCGGAGCGAGAGCTCCGGTGGTGCCACGGCGCGGTGCGGCAGTTCGGCCGCGATGCGTTCGAAGATCTCCGCGTTGACCGCGCCACCGGACTGGAGTTCGCGGTGGCGGCGGCGGACGTAGTCCTCGGTCGACTCGTCGAAGTACGCCAGCACGTCGAGGATCACCCGGGCCGCCTCACCGCGCTGGAGCGCGGTGCTGCGCACCAGGTGGTCGATGAGGTCGTCGTGCGACGGGCGGCGTTCGAGCACCCGTGAATACTGAAGGGTCCGGGCCTCGCTTTGCAAGAAACCTGCCCGGAATCGGGCAGGCTGGTCCATGATCGACGTCTCTCGCGACGAAATTGGTCTACACCTTGACCCCGGATGGGGTGCACGGTACGCATGGTGACCGATCGGATACGCATGCCCACCGTCGTGAAGCCCGTCGAAAGGGACCCTCCCTATGAGACAGCGCAGAACGTTCCCGCGAGTGCTCGGTGCCCTGCTGATCGTCGCCGCGGCCGGCCTCTCCTGTGCCGGAGCCGCCGCCTCCGCCCCTCCTCCCGGCCCCGCCCTCACCCGGCCGCTCGGGCAGATCGTGCCCGCCCCCGCGTCCGTGAAGCCGGCCGGAGCCCCCTACGCCATCACCGCCGCCACCCGCATCCGGGTGGACGGCGACTCCCGCGAGTCCCGCGCCATCGGCGACTACCTCGCCGGGGTGCTCCGCCCCTCCACCGGCCACCCGCTGCCCGTCGTCGACGAGGACCGGGCGCGCGGCGGCATCCTGCTGCGCCTGTCACCCCGCGACCGGGCGCTCGGGGAGGAGGGCTACCGGCTCCGGTCCGCCCCCGACGGCATCACGCTCACCGCCCACCGCCCCGCCGGGCTCTTCCGCGGCGTGCAGACCCTGCGCCAGCAGCTGCCCGCCGCCGTGGAGCGGAGGACCGTCCAGGCCGGGCCCTGGCGGGTGGCCGGCGGCACCATCACCGACACCCCTCGCTACGCCTACCGCGGCGCGATGCTCGACGTCTCCCGCCACTTCCTCACCGTCGACCAGGTCAAGCGCTACATCGACCAGCTCGCCCTCTACAAGGTCAACAAGCTGCACCTGCACCTCTCCGACGACCAGGGCTGGCGCATCGCCATCGACTCCTGGCCCCGGCTCGCCACCTACGGCGGCTCCACCGAGGTCGGCGGCGGCCCCGGCGGCCACTACACCAAGGACGACTACAAGGAGATCGTCCGCTACGCCGCCTCCCGCTACCAGGAGGTCGTCCCCGAGATCGACCTGCCCGGACACACCAACGCCGCACTCGCCTCGTACGCCGAACTCAACTGCGACGGCGTCGCCCCGCCGCTCTACACCGGGACCGCTGTCGGCTTCAGCTCGCTGTGCGTGGCGAAGCCGGTCACCTACGACTTCGTGGACGACGTGATCCGGGAGCTGGCCGCGCTGACCCCCGGGGCGTACCTGCACATCGGGGGCGACGAGGCGCACTCCACTCCGCACGAGGACTACGTCGCCTTCATGGACAGGGTCCAGCCGATCGTCGCCCGGTACGGCAAGACCGTCGTCGGCTGGCACCAGCTGACCGGGGCCACCCCCGCGAAGGGCGCGCTCGCACAGTACTGGGGTCTCGACCGGACCTCTGACGCGGAGAAGGCGCAGGTCGCGAAGGCCGCGCAGAACGGCACGGGGCTCATCCTGTCGCCGGCCGACCGGGTCTACCTCGACATGAAGTACACCAAGGACACCCCGCTCGGGCTGAGCTGGGCGGGCTACGTCGAGGTGCAGCGGTCCTACGACTGGGACCCCGCGGCCTATCTGCCCGGAGCGCCGGCGTCCGCGGTGAAGGGCGTCGAGGCGCCCCTGTGGACGGAGACCATCTCGGAGAACGCGCACATCGACCGGATGGCCTTCCCGCGCCTCCCCGGGGTGGCGGAACTCGGCTGGTCGCCGGCGGCCACGCACGACTGGGAGACGTACAGAACGCGCCTCGCCGCCCAGGGGCCGCGGTTCGAGGCGCTCGGCATCGACTTCTACCGCTCGCCGCAGGTCCCCTGGCCCGCGTCGTAGCGGAGGAGTGACGGGAGGAAGGAAGAAGAGGAGCCGGCGTCCGGGGGGACCGTACCCCCGGACGCCGGCCGGTCCGTGCCGGGTCCGCCGTCCTGGAGAGGGTCCGGAAGGTATCCGCGTCCGCCCGAAGGGCGACCGGGCGTGACCGTTCCGGACCCTCCCTAGCGGGCGAACCGGGCGATCGGGTTCACCAGGTCGCCGACGAGCTGGAGCGCCGCGGACGGGTCCGCGAGGTCGACCATCTGCCGGTTGTCGCGCAGCTGGAGACGGTTGAGCGCGGAGAGCGCGAACGTCTCGGCGAACATGTCGTACTGCGCGAACCGGTCCGCCAGCTCCGGCTTCGACTCCTGGTAGCCGCGCACGCACTCCGCGACCGTCCGCCAGAAGTCGTCCTCGTCCAGGGTGCCCTCGGCCGCCAGCGTCGCCGCGAGGAAGCGGAAGAAGCAGTCGAAGACGTCGGTGAAGACGGACAGCAGCTTCATGTCCTCGGGGACCTCCGCCCGGATCCGCTCCACCGCCGGCGGCAGGACCGCCCCGGGATCCATGACGCAGATCTCCTCGGCGATGTCCTTGAAGACCGTCCGGACGACCGCGCCCCGCTCGTCGAGGACGAGGATCACGTTCTCACCGTGCGGCATGTAGACCAGGTCGTAGGCGTAGAAGCAGTGCAGGATCGGCAGCAGGTAGGCGTCGAGGTAGCCGCGCAGCCACGCGGTCGGCGCCAGGCCCGAGTCCTTGATGAGCGCGCCCGCGAAGGACGCCCCCTCGTGGTCGACGTGGACCAGCGATGCCATCGTCGCCAGGCGCTCGCCCGGGGCCAGGGACGCCACCGGCGACTCGCGCCAGAGCGCGGCCAGCATCTTGCGGTAGGGCGAGTAGCGGTCGGTCGCCGCCTCGTACTCCAGGTGCCGGTAGCCCACGGCGGCCCGCTCGCGGATGATCGAGAACCGGGCGGCCCGCAGCACCGGGTCGGCCTCGATCAGACCGGCCAGCCAGTCGTTGATCGCCGGAGTGGCCTCCATGTACGCGGCCGAGAGCCCCCGCATGAAGCCCATGTTCAGGACCGACAGGGCCGTCTTCACGTAGTGCTTGGACGGGTCGGCCGTGTTGAAGAAGGTACGGATCGACTGCTGCGCGAGATAGGCGTCGTCGCCCTCGCCGAGATAGACCAGGCGCTCCTGGGCTATCTCGGCGGCGAAGGTGACCGACAGCTTGTTCCACCACTGCCAGGGGTGGGCCGGCATCAGGAGGTAGTCGGCCATGTCCAGGCCCCGCGCGGCGAGGGCCGCCGCGAAGCCGTCGACCGCCCGGTCGCCGAGTTCGGCGCGGATGAAGGTGTCGTACTCGATGTCCGCGCCGGCCGTGAAGGCGGCACGGTCGCGGCGGGCGGCGAGCCAGACGAGGTGGATGGGGGCGGCGGCCTCGGGGGCGTACGCACGGAACTCGTCCACGCCGAAGCCGAGCCGGCCGTTGTTGGCGACGAAGCAGGGGTGGCCCTCCGTCATGCCGGTCTCGATGGCCTGGAAGTCGGCGCGGGCCAGCTCGGCGGCGGTGATCCTCGGCTTGGTCGCCTTGAAGGCCGTCCCGGCCAGGGTGGAGGAGATCTCCTCCAGGTAGACCGGCAGGATCTCGTCGCTCAGGCCGAGCGACCCGCGCAGTTCGGTGATGAACCGCAGGGCGTCCAGCGGGAGCTGCTCGTCGCCGCGGTGGCAGCTGATGGAGTCCGGGTAGACCTGCCAGTGGTCGAGAGCGAAACGGTCCGCGGTGAAGCGGTACTCGGTCGCGCCGTCGTCGCTGAGGACCTTGTAGCGGCTCTCTCCCAGCTCCTGCGGTTCGAGCAGCCGCTCGTGGGCGAACTCCGCGAGGCCCTTGCGGATCAGCGCGCGGTTGGCGTCGGCCCAGAGGGCGGGGGTCAGGTGGTCGACGGCGTTCATATCGCGGCTCCCGTGGCGGCTTCGAACTGTTCGCGGGTGCAGAAGCTCAGCAGGGCCCGCTTCTCCGGCTTCGAGATCTCCAGCTCGGGCACGAAGCCGACCGCCTCGTTGAGGGCGTGGACGGCCGTGTTGCGGACGTCCGGCTCGACGACGACACGTGCGGTGGCCGGGTCGGCGAACAGTTCGCGCATGACCGCGGTGATGACGGTGCGCGTGAAGCCGTGCACGGGAGTGTCCGTGGGCGCGACGAGGAAGTGCATGCCGACGTCACCCGGCCGCGGCTCGTAGAGCCCGACCAGCTCCAGCTGCGACGGGTCGTAGCGTTCCATCAGGATGGCGGGGACCTCGTCGACCAGACCGATGAACGCCTCGTGGTACGGGTTCGCGGCGAACGCCGTGTACTCGCGCTCGACGTCCTCGAGGTCCGCGTCCTGCATCATCCAGAAGGCGGCCTTGGGGTGGGTGACCCAGGGGTGGATCAGCTCCGCGTCCTTGGCCGGATCGAGGGGACGGAATCGGATGTTCATACCGCGAACTCCTGGAAGGCGATGGTCTTCTCGACGGGGTAGTGGTCCGTACCCAGCATCGCACCGATGATGTAGGCGTTGCGGTACGCACCCATGCCCAGGTCGGGCGAGGTGATGGAGTGCGTGTGCACGGCGGAGTTCTGCAGGAACACCTCGCGGCCCGCCGTGTCGATCGAGTAGTCGCGGGCGACGTCGAAGCGGCCCTGACCGTCCCAGCGCAGGCGGTCGCGGATGGGCTCCAGGAAGGCGGGGACGGTGTACTTGTAGCCGGTGGCGAGGATCAGGCCGTCGGTCTCGACCGTGAAGTCCTTCCCCTGCTCCTCCTGGTGGAAGCCGAGCGTGTACGTGCCGCTGGTGTCGTCGTACGCGGCGGAGTGCAGAGCCGAGTTGGTGAGCAGCCGCGTGGGGACGGGGCCGGCCAGGTTCTTCTGGTAGAGCAGGTCGAAGATGGCGTCGATCAGCTCGCCGTCGATGCCCTTGAAGAGGCCCTTCTGCTGGGTCTCCAGGCGGTAGCGGGTCTGCTCGGGCAGCGCGTGGAAGTAGTCCACGTACTCCGGCGAGGTCATCTCCAGGGTGAGCTTGGTGTACTCCAGCGGGAAGAACCGCGGGGAGCGCGTCACCCAGTTCAGGCGGTAGCCGTGGACGTCGATCTCGGACAGGAGGTCGTAGTAGATCTCCGCCGCGCTCTGGCCGCTGCCGACCAGGGTGATCGACTTCTTCTTCTGCAGCGCCTCCTTGTTCGGGACGTAGCGCGAGTTGTGGATGAGGTCGCCCCCGAGGCCACGGCAGGGCTCCGGGACGTGCGGCGGGGTGCCGGTGCCGAGCACGATCCGCCGGGCGCGGAAGGTCTCGCCGCCCTCGGTCGCGACGACGTACTCCCGCGCGCTCTCGTCGTACGAGACGGAGCTGACGGTCGTGGAGAAGCGGATGCTGCTCAGCTTGTCGGCGGCCCAGCGGCAGTAGTCGTTGTACTCCGTGCGCAGCGGATAGAAGTTCTCGCGGATGTAGAAGGAGTAGAGCCGGCCCTTCTCCTTCAGGTAGTTGAGGAAGGAGTACGGGGAGGTCGGGTCGGCCATCGTGACGAGGTCCGACATGAACGGCGTCTGGAGGTGGGAGCCCTCCAGGAACATGCCCGAGTGCCATTCGAAGCCGGGCTTGGACTCCAGGAAGAGACCGTTCAGGTGGTCGATCGGCTCGGTCAGGCAGGCCAGGCCGAGGTTGAACGGACCGAGCCCGATGCCGATGAAATCAAGAGGCTGCGTGGACAAGGTTCTCTCCCAGGTACTGCTCGGCGTGGCCGGCTATCAGATCGAGGACGGCGGCGATGTCGGCCACGGTCGTCTCGGGGTTGAGCAGGGTGAACTTCAGGTACTGGCGGCCGTCGACCTTGGTTCCGGCGACGACGGCCTCGCCCGACGCGAAGAGCGCCTTGCGGGCGTAGAGGTTGGCGCGGTCGATCTCCGCGGGGGAGGTGACCGCCTCGGGGACGTAGCGGTAGACGAGGGTGGAGAGCTGCGGGCGGACGACCACGTCGTAGCGCGGGTCCGCCGCGAGCAGCTCGAAGCCGGCCGCCGCCAGGTCGCAGACCTCGTCGAAGAGTTCGCCGACACCGTCGGCGCCCATCACGCGCAGCGTCATCCAGAGCTTGAGCGCGTCGAAGCGGCGGGTGGTCTGGAGCGACTTGTCGACCTGGTTCGGGATCTTCTCGGCGACCGTCCGCAGCGGGTTGAGGTAGTCCGCGTGGTAGGTCGCGTGGCGCAGGGTGGCGCCGTCGCGGACCAGGAGGGCGGAGGAGCTCACCGGCTGGAAGAAGGACTTGTGGTAGTCGACGGTGACCGAGTCGGCCCGCTCGATGCCGTCCAGGAGGTGACGGCGGGTGAGGGAGGCGAGGAGGCCGCAGCCGTAGGCGGCGTCGACGTGCATCCAGGCGCCGTACTCGTCGGCCAGCGCGGCGATCTCGGGCAGCGGGTCGATGGAGCCGAAGTCGGTGGTGCCGGCAGTGGCGACGACGGCCATCGGGACCAGACCCTCGGCGCGGCAGGCCTCCAGCTCGGCGGCGAGGACGACGGACTGCATGCGCCGCTCGCGGTCGACGGGGATGGAGACCACGGCGTCGCGGCCGAGACCGAGGAGGGTGGCCGACTTCTGGACGCTGAAGTGGCTGCACTCGGAGGAGAAGACCCGCAGCTTGGACAGGTCGGCGGTCTTGGCCTCCTCGCGGGCGAGCAGCAGCGCCTGGAGGTTGGACTGCGTGCCCCCGCTGGTGAAGACGCCGTCGGCGGCCGGGCCGAGGCCGATGCGGCCGGTCGTCCAGTCGATGAGCTTGCGCTCGATGAGGGTGCCGCCGGCGCTCTGGTCCCAGGTGTCCAGGGAGGAGTTGACCGCCGAGAGGACGGCCTCGCCGAGGACGGCGGGGATCACGACCGGGCAGTTGAGGTGGCCCAGGTAGCGCGGGTGGTGGAAGTAGACGGCGTCGCGGAGGTAGACGCTCTCCAGCTCGTCGAGTGCGGCGGAGGTGTCGCCGAGCGGCTTGTCGAGGTCGACGGCGTCGACGACGGGTGCCAGCTCGGCGGGGGTGACGCCGCTGAACGGGCGTCGCGTCGTGGCGAGTTTGTCGGCCACCCGCTCGACCCCTTCGGTGACGGAGCGTCGGTAGCTCTCCGCCGTGGCGTCGTTGAGCAGGTGCGAGCGCATTGCAGGTCCTCCCGGATACGGGACTCGGTCGGCCTCCTCCGGACAGGAAAGGGGCGAGGGGGCGACGTTTAACTTAGGTTAGCCTAACCTAAGTTTCCACCGCAACATCCCTCGCCCCTCGGGCTACCGCGTGAACTGCGGTTATGCCTCTTCCGGCGTCTCCGGCGTCTCCGGCGCCTCGCGCAGGGCATCCTCGGACAGCCCTTCGCGCCAGTACCCGACGAACGTCACACGCCCGCGGTCGAGCTGACGATCCCGCACGAAGTGACGGCGCAACGCCTTCACCGCGCCTGACTCGCCCGCGATCCAGACGTACGGAGCCTCGCCGGGCAGCTCGGCGCCGCGCACCGCCTCCACGGCCGACGGCGCCCCCTCCTCGCGCACCAGCCAGGTGACGGTGGCGTCGGCCTTCGTCACCAGCTCCGCCCGGTCGCCGGAGTACGGCACCTCCAGATACACCTGGGCCCGCGTCCCGGCCGGCAGCCACTCCAGGATCGCGGAGGCGGCCGGCAGGGCCGTCTCGTCCGCCCAGATCAGCACGGAGTCGGCGTCCTCGGGCGGCTGGAACCGCACCGCGGTGTTCTCGGCGACCGCCGGGCCGAGCACCACGACCCGGTCACCGGCCTTGGCCTGCTGTGCCCAGCGGCAGGCGGGGCCGCCGTCCTCGTGCAGGGCGAAGTCGATGTCGACCTCGTCCGGTTCGGCCCGCTGCTCGCGCACGGTGTACGAGCGCATCACGGCCCGCTCGTCGTGCGGCATCGCGCGCCAGGCGCCCAGGATCGCGTACATGTCCGGGTCGTCCAGCGGGGGCAGGACCGGCGCGTCCTGGCCCGGGTGCGGCAGGAAGAGGGAGAGCGACTGGTCCCGCCCCCCGGAGGCGAAGGACGTCAGCTCCTCCCCGGTGAAGGTGATCCGGACCAGCGACGGGCCGAGCCGCCTCGTCCGGTCGACCTGGAGGGAGAAGAATCGGAACGGAGCGGTCTCGGCGGTCGTCATCGGGTCAGGACACCTTCTTCGCGTTCTCCAGGGCCTTGGCGAGGTCCTCCAGGAGCGGGGCGCACTTGGCGTAGGAGTAGACGGGCTCGGTCACGCGGGGGAAGACCTGGCCGGCCTTGACGGCGGGCAGCGCGGCCCAGGTCGGCTTGGCCTTCAGGGCCTCGGGCTGAAGGGCCGAGGTGCGGTTGTCGAGCAGGATGACGTCGGCCTTGTACTTGTCGACGTTCTCCCAGCTCAGGCCCTCGAACCAGCCGCCCTGGTCCAGCTTGTCCGGGACGATCAGGTTAACGCCCAGCTCCTTGAAGTAGACCGTGTCGGTCGGGCGGACCGGGGTGGAGACGTAGAAGAGATCGGGGGAGCCGGAGCCGACGAGGACCTTGATGTCCTTCTTGCCCTTGGCGGCCTGGCGGACGCGCTCGGCGGCGGCCTCGAAACGGGCCTTGTCGGCGAGGATCTGCTTGGTCTTCACGTCGGCGCCGAGCGAGGCGGCGAGGTCGGCGTGGCGCTGGAGCACGGCCGGCATCGACTTGTCGGAGGCCCAGAGGGCGACGCTCGGGGCGATCTTGAGGATCTTGTCCTTCTGCTCGGCCGGGACGTACCAGAGGTCGTTCTTCTCCCACATGTCCGTGATGAGGAGGTCCGGGTTGAGCTTGAGATACTCCTCGATCTTGAACTCGCCCCAGACGTTGCCGATGACCTTGACCTTGGTGATGTCGAGGTCGCCCGCCTGGACGTCCGGCTTCCGCTCCTTGGTCTTCGGGTCCTCGACGTAGGTCGGGCCGAAGACTCCCTTGACCTCGATGCCGAAGTCCTTCAGCGCGGCGGCCATGCCGGTGAAGGCCACGATGTTCTTCGGGGTGGACTTCGCCTCGACGGCCGTACCGCGGTCGTCGGTGAACTTCCACGGGCCGGCCTTCTCCGAAGCGCCGGAGGGGGCGCCGCCCTTGGTCTCGCTGCCGCAGGCGGCGAGCGCGGCGCCGAGCCCGAGGGCGCCGCCCGCGGCGAGCAGACCGCGACGGGTGAGATGGGTGGCTCGGGCGTTGCTGGGCATGGCGAAGTCGCTTTCGGTACGTGCCGCGTGGGTTCGGCCTGGGTGGATCGAAGGTAGGTTAGCCTAACCTCAGGTCGATCAGTAGGGGTGGCCCCCGGGTCGTACGTCACACGGCTCCGCCCGCCATGTCCCGGTATTTCTAGGTGTTTCGGGCGTCGCACTCGAACCACACCGTCTTACCGCCCGTCGAGGGCTCCACTCCCCAGCGGTCCGTCACGGCTTCGACGAGTGCGAGCCCCCGCCCGCCCTCCGCGAACGGCTCCGCCGCCTTGGCGTGGAGCGGCCCGGGCACGGCGTCGGCGACCTCCACGCGCAGTCCGTGCGGCTCACGCAGGATCAGTACGGAACAGCTCCGCCCCGGGACGTGCCGGACGACGTTGGCGACGAGTTCGCCGAGCGCGAGCTCGCCTGCGTCGGCGAGGGGGTCGAGTCCCCAACGGGTCAGGAAGATGCGCAGGATGCGACGCATGTGGCCCGCGGAGTGCTCACCTACGGTGAAGCCCATGCGGTAACTCGACGGAACTTCCGCCGGATAGAGGTCGGTTGCGTGATTCATGCCACCAGGATGGAGCCGGGTGGTTACGCTCGGCTACGAGTCGAAACGAACGCAGCGATGCGTGAGCTTGGGGGTGACCTCGTCGTGGTCAACATCCGCAGCCTCGATCCCAGCGCCTCTCCGCTGGACTACTACGGAGCCGAGCTTCGCCGCCTGAGAGAGGAGGCGAACCTCAACCAGGCGCAGTTGGGGGACATCGTCTTCTGCACGGCGTCGCTGATCGGCCAGATCGAGACGGCGAAGAAGGTCCCGACCCGGCGGTTCTCGGAACAGCTGGACGCGGCGCTGATGACGGGCGGGGTGTTCTCGCGGCTGGTGGGGCTGGTGCTGAAGAGCCAGCTGCCGAACTGGTTCCAGCCGTACGCGGAGATGGAGGCGAAGGCGACGTACATCTCGACGTACCAGGCGCAGCTGGTGTACGGGTTGTTGCAGACGGAGGAGTACGCGCGGGCGGTTCTCGGCGCTCGTACCGAGGACGACCTCGACGCCAAGGTCGCTGCCCGGATCGAGCGCCAGCGCATCCTGGACCGGGAGATCCCGCCGTTGATCTGGGTGGTGATGAGCGAGGCGGTGCTGCATCAGGAGATCGGCGGACGCGCGGTCATGCGGAACCAACTCGCGCACTTGTTGGCCGTGCAGGATCGGGAGTGGGTGAAGGTTCAGGTCCTGCCGTTCACGGCCGGGGCGCATGCCGGGCTGATGGGTTCGTTCAACCTGCTGCGCTTCGAGGAGAATCCCGACGTCGTCTATACGGAGGACTTCATCCAGGGGCACATGACGGCCAATCCAGCCGCTATCAGGGAGGGTTCGCTCCGTTACGATCACCTTCAGGCTGCCGCGCTCTCCGTGGAGGATTCGGTCGCACTGATCGCCCGCGTAATGGAGGAACGCTATGGGGACCAACCAGAACCTGACGGGCGCGCGCTGGCGTAAGTCTTCGTTCAGCGGCGACACGGGGGGCGACTGCGTCGAGTGCGCCCCCCTCGGCTCCGCCGCCTGGCGCAAGTCCTCGTACAGCGGCGACACCGGCGGTGAGTGCGTCGAGGTCGCCGATCTCGTAGCCCACGTCGCCGTCCGGGACTCCAAGAACCCCGAAGGCCCCGCCTTCCTGGCCTCGCCGGCCGCGTTCGCCGCGTTCGTGAGCGCTACGGCTCAGGGGCGCCTCGGCTGAGGGCCCGTCCGGCTTCTGGCCTCGGGCTGTCGGGGGCGCGGACCCGGTGAGCCTCTGGGGCGGCCGCCCTCTCTCCGAGTGTGGCGTCCTGCGCCGCCGCCTCAAGGGCGCTCCTTCGTCGCGTCGCTGCGCGATGGGCTGCGCCCACCCTTGACCCGTCGACTTCGGACGCCTTTTCACACTCGGAGGGCGGCCGGGGGGCGTGGCCACGCCGGGGCATGGTTCGTGCCTGGGCCGGGTTCGGCGCGTACGGGTCCGTGGGTGGGATTGCGCGGTAGTCGAATGGGGTGGCCCGGCTGCGCTTGGCGGGTGGCGGGTGGCGGGTGGCGGGTGGCGGCTGGTGGGACTGCATGCCCCGCTGGTGACGGCCGGTGGGGGACGGGGCTC
>NZ_JBFASK010000006.1:61117-211039 GCF_040677675.1 Streptomyces sp. NPDC053755 | reverse complement strand
GCCGACCCGGAGGGGGTCGGCGGGCCGCGGCGGCGTGCGAGGAGCGGGAGCCGGGTCAGTCCTTGACGTACGTGCTGCCGAGAATCGCGGCATGCTCCAGGACGTCCTCCAGCGGGTCGTCGACCTGGCCGATCGAGATCAGGGAGACGTGCGGCCCGTTGTGCGAGTGGTTGTGCGTCTCGTCCGCCGTGGCGGCCGTGACGGGCACCAGCACCGCCGCGGCGGTCAACGCCCCGATCAGTCCGACGACGGTGCGCCTCGTCCTCATGTCGACTCCTCGCCTTGTCCGTTCGTATGACGCTGTGATCCGCGCCCTCCTGCTAACGCAGAGTCACCCGCATCGGTCACGTCCGTCAGTTGTGGCTGTGGAGCACGTCGTTCAGTCCGCCCCACACCGCGTTGTTCGGGCGGGCCTCGACGGCGCCGGTGACCGAGTTGCGGCGGAAGAGGATGTTCGAGGCGCCGGAGAGGTCGCGAGCCTTGACGACCTCCCCGTCGGGCATCGTGACGCGCGTTCCGGCCGTGACGTAGAGGCCGGCCTCGACGACGCACTCGTCGCCGAGCGCGATGCCGACGCCCGCCTCGGCGCCGATCAGGCAGCGCTCGCCGATGGAGATGACGACGTTGCCGCCGCCGGAGAGCGTGCCCATCGTGGAGGCGCCGCCGCCGATGTCGGAGCCGTCGCCGACGACGACGCCGGCGGAGATCCGGCCCTCGACCATCGAGGTGCCGAGGGTGCCGGCGTTGAAGTTGACGAAGCCCTCGTGCATGACGGTGGTGCCGGCGGCGAGGTGCGCGCCGAGCCGGACGCGGTCGGCGTCGGCGATGCGGACTCCGGCGGGGGCGACGTAGTCGGTCATGCGCGGGAACTTGTCGATCGAGGTCACCTGGAGGTGAAGGCCCTCGGCGCGTGCGTTCAGGCGCACCTTCTCGACGTCGTCGACGGCGACCGGTCCGAGCGAGGTCCAGGCGACGTTGGCGAGGACGCCGAAGAGGCCGTCGAGGCTCTGGCCGTGCGGCTTGACCAGCCGGTGGCTGAGCAGGTGCAGACGGAGGTACGCGTCGTGGGCGTCGAGCGGCTTGTCGTCCAGGGAGGCGATGGCGGTACGGACGGCGACCACCTCGACGCCCCGGCGGGCGTCCACGCCGATCGCCTTGGCGGCGCCTGCGCCGAGGGCGTCGACGGCGGCGTCGGGGGTGAGCCGCTCGGTCCCGGCGGGGCCGGGCGCGTCGGTCAGCGCGGGAGCGGGGAACCAGGTGTCGAGAACGGTGCCGTCACCGGCGATGGTGGCGAGGCCGGCGGCGACGGCGCCGGTGGTGCGAGGAGCAGTGGTCATGCGGAAAACCTAACGGGCGGGCCCCCGCGCGGGCCAACCGGTCTCAGGTGTCGGTCGAGCCGTCCGGCGGATCCGACGAGGCGGGAGACGGGTGCTCCGGCGGTTCCGCCGAGACCGGGGGCGTGCGCTCCGAGGATCCGGTCCAGGCGCCGGGCGGGCGCACCGGCGGTTCCGCCGAGACCGCGGGCAGGTGGCCCGGCGGCCCGGTCGCCCCGGCCGAGGGCGCTTCGGTCGCAGGCACCTCCGTCGCGGGCGCGGTCGCAGGCACCTCGGTGGCGGGCGGCCCGTCCCCGGGCACCCCCTCCGCAACCGCCCCGGCCTCAACCGCCCCCGCGCCGGGCGCCTCCGTCCCGGGCGCCCCGCCCGGCGTCGGCCCCGTCGGCGGGAGCAGTCGGGCCAGGGCCTCCCTCGCGTACTCCTCGTCGTACGTCCCGTCCGTCAGCAGCACCCGCAGACAGATGCCGTCCATGAGCGCGACCAGGGCGCGGGCGGTCACCGGGTCCGTCCGCGCCGCGAGGGCCCGGACGACGGCGTCCGTCCAGGCGGCGGCGACCGGGCGGAGGGCGGGCCGGCGCAGGGCGGCCAGGTAGAGCTCGTACTCCAGATTCACGCCCGCCCGTTCGCCGCCGAGCCACCGTCCCATCAGGCCGGCCAGCTCCCGCGCGAGGTCGGCTTCCGGGTCCGCGAGCGCGCCGCTCTCGCGGACCGCGCGTCCGAAGCCCTCGTCGGCCTGACGCAGGGCGGCGACGAGGAGGTCGTCGAGGGAGGCGAAGTGGTACGTCGTGGAGCCGAGCGGCACGTCCGCCTCGGCGGCGACCGTCCGGTGGCTGAGCCCGGCGATGCCGAGCCGTCCCACGACGCGCAGGGCCGCGTCCGCGATCCGCCGGCGCCGCTCGGGGTCGTGGCGGCGGGCGCGGGCCATCAGTGCGCGCCGCCGAGGTTGAGGACGACCACACCGGCCACGATCAGGACGATGCCGGCGACCTTGGCGAGACCGAGCGACTCGTTCATGAAGAGGACTCCGATGGCGGCGACGGCCGCGGTGCCCACACCCGACCAGATCGCGTACGCCGTGCCGATCTCCAGGGTCCTGAGCGTCTGCGCGAGGAGCGCGAAGGCGAGCAGATAGCCGCCGACGGTGACGAGCGAGGGCCAGAGCCGGGAGAAGCCGTCGCTGTACTTCATGGCCGTCGTTCCGACGATCTCCGCGGCGATCGCCCCGGCGAGCAGTCCGTATCCCATGGGTACGAGCGTACACATCGATGTGGACGGGCGTACATATCGCGGGATGCACCCGCCCGTGAGGCCTGCCGCTACGGTGTCCCGCATGACGCATCACTCGGGACCGTACGGCTACGGCTACGCTCCCCCACCGCCCCCGCCGAAGCCCGGCGTGATACCTCTCGTGCCGCTCAAGCTGAGCGAGATACTGACCGGCGCCTTCGCGACCCTCGGCCGTCACTGGAAGCAGCTCATGGGGGTGACACTGGCCGCCTACGGCACCGCGACGCTGGTGGTGGCCGCCGCGATCTGGATCGCGTACGCGGCGGTCGGCGACCATCTGACCGGGCTCCTCGACCTCTCGGAGAACCAGGAACCGTCCTGGGACGACGTGCGGCCTCTGCTGATCGCGTTCGGCGTCGTCTGGCTCGTCGCCATGATCGTGATGATCGCCGCCGGCGGCGTGGTCTACGCGGCCTGCCCCGCCGTCCTCCAGGAGGCGGTGCTCGGCCGCCCCACCACCTTCGGCGCGGTGTGGCGCCGCGCCTGGGCGAGCATGCCCGCGGTCCTCGGCACGGTCTTCCTGACCATGCTGGTCATGCTGGTGCCGATGGCCCTCTTCGGCGCGGCCTTCGTCGGGCTGATGGTGGCGGCCGTCGCGGCGGCCGAGGATTCCGGCCCGGTCTCCTGGGGCCTGCCGGTCCTCGGCCTGGTCGGCGCGCTGGTGCTGATCCCCCTGGCGACCTGGCTCTGGGTGAAGCTGAGCCTGGCCCCGTCGGCGGCGGTCTTCGAAAGGCAGCGCGCGGCGGCGGCGATGCGCCGCTCGTGGCGTCTGGTGGAGGGCTCGTGGTGGCGGATCTTCGGGGCCCTGCTGGTGGCGGGTGTCATCTCCGGGGCGGCCGGCTCCCTCTTCCAGGCCTTCGCCCAGTTGTTCTCGACCCCCGCGACCTTCTCCGCCCAGAGCCCCCCCGAGTCCGCGCGCGAGCTCCTGGCCGAGTTGGCGCCCTTCCTGGCGATCAGCATGGTCCTGTCGGTGCTCGGCCAGATCGTCGTCTCGGTCTTCCCGCCGCTGGTCACCAGCCTGATCTACGTCGACCAGCGCATCCGCAAGGAGAACCTGGCCCCGGCCCTCCTCCAGGCGGCCGGGGAACCCGCGTCCGGCAGGTGAGCGACGTCCTCACGCGGGCGGTGGGCCGGTCCCCTCAGTCGACCAGCGACTTCTTCGGCCGCAGCACGCAGAACTCGTTGCCCTCGGGGTCGGCGAGGACCACCCAGGTGACGTCCTCGCCCTGTCCGACGTCCACCCTCCGGGCCCCGAGGCCGAGGATCCTCTCGACCTCGGCGTCCTGGTCGTCCGGCGAGAGGTCGAGGTGGAGCCGGTTCTTGACGGTCTTGGACTCGGGGACGGAGAGGAAGACGATGCCGGGCAGGGCGTGCTCCCCCGCGCCGATGACGATCTCCTCGTCGTCCTCGTAGAGCACCTTCCAGTCGAGCACCCGCGTCCAGAACTCGGCCTGGCGCCTGGCGTCGTGCACATCGATCGCGATCTGGTACAGAGAAACGGCCATGCCCGCCAGTGTGCCTGGCGGGCATGGCCGTTCACCGTATTTCCGGCGAAGGTCAGACGTTGAAGCCGAGCGCGCGCAGCTGCTCGCGGCCGTCGTCCGTGATCTTGTCCGGACCCCACGGCGGCATCCAGACCCAGTTGATCTTCAGTTCGCTGGCGATGCCGTCGGTGGCGGCCTTCGCCTGGTCCTCAATCACGTCGGTCAGCGGACAGGCCGCCGACGTCAGGGTCATGTCCAGCGTGACGATGTTGGAATCGTCGATGTGGATGCCGTAGATCAGCCCGAGGTTGACCACGTCGATGCCCAGCTCGGGGTCGACGACGTCGTACAGCGCCTCGCGGATCTCTTCCTCGGAGGCCGGCTTCATCGTGGCCTCGGCGTTCTCGGTCATGCCGACTTCCTCTCCGCGTCGCCCAGCGCCTGGGCGGTCGCGTCCTTCCACGCCATCCAGCTGAGCAGCGCGCACTTGACCCGGGCGGGGTACTTGGAGACTCCGGCGAACGCGACCGCGTCCTCCAGGATCTCCTCCATCGCGTCGTCCGGCTCGAGCTGGCCCTTGGACTGCATCAGCTCCAGGAACGTGCCCTGGATCTTCTGCGCCTCGGCCAGCTCCTTGCCGACGAGCAGTTCGTTGAGCACGGACGCCGAGGCCTGGCTGATCGAACAGCCCTGACCCTCGTACGACACGTCCTCGATCCGCGACCCGGCGTACTTCACCCGGAGCGTGATCTCGTCGCCGCACGTCGGGTTGACGTGGTGCACCTCGGCATCGCCGTCCCGAAGACCGCGCCCGTGGGGGTGCTTGTAGTGGTCCAGGATGACGTCCTGGTACATCGAATCCAGCTTCACGAGAATCCCCTAGCCGAAGAAGTTCCGTACGTGCTCCAGACCCTCGACCAGGGCGTCGACCTCGGCCGGGGTGGAGTACAGATAGAACGACGCCCGCGTGGTCGCAGGAATTCCGTACCGCAGGCAGACCGGCCGCGCGCAGTGGTGGCCGACCCGGACCGCGATGCCCTGCTCGTCGAGGACCTGGCCCACGTCGTGGGGGTGGATGTCTCCCAGCGTGAACGAGATCGCCGCGCCGCGGTCCTCGGCCGTGGTGGGGCCGATGATCCGCAGGTCCGGGACCTCCAGGAGGCGACGGACGGCGTACTCGGTGATCGCGTGCTCGTGGCGCGCGATGT
Organism: Streptomyces sp. NPDC053755; assembly: GCF_040677675.1. Lineage (NCBI taxonomy): Bacteria > Bacillati > Actinomycetota > Actinomycetes > Kitasatosporales > Streptomycetaceae > Streptomyces > Streptomyces sp. NPDC053755. The sequence continues at coordinate 205,726 of NZ_JBFASK010000006.1, read as the reverse complement.
TCTCCATGCCGATCGCCGAGAGGTAGTCCACGGCCGCGCCGAGGCCGACGGCCTGGGCGATCGGGGGCGTACCCGCCTCGAACTTGTGCGGGGCGGGGGCGTACGTCGAGGAGTGCATCGACACGGTCTCGATCATCTCGCCGCCGCCGAGGAACGGGGGCAGGTCCTCCAGGAGTTCCTGCCGTCCCCACAGCACGCCGATGCCGGTCGGGCCGCACATCTTGTGGCCCGTGAAGGCCACGAAGTCGGCCTGGAGGGCCTGGACGTCGAGGACCATGTGCGGCGCGGCCTGGGAGGCGTCGATGCAGACGAGCGCACCGACCTCCTGGGCACGCCGGATGATCGCCTCGACCGGGTTGACCGTTCCCAGCAGGTTCGAGACCAGGGTGAAGGAGACGATCTTGGTCTTCTCGGTGATGACCTCTTCGATGTTCGACAGGTCGAGCCTGCCGTCGTCGGTGAGGCCGAACCACTTCAGCTTCGCGCCCGTGCGCTGCGAGAGCAGCTGCCACGGCACGATGTTGGAGTGGTGCTCCATCTCCGTGATGGCGATCTCTGTCTCGTGGTCCACGCGGTAGGGCTCGTCGGCCCAGCCCAGCATGTTGGCCACGAGGTTGAGCGACTCGGAGGCGTTCTTGGTGAAGATCACCTCGTCGCGGCTCGGCGCGTTGATGAACGCCGCGACCTTGTCACGGGCGCCCTCGTAGAGCGCCGTCGCCTCCTCGGCGACCGTGTAGACGCCGCGGTGGACATTGGCGTTGTGGCGCTCGTAGTAGGTGTTGAGCGCGTCGAGCACCTGGCGCGGCTTCTGCGAGGTCGCCGCGGAGTCCAGGTACACGATCTTCTTGCCGTCGTGGACCACGCGATCCAGGAGCGGGAAGTCCTTGCGGATCGCCTCGGTGTCGAGGAGGCCGGAGAGCCCCTGATGGGCAGAAGTCACGCGGATGCGCCACCCTTCACGTACTTGTCGTAGCCCTCGTTCTCCAGCTGGTCGGCGAGCTCGGCGCCGCCGGACTCGGCGATCCGGCCGTTCGCGAAGACGTGCACGAAGTCGGGCTTGATGTAGCGCAGGATGCGCGTGTAGTGGGTGATCAGCAGGGTGCCGACCTCGCCGCTCTCACGGACGCGGTTGACGCCCTCGGAGACGACGCGCAGGGCGTCGACGTCGAGGCCCGAGTCGGTCTCGTCGAGGATCGCGATCTTCGGCTTGAGGAGCTCCAGCTGGAGGATCTCGTGGCGCTTCTTCTCACCGCCGGAGAAGCCCTCGTTGACGTTGCGCTCGGCGAAGGCCGGGTCCATCTGGAGCTGCTCCATGGCGGACTTGACCTCCTTCACCCAGGTGCGCAGCTTGGGGGCCTCGCCGCGGATGGCGGTGGCGGAGGTGCGCAGGAAGTTGGAGACCGAGACACCGGGAACCTCGACCGGGTACTGCATGGCCAGGAAGACGCCGGCGCGGGCGCGCTCGTCGACCGACATCTCCAGGACGTCCTCACCGTCGAGGGTGACGGTGCCGCCGGTGACCGTGTACTTCGGGTGGCCGGCGAGCGAGTACGCCAGGGTCGACTTGCCGGAGCCGTTGGGGCCCATGACGGCGTGGGTCTCGCCCTGCTTGATGGTCAGGTCGACACCCTTGAGGATCTCCCGGGGGCCGTTCTCGGCCTCGACGGAGACGTGCAGGTCGTGGATTTCAAGCGTTGCCATGGGTGACTCAGGACTCCTGGGTGACGGAGACGAGCACATCGTCCCCTTCGATCTTTACGGGGTATACGGGGACGGGGCGCGTCGCGGGAAGGCCGGACGGCTTGCCGGTGCGGAGGTCGAAGCTGGAGCCGTGCAGCCAGCACTCGATGGCGCAGTCCTCGACCTCGCCCTCCGAGAGGGAGACGTTCGCGTGCGAGCAGATGTCGTTGATCGCGAACACCTCGCCCTCGGTCTGCACGACCGACACCGGCGTGCCGTCGACCTCGACCCGCTTGGGGGTGTCGCTCTCCAGCTCGCTCAGCGCGCAGACTCGGACGAAGGCCATCAGACGGAAGCCTCCAGCTCGGCCTCGATCTTGGCGAGGAGGCGCTCCTGGACGTCCGGCAGACCGATCTGCTGGACCAGCTCGGCGAAGAAGCCGCGGACGACGAGGCGGCGGGCCTCGGTCTCCGGGATGCCGCGGGCCATCAGGTAGAAGAGCTGCTCGTCGTCGAACCGGCCGGTGGCCGAGGCGTGACCGGCGCCGGCGATCTCGCCGGTCTCGATCTCCAGGTTCGGGACGGAGTCGACCCGGGCGCCGTCCGTGAGGACCAGGTTCCGGTTGAGCTCGTAGGTGTCGGTGCCCTCGGCCTTGGCCCGGATGAGGACGTCACCGATCCAGACGGCGTGCGCGTCCTGGCCCTGCAGCGCGCCCTTGTAGGCCACGTTGGACTTGCAGTGCGGGGTGTTGTGGTCGACCAGGAGGCGGTGCTCCTGGTGCTGGCCCGCGTCGGTGAAGTAGAGGCCGAACAGCTCGGCCTCGCCACCGGTGCCCGCGTACTCGACGCGCGGGTGGATGCGGACGACGTCGCCGCCGAAGGTGACGATGACCGACTTGAAGCTCGCGTCGCGGCCCACGCGGGCGTTGTGCTGCGCGACGTGGACGGCCTTCTCGTCCCAGTCCTGGACGGAGACCACGGTGAGCTTGGCGCCGTCACCCAGGAGGTAGTCGACGTTGGCGGCGAGCACCGCGTCGCCGGTGTGGTCGATGACCACGACGGCCTCGGCGAACGCGCCGAGCTCGATCACCTGGTGGCCGAAGGCGATCCCGCCCTGGCCGTGCACGGCGATCCGGATGGGCTCGGTGAGGACGGTCTCCTTGGCGACGGTGACGACCGAGGCCTTCTCGAAGGAGGAGTACGCCTGGGCGGCGACGCGGTCGACGGGCGTGCCCGCCTTGCCGAGCCGCGCGTCGTCGCGGCCGACGGTCTCCACGGTGACGCCCTCGGGGGCCTCGATCTCCACCTTGACGCCCTCGCCGCTCGCGACGGCGGTGCCGTCGTGCAGGCCGCGCAGGCGCTCCAGCGGGGTGAACCGCCACTCCTCCTCGCGGCCGTGCGGGACCGGGAAGTCCGCGACGTCGAAGGACGGGGGCGCGCTCATGCGCGTGGCGACGGTGGACTCGGCGGCCACCGCGATCGAGCCGGCGGTGGTGGAGCCCGCCGGGATGTTCTGAGCCTCAGCCATGGCTGTCGTCTTGCTCTCTTCCTACGTTTCGATCCTCGGCCCGCCGCAGAGGGCGGGCCGCTAGCTGGTGGTGGGGCGCCGGAACGTCAGCCGACGGACCCTTCCATCTGCAGCTCGATCAGCCGGTTCAGCTCGAGCGCGTACTCCATCGGGAGCTCCTTGGCGATCGGCTCCACGAAGCCGCGCACGATCATCGCCATGGCCTCGAACTCGGTCATGCCACGGCTCATCAGGTAGAAGAGCTGGTCCTCGGAGACCTTGGAGACGGTGGCCTCGTGGCCCATGGAGACGTCGTCCTCGCGGACGTCCACGTAGGGGTACGTGTCCGAGCGGGAGATCGTGTCGACGAGCAGCGCGTCGCACAGGACGTTCGACTTGGAGCCCGGGGCGCCCTCGCCGATCTCGATGAGACCGCGGTAGGAGGTGCGGCCGCCGCCTCGCGCCACCGACTTGGAGACGATGTTGGAGGAGGTGTTCGGGGCCATGTGGACCATCTTGGCGCCGGCGTCCTGGTGCTGGCCCTCGCCCGCGAAGGCGATGGACAGGGTCTCGCCCCTGGCGTGCTCGCCCATGAGGTAGACGGCCGGGTACTTCATGGTGACCTTGGAGCCGATGTTGCCGTCGACCCACTCCATGGTCGCGCCCTCGTAGGCCACGGCGCGCTTGGTGACCAGGTTGTAGACGTTGTTCGACCAGTTCTGGATCGTGGTGTAGCGGCAGCGGCCGCCCTTCTTCACGATGATCTCGACGACCGCGGAGTGCAGGGAGTCCGAGGAGTAGATCGGGGCGGTGCAGCCCTCGACGTAGTGGACGTAGGCGTCCTCGTCGACGATGATCAGCGTCCGCTCGAACTGGCCCATGTTCTCCGTGTTGATACGGAAGTAGGCCTGCAGCGGGATCTCGACGTGCACGCCCTTCGGCACGTAGATGAACGATCCGCCGGACCACACGGCCGTGTTCAGGGAGGCGAACTTGTTGTCGCCGACCGGGATGACCGTGCCGAAGTACTCGCGGAAGAGCTCCTCGTGCTCCTTCAGCGCGGTGTCGGTGTCGACGAAGATGACGCCCTGCTCCTCCAGGTCCTCACGGATCTGGTGGTAGACGACCTCGGACTCGTACTGGGCCGCGACACCGGCGACGAGGCGCTGCTTCTCCGCCTCGGGGATGCCGAGCTTGTCGTACGTGTTCTTGATGTCCTCGGGCAGCTCCTCCCAGGAAGCGGCCTGCTTCTCGGTGGAGCGCACGAAGTACTTGATGTTGTCGAAGTCGATGCCCGACAGGTCGGAGCCCCAGCTCGGCATGGGCTTCTTGTCGAAGAGGCGCAGACCCTTCAGCCGCAGCTTCAGCATCCACTCCGGCTCGTTCTTCTTCCCGGAGATGTCGCGGACGACGGCCTCGGAGAGACCGCGCTTCGCGGTGGCACCGGCCGCGTCCGAGTCGGCCCAGCCGTACTCGTACCGACCCAGGCCCTCGAGCTCGGGGTGGCTGATCTCGGTGGTCATGCGGGGTTCCTCCCGGCCGTACTTGCGGATGCTGATGATGGGGTGGTCTGAGGGGCGCTGTGCGGGATGAACGTGGTGCAGACGCCGTCACCGTGGGCGATGGTGGCCAGGCGCTGGACGTGCGTTCCCAAGAGGCGGGAGAAGATCTCCGTCTCCGCCTCGCACAGCTGGGGATACTGCTCGGCCACGTGGGCGACCGGGCAGTGGTGCTGGCAGAGCTGCTCGCCGACCGGCGCGTTCCGCGCAGTGGCAGCGTACCCGTCGGCGCTCAGCGCCTTGGCAAGGGCCTCGGTGCGCTGGGCGGGCTCCGCCGACTCGACGGCCTCGCGGTACGCCTCCGCCTGGGCCTCCAGCCGGTCGCGGGCGAACGCGGCTACGGCCGCCTCGCCCCCGGCGTTCTTCTCGATCCAGCGCAGGGCGTCCACGGCCAGCGAGTCGTACGACTGGTCGAAGGCGTCCCGGCCGCAGTCGGTCAGCGCGAAGACCTTGGCGGGGCGACCGCGGGTGCGGGCTCCGTAGACGCGCTTCTCGCGGGCTTCGACGACGTTCTCGGCGACGAGCGAGTCGAGATGGCGGCGCACGGCCGCCTGGGTGAGGCGCAGGCGCTGCGCGAGGTCGGCGACCGTCGAGGGGCCGTGGTCCAGGATGGACCGCGCGACCCGGTTGCGAGTGGATCGCTCACCGGTCGCGAGTTCCTCCAGGGGAGCCTCTCCGACGTTTTTCACAACGCCATTGTTGCGTAATTCCTTCGGGAGTGACAAGCGACGCGGATCTCGGCGACGGTGCCGTACATCACGCAGGTAAGGCTTACCTGACCTGGGCGAATGATCATTCGTAGGACGAATGACCCCGGTTTTCCGCCCCCGCGCCGGGAGCCCCGCGCGACCTCTCTAGACTTCCGGCATGCGATACGAGTCCGTCGTCCAGGTCCGGGGCCTGGTCAAGCGGTACGGGAACAAGACCGCCGTCGACGGCCTCGACCTCGACGTCCGGGCGGGCACCGTCACCGCGATCCTCGGCCCGAACGGCGCCGGGAAGACCACCACCGTCGAGAGCTGCGAGGGCTACCGGAAGGCCGACGCCGGGACCGTCCGGGTCCTCGGCCTCGATCCGGTGGCCGACGCGGCCGCGCTGCGCCCCCGGATCGGCGTGATGCTCCAGTCGGGTGGCGTCTACTCCGGCGCCCGCGCGGACGAGATGCTCCGCCACATGGCCAGGCTGCACGCGCACCCCCTGGACGTGGACGCCCTGATCGAGCGGCTCGGCCTCGGCTCCTGCGGCCGGACCTCCTACCGCCGGCTCTCCGGCGGCCAGCAGCAGCGCCTCGCACTCGCCCTGGCCGTCGTCGGCCGCCCCGAGCTGGTCTTCCTCGACGAGCCGACCGCCGGACTCGACCCGCAGGCCCGCCACGCCACCTGGGACCTGGTGCGCGAGCTGCGCGCCGACGGCGCCACGGTCGTCCTGACCACCCACTTCATGAACGAGGCCGAGACCCTCGCCGACGACGTCGCGATCATCGACGCCGGCAAGGTCGCCGCCCAGGGCAGCCCCGAGGAGCTGTGCCGGGGCGGCGCCGAGAACACCCTGCGCTTCACCGGCCGCCCCGGCCTGGACCTCGGCTCGCTGCTCAAGGCCCTGCCCGACGGCACGGCCGCCGCGGAGCCGCTTCCGGGGACGTACCGGATCAGCGGCGAGGTGGGGCCCCAGCTCCTCGCCACCGTCACCAGCTGGTGCGCCCAGCACGGCGTCATGCCGGACGGCATCTCGGTGGAGCGCCACACGCTCGAGGACGTCTTCCTCGAACTGACCGGCAAGGAGCTGCGCGGATGAGCACCGGTACGGGTACGGGCACCTACGCGCCGAAGCCGGGCGCGGCCCCCGTCGGACGGATGATCGCGGCGCAGACGGCGCTGGAGACGCGGATGCTGCTGCGCAACGGCGAGCAGCTCCTGCTGACCGTGATCATCCCGTCGCTGCTGCTGGTGCTCTTCTCCACGGTCGACATCGTCGACACGGGCGCGGCGGAGGCCGTCGACTTCCTCGCCCCCGGCGTCCTGGCGCTCGCCGTGATGTCCACCGCCTTCACCGGCCAGGCCATCGCCACCGGCTTCGAGCGCCGGTACGGGGTCCTCAAGCGGCTCGGGGCGTCCCCGCTGCCCCGCTGGGCGCTGATGACGTCCAAGACCCTGTCGGTGCTGCTCACCGAGGTCCTCCAGATCGCGCTCCTGACCGCGATCGCGTTCGGGCTCGGCTGGTCGCCCCGGGGCGGCGTGTTCTCCGTCTGCCTGCTGCTGCTCCTCGGCACGGCGGCCTTCTCCGGCCTCGGGCTGCTGATGGCGGGCACGCTCAAGGCGGAGGCGACGCTGGCCGCCGCGAACCTGGTCTTCCTGCTGCTCCTGGTGGGCGGCGGGGTGATCGTGCCGCTGGAGAGGTTCCCCGACGCGGCCCGCGCGGCCCTGGAACTGCTGCCGATCTCCGCGCTCTCGGAGGGACTGCGGGACGTGCTGCAGGGCGGCGCCCCGCTGCCGTGGGGCCAGGCCGCGGTCCTCGCGGTCTGGGCGGTGCTCGGCCTGGGCGCGGCGGCGCGCTTCTTCCGCTGGGAGTGACCGCGAGGTGACGTTCCGGGACAACCCGGTTCGTACCCCACCCCTCGTGAAAGCGTGCACAAGCACCCGCCTACGATGGTTCCCGTGCTGACCCCCCTCGCCTACATCGCCCAGCGCTGGACGCCGTCCCCCCGGACGCTCCGGCGCGCCGCGCTCTCCGCCGTCGTGATGAGCGTGGCCATCATCGTCACGGGTGGCGCGGTCCGGCTGACCGGTTCCGGTCTCGGCTGCGACACCTGGCCCAAGTGCACGGACGACAGCCTCTTCGCCACACCCGAGCAGGGCCTCCACGGCGCCATCGAGTTCGGCAACCGGCTTCTGACGTACGTCCTGTCCGCCGCCGTGGGCTGGGCCATCATCGCCGCGCGCTCGACCAAGCCGTGGCGGCGCGGGCTGACCCGGCTCGGCTGGGCGCAGTTCTGGATCGTGGCCAGCAACGCGGTCATCGGCGGCATCACGGTGTGGATGGGCCTCAACCCGTGGACCGTCGCCGGGCACTTCCTGGCGGCCAACGCACTCCTCACCGTCGCCGTCGTCACCTGGCAGCGGACCCGCGAGGGCGACACCGCGCCCCGGCCGCGCGTGCCCCGGCCGGTCCGCAAGCTGTCGTGGGCGATCATCGGCGCCTCGGCGCTGCTGATCGTGCTCGGCACGGCGGTGACCGGCTCCGGCAAGCACGCCGGCGACAAGAGCGAGGTCCCGCGCATGCCGTGGGACTGGACGGCGGCCGCCCACGTGCACGCCATCGCCGCCTGGGTGGTCTGCGCGCTGGCGCTCGCCATGTGGCTGGTCCTGCGGGTGGTGGACGCCCCGGACGACACCCGGGCACGCGCCCGCGACCTGCTGCTCGTCCTGCTCGCCCAGGGCGGCCTCGGCTACCTCCAGTACTTCGCCGGGGTCCCCGAGCTTCTGGTCGGCGCCCACATGCTCGGCTCCTCGCTGATGTGGATCGCCGTCCTCCGGCTCTCCCTGAGCCTGCGCGAGCGCCCGCCGGCCGCCCCGGGGATCCCGGCGCAGCCCGACGCCGCGCTCGCCACCGCGTAGGTCGCGCACGGGCGCTCAGGCCCGGCGCGGGACAGCGATCGTCCCCGCGGGGGACACGCCCGGGCCCGCACCCGGCGCCCGGGCCACGCCCGGGTGCTTCACACCCGCGGAGGACCCGCCCCGGCGCTCCCCGCCGCGGGGACGGGACCGCGGCGCTCACCACGCGGGACGCGTGAGCCCGGGGCCGGGGTCCGGACCGGCGGCCGCCTGGCCGTCCAGGCCGTAGACGCGGCGCGCGTTGCCCGCCGCGATCATGGTGGCGACGCGTTGCGCGTCCGTACGGGACCAGGCGCCGTCGCCGACCCACTCGCCGAGCACGCGGGCGAGCGCGCTCCGGAAGACGCTCGCCGCGACGACGTGGAGCTCGGGCAGCGCCCGCGCGCCGCTGGAGAAGAGCAGCTTGCCGAAGGGCGCCAGCTCCAGGAGCTCGGCGAGGACGGCGGCCGCCCGCGCCCCGGTCCGGGCGAGGACCGGCCCGAGGTCGGCGTAGACGTGCGGAAAGGCCTGGGCGAGCTGCGCCGCCCGGCGGTGGTGCGGGTATCCGTGGAGCAGGACCAGGTCGGTGCCCAGGCCGCTCGTGGCGGTGGCGAAGCCGGCCAGCCCGGCGAGCTCTCCGTTCCCCGCGTGCAGCTGGAGCGGGCGCCCCGAGGCGACGGCGATCCAGAGCAGATGGCGCAGCAGGACGGGGTCGGTCAGCCGGCCCCCGGCCGCGCGCCGGGCCAGCCAGCGGCCCGCGGCTCCGCGCACCTCGCCGGGGCCCGGCGGGTCGGGGGTGTGCGCGAGTCCCCGTCGGGCGCCGTCGGCCGAGGTGAAGGCGACGGCGGTCGCGGCGGCGCCGTGGACGGCCTCGACGAGGTTCGCGAGGAGCGCCTCGACGGTCCCGGAGGTGTCGGCGACCTGCTCGGCGAGCGGCTCCAGCCGGACGATCTCATGGGCCTCGGCGTCGCCCGCGGCGGCGATCTCGGCCGGGCCGGTCAGATCCCCCGGCACTCCGGTGTCCACCAGATACGTGCCGATTCCGGAGGCGCGCAGCAGCCGGCGTCCGGTCTCCAGGACGCCCAGTTCCCGCCGGCGGGCCAGATAGCGCGCCGGTGTGCAGTGCGGCTCCAGGCCGAGGAGGGGCGGGCACCAGCGGCGTACGGCGAAGCCCGTCTGGGTGTCGAAGAACGTGGTGCCGGGCGCCGCCGGTCCGGGCGCCGTGCCGAGCTGGGCCTCGAAGGTGCCGAGGCCGAGCTCCGTGCGGAGCACCCCGTGGCAGTGCTGGTCCACCAGGCTCGGGGTCTCGATCATGCGGGGGGCTCCCTGTGTGGACGTGCTTGCACACGTCCTAACGGGTGAGCCCCGCGCGAGGTTGTTGCCTCTGTGACAAGTGAGCGGTCCCGCTCACTTGTCGGACGGACCACCGATCTGGATGCCCGCCATCCGGGTCCACTCGTACGGGCCGGTGACGACCTTGGCGGCGAACTCGCCGTCGAACTCGTCGTGAAGGGTCAGTCCGGCCTTCTCGGCGGCCTGCTGGGCGACGGGGAACGAGGGCGCCACGAGGTCGCCCCAGCCGCCGTCCTCGCCCACGAGGACGATCCGGGTGCCCATCTGGCCGATGTACGCCAGCTGCCCCTCGGCGCCGCCGTGCTTCTCGGAGAACGCCTGGATCTGCTTGGCGAGCTTGGCCGCCTTGCGCTCTGCCTGCTTCGTGTCTGCCATGAGCAGGATGCTACCGAGGGGTAGATCCAGTGGCGACGGCCGGGGCGTGTGGGGTGTCCCACGCGCTCCGGCCGTCGGTACGAGCCTGGAAGATGCGGTTCCGCTACCTCAGGAAGGGGTCCACCGCGACCGCGACGAAGAGCAGCGAGACATAGGTGATCGACCAGTGGAAGAGGCGCATCTCCTTGAGCTTCGCGCCGGTGGCGCCGCCCTTGGCGCGGTTCAGCAGCCCGTGCGCCTCCCACAGCCACCAGCCGCCCGTCAGCAGCGCCACGGAGGTGTAGAACCAGCCGGTGTAGCCCAGCGGGGTCAGCAGCAGCGAGACGGCGACCATCACCCAGCTGTAGAGGACGATCTGCTTGGCGACGACCTTGTTCGAGGCGACGACCGGGAGCATCGGCACGCCCACGCGCGCGTAGTCGTCCTTCACCTTCATCGACAGCGGCCAGTAGTGCGGCGGCGTCCAGAAGAAGATGACCAGGAAGAGGATGACCGCGGCCCAGGACATCGAGTTCGTGACGGCCGACCAGCCGATCAGCACCGGCAGGCAGCCGGCGATGCCGCCCCAGACGATGTTCTGCGCGGTGCGGCGCTTCAGGATCATCGTGTAGACCACGACGTAGAAGAGCAGCGCGCCGAGCGAGAGCGCGGCGGAGAGCCAGTTGACCAGCAGGCCGAACCAGAGCGTGGAGACCACCGCGAGCGTGAGGCCGAAGACGAGGCCCTCGCGCGGCGAGACCATGCCCGTGACCAGCGGACGCTGGGAGGTGCGGTCCATCAGCGCGTCGATGTCGCGGTCGATGTACATGTTCAGCGCGTTCGCGCCGCCCGCCGACAGATAGCCGCCGAGGCAGGTGGCGAGGACGAGCCACAGGTCCGGCACGCCCTGCTCGGCGAGGAACATCACCGGAACGGTCGTGATGAGCAGCAGCTCGATGATCCGCGGCTTGGTCAGCGCCACGAACGCCTTGACACGGGCCCCGAACGGCCGATGGCCCCCCGGGCTGGGAGTCAAGACGACCCCTGCGGGTCGGGACTCGACGGCCGTCACGCACACCCCTGACAGAGAATTTCCCAGCAAGCTCCCCGGCGAGGTCGGGGCGAAGACTTGCGCGTACCACGCCACTCTAGACGCTGCCCGTACGCCGATCTTCGCCGGGGTGGGCTCGTGTTGGGAGGGGTCGTTCCGGGGCGTTTCGACGCCCCGTCCCACGGAGTGGACAAGGCGCCGGGAGGCGAAGTGACAGAGTCGCCCGCACTCTTGATGTATCCGCTCATTTGAGGGACAGCACTCGAAAAGATGGACGTTCTGTCGGGGGTAGGCTCGACAGCGCCGGTACACCCTCAGTCACCGGCTTATGCAGACATGTGGAGAGGAGCCCTGACTCAGGGTGAGCACTAAGCCGACCACCACAGACCTCGAGTGGACCGAGTTGGACCAGCGGGCCGTTGACACCGCTCGCATCCTGGCCGCGGACGCCGTACAGAAGGTCGGCAACGGCCATCCTGGTACGGCCATGAGCCTGGCCCCCGCCGCTTACACCCTCTTCCAGCGGGTCATGCGCCATGACCCCGCCGAGCCGGAGTGGGTGGGGCGCGACCGGTTCGTGCTGTCCGCCGGGCACTCGTCCCTGACCCTCTACACCCAGCTGTACCTGGGCGGTTTCGGTCTCGAGCTGGACGACCTGAAGGCGTTCCGCACCTGGGGCTCGAAGACGCCGGGCCACCCGGAGTACGGCCACACCAAGGGCGTGGAGACCACGACCGGCCCGCTGGGCCAGGGTGTCGCCAACGCCGTGGGCATGGCGATGGCCGCCCGCTACGAGCGCGGCCTGTTCGACCCGGAGGCGGCCCCCGGCACCTCCCCCTTCGACCACCACGTCTTCGTGATCGCCGGTGACGGCTGCCTCCAGGAGGGCATCTCCGCCGAGGCGTCCTCCATGGCCGGTCACCAGAAGCTCGGCAACCTGATCCTGCTGTGGGACGACAACCACATCTCGATCGAGGGCGACACCGAGACGGCCGTGTCCGAGGACACGATGAAGCGGTACGAGGCCTACGGCTGGCACGTCCAGCGCGTCGAGCCGAAGGCCGACGGCGACCTGGACCCGGCCGGCCTGTACGCCGCCATCAAGGCCGCCGAGGCCGAGACCGAGCGCCCGTCGTTCATCGCCATGCGCTCGATCATCGCCTGGCCCGCCCCGAACGCGCAGAACACCGAGGCCGCGCACGGCTCGGCGCTGGGCGACGAGGAGGTCGCGGCCACCAAGCGCGTCCTCGGCTTCGACCCGGAGCAGAGCTTCGAGGTCTCCGAGGAGGTCATCGGCCACACCCGCGCGCTCGGCGACCGGGGCCGCGAGGCCCGGGGCGCCTGGGAGAAGTCGCTCGCCGAGTGGCGCACGGCCAACCCGGAGCGGGCCGCGCTGTTCGACCGGATCCAGGCCAACGAGCTGCCCGAGGGCTGGGAGGCGAAGCTTCCGGTGTTCGAGGCCGGCAAGGGCGTGGCCACCCGTGCCGCCTCCGGCAAGGTCCTCCAGGCGCTCGGCTCGGTGCTCCCGGAGCTGTGGGGCGGCTCGGCCGACCTCGCGGGCTCGAACAACACCACGATCGACAAGACGTCCTCGTTCCTCCCCGAGGGCAACCCGCTGCCGGAGGCCGACCCGTACGGCCGCACGATCCACTTCGGCATCCGCGAGCACTCCATGGCCGCGGAGATGAACGGCATCGCGCTGCACGGCAACACCCGCGTCTACGGCGGCACCTTCCTGGTGTTCTCCGACTACATGCGCAACGCCGTGCGCCTGTCCGCCCTGATGCACCTGCCGGTGACGTACGTGTGGACGCACGACTCGATCGGCCTGGGCGAGGACGGCCCGACGCACCAGCCGGTGGAGCACCTCGCCTCGCTGCGCGCGATCCCCGGCCTGAACGTCGTGCGCCCGGCGGACGCCAACGAGACCGCCATCGCCTGGCGGGAGATCGTCAAGCGCCACACGCGCGAGTTCGGCAAGGGCGCCCCGCACGGCCTGGCGCTGACCCGTCAGGGCGTGCCGACGTACGCGCCGAACGAGGGCACCGCCAAGGGCGGGTACGTGCTCTTCGACGCGGAGAACGGCGAGCCGGAGGTCGTGCTGATCGCCACCGGTTCCGAGGTGCACCTTGCCGTCGAGGCCCGTGAGCAGCTCGAGGCCTCCGGCGTCCCGACCCGTGTGGTCTCGATGCCGTCGGTCGAGTGGTTCGAGGAGCAGGACCAGGGGTACAAGGACGCCGTCCTGCCCCCGTCGGTCCGCGCCCGGGTGGCCGTCGAGGCCGGGATCGGTCTGACCTGGCACAAGTACGTCGGTGACGCAGGCCGGATCGTCTCGCTGGAGCACTTCGGTGCGTCGGCGGACGCCAAGGTCCTCTTCCGCGAGTTCGGGTTCACGCCCGAGGCCGTCGCCGCCGCGGCGCGGGAATCTCTCGCCGCCGCCTCGCGCTGACGCCCATACGTACGACTAATGGAGATGCAACTCTCATGACAGACGCTCTCAAGCGCCTCTCCGACGAAGGCGTCGCGATCTGGCTGGACGACCTCTCGCGTCAGCGGATCACGTCCGGCAACCTGGCCGAGCTGATCGACCAGAGCCACGTGGTCGGTGTCACCACCAACCCGTCGATCTTCCAGAAGGCCATCTCGGAAGGTCACGGCTACGACCAGCAGCTGACCGACCTCGCCGCCCGCCGGGTGACCGTCGAAGAGGCCATCCGCATGATCACCACGGCGGACGTCCGCGACGCCGCCGACATCCTGCGCCCGGTCTTCGACGCCACCGACGGCCAGGACGGCCGGGTCTCCATCGAGGTCGACCCGCGCCTGGCGCACAACACCCTGGCCACCGTCGCCGAGGCCAAGCAGCTGGCCTGGCTGGTCGACCGCCCCAACACGCTCATCAAGATCCCGGCCACCGAGGCCGGTCTGCCGGCGATCACCGAGGTCATCGGCCTCGGGATCAGCGTCAACGTGACGCTGATCTTCTCGCTGGAGCGTTACCGCAAGGTCATGGACGCGTACCTCGCCGGCCTGGAGAAGGCCAAGGAACGCGGCCTGGACCTCTCCAAGATCCACTCGGTGGCGTCCTTCTTCGTCTCCCGGGTGGACTCGGAGATCGACAAGCGCCTGGACTCGATCGGCACGGACGAGGCCAAGGCACTCAAGGGCAAGGCCGCCCTCGCCAACGCCCGTCTCGCCTACCAGGCGTACGAAGAGGTCTTCTCATCCGAGCGCTGGGCGGCGCTGGACAAGGCCCAGGGCAACAAGCAGCGTCCGCTGTGGGCCTCGACCGGCGTGAAGGACCCGGCCTACAAGGACACCCTGTACGTGGTGGACCTGGTCGCCCCCGGCACCGTCAACACCATGCCCGAGGCGACCCTGGAGGCCACCGCCGACCACGGCGAGGTCAGCGGGGACACCGTGCGCGGCACCTACACCCAGGCCCGCGCCGAACTGGACGCCGTGGCCGAGCTCGGCATCTCGTACGACGACGTCGTCCAGCTGCTCGAGGACGAGGGCGTCGAGAAGTTCGAGGCGGCCTGGAACGACCTGCTCAAGTCGACCGAGGCGGAGCTTGAGCGCCTCGCACCTTCGGAGGCGTAACACCTTGAGCGCTGTCCACGGAGCCAACCCGCTCCGTGACGCCGCAGACCGACGGCTCCCGCGCATCGCGGGGCCGTCGGGTCTGGTGATCTTCGGCGTCACGGGCGATTTGTCCCGGAAAAAGCTGATGCCCGCCGTCTACGACCTGGCCAACCGCGGCCTGCTGCCGCCGGGCTTCTCGCTCATCGGCTTCGCCCGCCGGGAGTGGCAGGACGAGGACTTCGCCCAGGAGGTCCACGACGCCGTCGAGCAGCACGCCCGCACGCCGTTCCGCGAGGAGGTGTGGCAGCAGCTGATCCAGGGGATGCGCTTCGTCCAGGGCGACTTCGACGACGACGACGCCTTCGACCAGCTCAAGAGCACCATCGAGGAGCTGGACAAGGCGCAGGGCACCGGCGGCAACTTCGCCTTCTACCTGTCCGTGCCTCCGAAGTTCTTCCCCAAGGTCGTCCAGCAGCTGAAGAAGCACGGCCTGGCCGACCAGAAGAACGGCTCCTGGCGCCGTGCGGTCATCGAGAAGCCCTTCGGCCACGACCTCGCCTCCGCCAAGGAGCTCAACGAGGTCGTCCACGAGGTCTTCCCGCCCAACGAGGTCTTCCGGATCGACCACTACCTGGGCAAGGAGACCGTCCAGAACATCCTGGCGCTCCGGTTCGCCAACACCCTCTTCGAGCCGATCTGGAACCGGTCCTACGTCGACCACGTGCAGATCACCATGGCAGAGGACATCGGCATCGGCGGCCGCGCCGGCTATTACGACGGCATCGGCGCCGCCCGTGACGTCATCCAGAACCACCTCCTCCAGCTGCTCGCGCTGACCGCGATGGAGGAGCCCGCCTCCTTCGACGCGGACGCGCTCGCCGCCGAGAAGACCAAGGTCCTCGGCGCGGTGAAGCTGCCGAAGGACCTGGGCGCCTCGACCGTGCGCGGCCAGTACGCCGCCGGTTGGCAGGGCGGCGCGAAGGCCGTCGGCTATCTGGAGGAGGAGGGGATCGACCCCAAGTCCAAGACCGACACCTTCGCTGCCATCAAGCTGGAGATCGACAACCGCCGCTGGGCGGGTGTCCCCTTCTACCTGCGGACGGGCAAGCGGCTCGGCCGCCGCGTCACCGAGATCGCGGTCGTCTTCCAGCGCGCCCCGCACTCCCCGTTCGACTCCACCGCGACGGAGGAGCTGGGCCAGAACGCCCTGGTCATCCGGGTGCAGCCGGACGAGGGCGTGACCATGCGGTTCGGCTCCAAGGTCCCGGGCACCTCGATGGAGGTCCGTGACGTGTCGATGGACTTCGCCTACGGCGAGTCCTTCACGGAGTCCAGCCCCGAGGCGTACGAGCGGCTCCTCCTCGACGTGCTCCTCGGCGACTCCAACCTCTTCCCCCGGGTCGAGGAGGTCGAGCTGTCCTGGAAGATCCTCGACCCGATCGAGCAGTACTGGGACAAGCACGGCAAGCCCGCGCAGTACCAGTCCGGCACCTGGGGTCCGGTCGAGGCGGACGACATGCTCGCACGAGACGGACGGAGTTGGCGCAGGCCATGAAGACCGACCTGACGGACACCACGTCCAGCAAGATCAACAAGGCGCTGGTGCTCGGACGGCGGGCCATCGGCACGCCGGCCGTCGGCATGGTGCTCACCCTCGTCATCGTGACCGACGAGGAGAACGCCTACGACGCCCTGAAGGCCGCCAACGACGCGTCCCGCGAGCACCCCTCGCGGACGCTGGTGGTCATCAAGCGGGTCTCGCGCTCGCCGCGGGACCGCGCGAAGGCCCGGCTCGACGCCGAGGTCCGCCTCGGCGCCGACGCCAGCACGGGCGAGACGGTCGTCCTGCGGCTGTACGGCGATGTCGTCGACCACGCCCAGTCGGTGGTCCTTCCGTTGCTGCTGCCCGACGCGCCCGTCGTCGTCTGGTGGCCGGTCAACGCCCCGGCCGACCCGGCGAACGACCCGCTGGGCGCGCTCGCCCAGCGGCGGGTGACCGACACCTACGCCTGCGAGCAGCCGATCCACGAGCTGACCGGCCGCGCGGAGCGGTACACCCCGGGCGACACCGACCTCTCCTGGACCCGGATCACCCCGTGGCGTTCGATGCTGGCCGCCGCGCTCGACCAGGTCGTGTGCGAGGTCACCTCGGCGGAGGTGGAGGGCGAGGAGTTCAACCCGAGCGTCGAGCTGCTCGCCATGTGGCTGGCGGACCGGCTGAAGGTGCCGGTACGGCGGTCCACGTCGTCCGGCCCCGGTCTCACCTCCGTACGGATGGAGTCCACAGGCGGGCCGATCGTGCTCGACCGGCCGGACGGCTCCCTGGCGACGCTCCACATCGAGGGACAGCCCGACCGTGCCGTGGCGCTGAAGCGCCGTGAGACGGCGGAGCTGATCGCGGAGGAGCTGCGGCGGCTCGACCCGGACGACACCTACGCCTCGGCGCTGCGCTACGGCGTGCACCGGCTGGAGGAGAACGCCGCGCTGACGGCTCCCGATCCGGTCGAGCAGGTCCCGGCCGCGGCGGCTCCGGCCGCCGGCACCGCTCCCTCGCCGGCGAAGAAGCCGGCCAGGAAGGCGGCGGCCAAGTGAGCGCTCCGCAGCTCGTCGTCCATCGCGACAAGGAGCTGATGGCCCAGGCGGCCGCGGCACGGCTGATCACGCGGATCGTGGACGCCCAGGCCGCCCGCGGCTCGGCGTCGGTGGTGCTCACCGGGGGCCGCAACGGCAACGGGCTGCTCGCGGCGCTCGGTTCGGCGCCCGCCCGGGACGCGGTCGACTGGTCGCGGCTCGACCTGTGGTGGGGTGACGAGCGGTTCCTGCCCGAGGGCGACCCGGAGCGCAATGTCACCCAGGCCCGTGCGGCACTGCTCGACAGCGTGCCGCTGGACCCGGCCCGGGTGCACGCCATGCCGGCGTCGGACGGCCCGCACGGCGACGACGTGGAGGCGGCCGCGGCGGCCTACGCGGCCGAACTGGCCGCCGCCGCCGGCCCGGAGGACCACGGCGCCGTCCCGTCGTTCGACGTGCTGATGCTGGGTGTCGGGCCCGACACCCATGTGGCCTCTCTCTTCCCGGAGCTTCCGGCGGTGCGCGAGACCGAACGGACGGTGGTGGGTGTGCACGGCGCGCCCAAGCCACCGCCCACCCGCGTCTCGCTGACGCTTCCGGCGATCCGGGCGGCGCGTGAGGTCTGGCTGCTCGCGGCGGGTGAGGACAAGGCGAAGGCCGCGGCGATCGCGCTGTCGGGCGCGGGCGAGATCCAGGCACCGGCGGCCGGTGCGTACGGCCGCTCCCGGACGCTGTGGCTGCTCGACGCCGCGGCGGCCTCGGAGCTGCCGCGCGACCTCTACCCGACGGCGTCCGCCTGACGGACGGCCCGGCGGAGGGCCTGACCGGCGGTCACGGAGGCCCGGTTCACCCGTGGGTGGACCGGGCCTTCGGCGTCGGTACGGTCTCCAGGAAGGGAGCGAGGAGACCGGGCACCGCCGTGGCGGCGAAGGCGAGGCCCTCGCTCTCGCCGGCGTCGAGGACGGCGTAGGCCCCCTGCCCCGCCGCGGTGGTCGCGGTGAGCGTGAGGACTCCCGCCCGGCGCTGGAAGACGGACTGCTTGACGGTCCATCCGATCACGCCGCTCCGCTGGAGCGCGACGGTGGCCCGCCGTACCGTGCCGGACCGGGTGACGAGATAGCCGTCCGTGAGGCCGTGTCCGAGGCCGCGGTAGGCGTCGAGGGCGAGGAGGACGCCGAGCGGGACCAGGACGAGGGCGCAGCCGGCCGCGACGTAGAACAGGGCGGGGGTCAGGAGGGCTCCCAGCCCCGCCAGGACCGCGACCGGCGCGCCGGCGGCCCACAGGGCCCAGCGCAGCCGCCGGGTGCGGGCGGCGCGGGGGTGGGCGACGAGCGGGGCCCCGGTGGGCGCCTCGGGCTCGCGCAGCACCTGGGCCGCGACCCGGTCCGCGACGGCGCGCGGCGCGGGAGGCAGCAGGGTCCTGTGGTCTCCGTGCCTGTCCTCGTCGTCGTGGGTCAGCCCGGTGGCGACGGCGTCGACGCGGGCGGCGCGGCAGAGCCGTACGCCGAGCGGCTCGACGATTTCGACACCGCGCAGCCGCCGTTCCTCGATCGAGACCGAGCGGGCGGTGAACAGCCCACGGCGCACCCGCAGGGTGCCGCCGGGTTCGCGCTCCAGCCGGTAGTTCCACCACATCTCGACCCAGAGGCCGAGCGCCCCGACGATCCCGGCGAGGACGGCGAGCAGCACCAGGACGACGATCGCCCAGACGAGGGGGGTGTCCTGGAAGCGGTCGCCGACCCAGTCGATGACCTCGCCCTGGGCTCCGAACCACTGGCTGACCTGCATCACGGCTCCGGCGGCGGCGCCGCCGAGGAGCGGGACGACGAAGGAGACGGGGGCGTAGCGGATCCAGCGCGGGTCGAGGTCGGCGAGCGCGCCGTCGTGCCGGCCGTCGAGCGCGGCCGGGATCCGGCGGTCGAGGAGTTCACGCCGGAGCCGCTCCCCCTCCGCCCGGCCGACGGGGTCGAGTTCGAGGGTGGAGTCGCCGCCGCCGCTGTTCTCGCCGGTGCCGATGCGGACTTTCACGAGGCCGAGGACGCGCTGCAGCGGGTGGGCGGTGAGGTCGACGCTGCGGATGCGCTCACGGGCGAGGGAGCGCCGTTTGACCAGCAGGAGTCCGGTGTGGAGTTCGGCGCGCTCGGCGCCGATGCGGTAGCGGGTGCGGCGCCAGCGGACGTAGTCGGCGGCGGAGCCTCCGGTGACGAGCAGGGCCGCCCCGGCCAGGACCCAGCCGACTGCCTGCCACAGCGGCATGGAGCCCGCCAGGCCGAGGACGGTGGGCAGCCCGGCGCCGCCGGCGACGCCCGCGAGGACGGCGGCGGTGACCAGGACCGTACGGCGGTCCAGGCGTCGCCAGTCCTCGGCGGGCGTCACGTCGCGTCCCCGGGCGTGGCCTGGGTGATGCGGGTCAGCTTCTCGGCGAGGCCGGCGGCGAGTTCGTGGTCGAGGCCCTCGATCCTGAGGGCGCCCTTGGAGGACGCGGTCGTCACGGTCACGGTGGCGAGTCCGAAGGCCTGTTCCAGCGGCCCGCGGACGGTGTCGACGGTCTGGATGCGGGACATCGGGGCGATCCGCCACTCCTGCCAGAAGGCCCCGGTGCGGACGTAGACGGCGTCGTCGGTGACCTCCCAGCGGTGCACCGTGAACCACCAGGCGGGGAGGAACGCGGTGCAGGCCAGGCCCAGGACCGCCAGGACCCCGGCGGCGAGCAGCAGCCAGAACCGGGCGGGCGTGACCAGGGCGCCGAGCACGCCGAGGACGAGCACCGGGACGGCGGTCGTCACCAGCCACTGGGTCCGCCACCAGGTGACGGCCCGTCGGTCCAGCGTGTTGTTCGGCGGCCGGAGCCGCACCCCGGCCCCCACCGCGTCCTCCCCCCTCATCGGATCAGCCGCGTCCGCGCAGGGAACGGTAGGCGGCGACGAGGCCGGCGGTGGAGCCGTCGAGCCGCTCGCCGCCCTCGCCCCGGGTCAGGACCGGCTCGATCTTCTTGGCGAGGACCTTGCCGAGCTCGACGCCCCACTGGTCGAAGGAGTCGATGTTCCAGACGGCACCCTGGACGAACACCTTGTGCTCGTACAGGGCGATGAGCTGGCCGAGGACGGAGGGCGTGAGCTCCGTGGCCAGGATGGTGGTGGTGGGGTGGTTGCCCCGGAAGGTCTTGTGCGGGACCAGTTCCTCCGCCACGCCCTCGGCCCGCACCTCCTCGGGGGTCTTGCCGAAGGCCAGCGCCTGGGTCTGGGCGAAGAAGTTGGCCATGAGCAGGTCGTGCTGGGCGACCAGGCCCGGCAGCAGGCCGGCGACCGGCTCGGCGAAGCCGATGAAGTCGGCCGGGATGACCTTGGTGCCCTGGTGGATCAACTGGTAGTAGGCGTGTTGCCCGTTGGTGCCGGGGGTGCCCCAGACCACGGGCCCGGTCTGCCAGTCGACGGGGACGCCGTCCCGGTCGACGGACTTTCCGTTGGACTCCATGTCGAGCTGCTGGAGGTACGCGGTGAACTTCGACAGGTAGTGCGAGTACGGCAGCACGGCGTGCGACTGGGCGTCGAAGAACGCTCCGTACCAGACGCCGAGCAGGCCGAGCAGCAGCGGCGCGTTCTCCTCGGCGGGGGCCGTGCGGAAGTGCTCGTCGACGAGGTGGAAGCCGTCGAGCATCTCGCGGAAGCGGTCCGGGCCGATGGCGATCATCAGCGAGAGGCCGATGGCCGAGTCGTAGGAGTAGCGGCCGCCGACCCAGTCCCAGAACTCGAACATGTTGGCCGTGTCGATGCCGAACTCCTCGACCTTCTCGGCGTTGGTCGACAGCGCCACGAAGTGCTTGGCGACCGCTTCCTGGCCCGCCCCCAGCTCGGTGAGGAGCCAGTTCCGGGCCGAGGTGGCGTTGGTGATCGTCTCGATGGTGGTGAAGGTCTTCGAGGCGACGATGAAGAGCGTCTCGGCCGGGTCGAGGTCGTGGACGGCCTCGTGGAGGTCGGCGCCGTCGACGTTGGAGACGAAACGGACCGTCAGGTCCCGTCGCGTGTAGGAGCGCAGCACCTCGTAGGCCATGGCGGGACCGAGGTCGGAGCCGCCGATGCCGATGTTCACGATGTTCTTGACGGGCTTGCCGGTGTGGCCGGTCCACTCGCCCGCGCGGACCTTGTCGGCGAAGGCGCCCATCTTGTCGAGGACGGCGTGGACGGCGGGCACGACGTTCTCGCCGTCGACCTCGACGACCGCGTCGCGCGGGGCGCGCAGCGCGGTGTGCAGCACCGCCCGGTCTTCGGTGGTGTTGATCCGCTCGCCGCGGAACATGGCGTCGCGCAGCTCGGCGACCCCGGTGGCGACGGCCAGCTCGCGCAGCAGCGCCAGCGTCTCGTCGGTCACGAGGTGCTTCGAGTAGTCCAGATACAGGTCGCCGACCCGCAGGGTGTATCCGGTGCCCCGGTCGGGGTCGGCCGCGAACAGGTCGCGCAGATGGGTCTCGCCCCACTGCTCACGGTGCTTGCCGAGGGCGGCCCACTCCGGCGTCTGGTTGAGCCTCACGCGGCCTTCGGTCTTCATCTCGGACATCGCCCACTTCTTCTCTCACTGCCTGCTTGCCCCGCTGCCGTCCCAACCTAATTGATCGCCGGTGCCGACGACGCGACGGCGCCGTGAACGGGTGCCGTCGCCGGGGTGCGGAGCGGCGGTGACCGGGTGTCAGTGACCGCCGCGGTGGAGGCGGCCCGCGTAGTGGGCCTCCAGGGCCGCGTTGCGCTCGTGGCCGCCCGGCAGGTTGGCGGAGACGTACACCGGCGGCTGGTGGCCCTCGGCGAGGAGCAGGGCGACCGCCTCGGCGACGACCATCTGCACGAGGAGGGAGGAGGTGAGGGTGGAGACGCCGCAGAGCGCTCCGCCGTCGGGAAGCGGCAGCAGGGCGTCGCCGGTGGGAGCGCAGTTGTCGAGGACGGCGTCGGCCAGGTCGGCGAGCCGCCGGCCGCTGGGGTGGAGGGCGGGGACGGCGTGGGTGTGTTCCAGGGAGGTGAGGGCGACCAGTCCGTGCCCGGCTCCGGTGACCTTCAGGGCAAGGTCGACGACGGAGTTGTTGACCCCGGAGTGGGAGATGATGACGAACAGGTCCTGGGGCCGGGGCGTGGCCAGGGCGTAGAGCCGCTCGGCGAGACCCGGGGAGCGCTCCAGGAGCGGGTCGGCGAGCACGGCCGGGTCCTCGCCGCCGCGCAGGACGAGGTCGGCGAGGGAGAGCCGGCTGGTGGGGACGAGCCCGCCGGCCCGTCCGGCGATCTCCAGCGCGGCGGCCTGGGAGTGCCCGGTTCCGAAGGCGTGGATCACTCCGTCGGCGGCGACACAGTCGGCGAAGAGCCGGGCGGCCGCGGGGACGGAGTCCTTGCCGGCGGCGACGGCCCGTTCGACGGCGGCCCGCGCGTGGTCGGCGAACAGGTCGGCGCCGAGGGGGTGTCGGGGCATGGGCGAACCTCCACTGGTTCGATGAACCGATCTCGGGAGAGTAATCCGAATCAATGAACCAGCGCCGACCGAGGCGCGTCAAGGGCGCGTGCCTCGCGGGGGAACGCCGGGCACCGGCGTTCAGTACGGGAGGCGCGCCAGCGCCACCGCGCCGGTGAGGCCGTCCGAGGACGGGAGGGGGGTCAGGCCCAGCGCGGTCGTGTGGGCGGCGAGTCGGGGCAGCAGAGGGCCCTCGGGGCCGAGGAGGCCGCCCGTGACGACCAGTGGCTCGCCCGGGCGGGGCGCCAACGCCTCGACGGTGGCGGCCAGTTCCCCGGCCGCCCGGTCCAGCAGTTCGCGGGCGACCGCGTCCCCGGCGCGTTCGGCGTCCACCACGAGAGGGCTCAGCGCCGCGAGGCGGACCGGGTGCCCCCCGTAGCCGTACCCGACGATGTCCTCCTTGCTCAGGCCGCCGCACAGCTCCCCGACCGGGCCGGCGAGCGCCGTGGCCGGGCCGCGCCCGTCGAGGGAGCGCAGGACGGCCCGCAGGGCCTCCCGCCCCAGCCAGAACCCGCTTCCCCCGTCACCGAGCAGCCAGCCGTCGCCGTCCACGGTCAGGACCGCCCTGCGGCGCTCCACCCGCGCGGCAGCCGCGCCCGTCCCCGCGATGAGGACGAGCCCGTCGGTGGGCGTGCCGGGTCCCGAGGCGAAGGCGATGTCCGCGTCGCCGTAGACCTCGACGCGCCCCGGGACGATCCCGGTCGCGCCCAGCGCCTCGGCCAGCGCCGTGCGGGCGTTGTCGCGGCCGCCGCCCGGCCCGCCACCCGCGAAGCCGGCCACGACGGCCAGGACCGCGCCCCGCCGCCCGCGCGGCACGGCCCGTCCGACGGCCGCCGCCAGGTTCCGCGCCAGAGCGTCGCGCGGGACGCTCAGCGCGTTGCCGGGGCCGCTCGCTCCCTCCCCCAGCGTCTCGCCGGTCGCCGCGTCGGCGAGCCGGGCCCTGGTCCGCGTACCGCCGGCGTCGAGGCCGACGACCACCGCGCGGCCCGCCACCGCGCCGGCCGCTCCGGCCGCCGCCCCCGCCTGAATCCCGGATTCGTTCATCAGCCCGCATGGTGGTTGATAGATTCACGCCTCGACAAGACCCCCGACACACCCGGACAGGAGCCAGGCGCCGTGATCACCGCGCTCATCCGTTCCGAACTCCCCCGTATGTCCGGTTCCCTGCGGAAGGTCGGCCGCTGGGTGCTGGAGGAACCGCGGCGGGTGGCGGGCGTCTCCGCGGCCGAGCTGGGGCGGCGCACCGGCACGTCCCAGGCCACGGTGACCCGCTTCTGCCAGGCCGTGGGCCTCGACTCGTACCAGGCCTTGCTGCTCGCCCTGGCCCAGGAGCAGGGCCAGGAGGACCACCGCGAGGAGGCGCGCCCTCTCGGTCCGGACATCGGGCCCGACGACCCGCTCGACCAGGTCGTCGCGGCCGTCGCCCGCGCCGATCTCCAGGCCCTGCGCCGTACCGCCGAGCGGCTGGACCTGGACGCCCTCGACCGCGCGGCCCGGACCCTCGCCACGGCCCGCCGGGTCGACGTCTACGGCGTGGGGGCCTCCGGGGTCGTCGCCCTGGAGACCGAGGCGCGGCTCTTCGGCATCGGGTGCGACGCACGCGGCTGGACGGAGGTGCACGCGGCGGAGACCTCGGCCGCGCTCCTGACACCCGCGGACGCGGTCGTGGCGCTCTCGCACTCCGGTGCCACCCGCGAGGTGCTCGCCCCGCTGCGGCTGGCGGCGGAGCGGGGCGCCTCGACGATCGCGGTGACCGGCGATCCGCGCTCCCCCGTGGCCCGGGCCGCCGGGATCCATCTGACCTCGACCTCGGCCGAGACGGGCTTCCGGCGCGGCGGGTTCGGGACGCGGCACTCGGTGCTGCTGATCCTCGACTGCCTCTACGCGCGCGTGGCGCAGCTGACCTACCAGCGGTCGACGGCGTCCATGGCGCTCACCGCGCACATCGCCGACAAGCACCGCTGAGAAGCGCCGCCGGCAAGCGCGGCCGACCGGGCGGAGACCATGCGAACGGGCCCTGCCCGCGAACTCGGTTCGCGGGCAGGGCCCGTTCGTCACACCTTCACACCGGACTCAAATCTCGCCGCGCAGTTTGGCGAGCGCCTCGGCGAGGATCGCCTCACCGTCGGCGTCGCTGCGCCGCTCGCGTACGTACGCGAGATGCGTCTTGTACGGCTCCGTGCGCGGCGGGTCCGGCGGGTTGTCCCGGTCCTGTCCGGCCGGGAAACCGCAGCGCGGGCAGTCCCACGTCTCCGGAACCTGCGCGTCACTGGCGAAGCTCGGCTGCGTCTCGTGCCCGTTCGAGCACCAGAAGGAGATGCGGAGGCGCGGCGCCGACTCGCCCCGCTCGGCCTCCCCCATCGGCCCCGCTCCGACCCGGCTTCCCCGGATCGCGTTGCCACTTGCCACGGTCGTAACTCCCTGCGTGATGGTGCTCGAAGATGCCCCAGTCTACGTAAGGCCCAACGCGCGTCCAGTGATTGGAGTTACACAGAACTCCGCAACGCCGGCACGAGCGCTCAGCCGTTCACCTTCATCAGAAGTGCAAGTACGATAATGCACGCGAACCACAGCAGACCGACCACCACGGTGATCCGGTCCAGGTTGCGCTCGGCGACGGAGGAGCCGCCGACGGAGGACTGCATACCTCCACCGAACATGTCGGAGAGGCCGCCGCCCTTCCCCTTGTGCATCAGCACGAGCAGCATCAGCAGCGCGCTGAAGACGATCAGGGCGATCGAGAACCCCATAACCACGGCTGGACCCTACTTCCTGGCAATTCTCGGAAAAGTACGAACGACGGGGGCCGACAGGCTCACACAGCCTGGTCGGCCCCCGCAAGGGTACGACGGATCGTCGCTACCGCATACTCACTGGTCGCGGAAGCGGACGATCCTCACGAACTCGTCCGCGTCCAGCGCCGCGCCGCCCACCAGGGCGCCGTCGACGTCCGGCTGCGCCATGATCGCGGCGACGTTCCCGGCCTTCACCGAGCCGCCGTACTGGATGCGGACCTTGTCGGCCAGCTCCTGCGAGTACAGCTCCGCGAGACGCCCGCGGATCGCGCCGCAGACCTCCTGCGCGTCCTCGGGGGTGGCCACCTCGCCGGTGCCGATGGCCCACACCGGCTCGTAGGCGATGACGACGGACTCGGCCTGCTCGGCCGGGACGTCCTTCAGGCCGCCGTCGAGCTGCTTCAGGGTGTACGGGACCTGCTCGCCGGCCTTGCGGACGTCCAGGCCCTCGCCGACGCACAGGATCGGGGTCAGACCGTGCTGGTACGCGGCCTTCACCTTGGCGTTGCAGACCTCGTCGGACTCGGCGTGGTACTGCCGGCGCTCGGAGTGGCCCACGGCGACGTAGGCGCACTTCAGCTTGGACAGCATCGCGCCCGAGATCTCACCGGTGTAGGCACCGGACTCGTGCGCCGAGAGGTCCTGGGCGCCGTACTTGATCTTGAGCTTGTCGCCGTCGACCAGGGTCTGGACGGACCGCAGGTCGGTGAAGGGCACCAGGACCGCGACCTCGACGGCGTCGTAGTCCTTGTCGGTGAGGGCGAAGGCGAGCTTCTGGACGTGTGCGATGGCCTCGAGGTGGTTGAGGTTCATCTTCCAGTTGCCCGCCATCAGCGGGGTACGCGAAGTCACTTTTTCTCAGTCCTCCAGAGCGGCGAGGCCGGGGAGCGTCTTGCCCTCGAGGTATTCGAGGCTGGCGCCACCACCGGTGGAAATGTGGCCGAAGGCGTTCTCGTCGAAGCCCAGGGTCCGGACGGCGGCGGCGCTGTCGCCACCGCCCACGACGGTGTACGCGTCGCTGTCGACCAGCGCCTGCGCGACGGCGGCAGTGCCGCCCGCGTAGTCGGGGTGCTCGAAGACGCCCAGCGGACCGTTCCAGAAGACGGTCTCCGCGTCGGCGATCTTCGACGCGTACAGCTCCCGCGTCTTCGGGCCGATGTCGAGGCCCTCCTTGTCGGCGGGGATCTTGTCCGCGTCGACCGTGATGAACTCCGCCGGGGCCTTGGTCTTCAGGTCCGGGAACTCGCCGGAGGCCAGGACGTCGACCGGGAGCACGAGCTCCACGCCGTTCTTCTCGGCGCGCTCCATGTACTCCTTGACGACGTCCACCTGGTCCTTCTGGAGCAGGGAGATGCCGACCTCGTGGCCCTTGGCGTAGAGGAAGGTGTACGCCATGCCGCCGCCGATCAGCAGGCGGTCGGCCTTGCCGAGCAGCTGGTCGATCACGGCCAGCTTGTCGGAGACCTTGGCGCCGCCCAGGACGACGACGTACGGGCGCTTGACGTCGGTGGTCAGCTTCCTCAGGACGCCGACCTCGGTGGCGATGAGGTAGCCGGCGGCGTGCGGAAGGCGGGCCGGGAGGTCGAAGACCGAGGCGTGCTTGCGGTGCACGGCGCCGAAGCCGTCGCCGACGTAGAGGTCGGCGAGGGCGGCGAGCCGGTCCGCGAACGCGCCGCGCTCGGCGTCGTCCTTCGACGTCTCGCCGGCGTTGAACCGGAGGTTCTCGATCACGGCCACGTGGCCGTCGGCGAGGCCCGCGACGGTGGAGGTGGCGGAGTCGCCGACCGTGTCGGTCGCGAAGGCCACGGCGGTGCCGAGCAGTTCGCCGAGGCGGGCGGCGGCCGGGGCGAGGGAGAACGCCGGGTCCGGGGCACCCTTGGGGCGGCCGAGGTGCGAGGCGACCACGACACGGGCACCGGCGCCGGCGAGGGCCTTGACCGTGGGAAGGACGGCGCGGATCCGGCCGTCGTCGGTGATGTTCGTGCCGTCCAGTGGCACGTTGAGGTCGGCGCGGACGAATACCCGCTTGCCGGCGACGCCTTCGGCGAGAAGCTCGTCGATCGTCTTCATCTTGTCCTGACTCCTTGGAACGCGGTGGAGCACACGAGACAGGGCTCGTACAGCGCGACGTTACGCTGTCCGAGCCCTGCGCTCACATCAAGGGGTGCCTGCCCTGAGGCTTGCTTAGAGCTGACCGCCGACGAAGACGGTGAGGTCGACGAGACGGTTGGAGTAACCCCACTCGTTGTCGTACCAGCCGAGGATCTTCACCGAGTTCCCCTCCTGGACCATGGTCAGGGAGGAGTCGAAGGTGCAGGAGGCCGGGTCGCTGACGATGTCCGAGGACACGATCGGGTCCTCGGTGTAGTACAGGATGCCCTTGAGGTCGCCGTCCTCGGACGCCTTCTTGAAGGCGGCGTTGACCTCGTCCTTGGTGACCTCGCGCTGGAGGGTCACGACGAGGTCGGTGGCCGAGCCGGTCGGGACCGGGACGCGCATGGCGATGCCGTCCAGCTTGCCCTTGAGCTGCGGGAGGACCAGGGCGGTGGCCTTGGCGGCACCGGTGGTGGTGGGGATGATGTTCTCCGCGGCGGCGCGGGCGCGACGCAGGTCGGAGTGCGGGAAGTCCAGGATGCGCTGGTCGTTGGTGTACGCGTGGACCGTCGTCATCAGACCCTTGACGATGCCGAAGTTCTCGTCGAGGACCTTGGCCATCGGCGCCACACAGTTGGTGGTGCAGGAGGCGTTGGAGATGACGTGGTGGTTGGCCGCGTCGTACTTGTCCTGGTTGACGCCCATCACGATGGTGATGTCCTCGTCCTTGGCCGGAGCCGAGATGAGGACCTTCTTGGCGCCACCGGCGATGTGCTTCTCGGCGTCGGCCTTCTTGGTGAAGATGCCGGTCGACTCGATGACGATGTCGACACCCAGCTCACCCCAGGGGATGTCGGCCGGGTTGCGCTCGGAGAGCACCTTGATGGTGTGGCCGTCGACGGTGATGGTGTCGGCGGTGTGGGTGACCTCGGCCTTGAGGCGTCCCAGGATCGTGTCGTACTTCAGCAGGTGAGCAGTGGTCGCGGTGTCACCCAGGTCGTTGACAGCCACGATCTCGATGTCGGCACCCTGCTCAAGGAGCGCGCGGAAGTAGTTGCGACCGATGCGGCCAAAGCCGTTGATGCCTACGCGGATCGTCACGAACCGATCTCCTCGTTAGGTACGCCGGGTTTCGACGCCGGCGAGATTCTTTTAGGGATGTCCCCGACCGCTTACGACCCTACCTCTCCCGTCGGCTCAGAGTGACATCGTGTGCGGTCGTAACCCCCTGGGAATGCACCGTGGCCCGTGACTACCGGCGGGTTCGAGCCACGATGCGCCTTTCATCCCGATCACTGACTGTGATCAAAGGGGCGGGTGGTCGCTCAGCCGTGCACCGCGCGGAGCGCCTTCCTGATCAGTGCCGCGCGCTCCTCCGCGCGGGTGACGTGCTCCAGGCCGAATCCGAGCAGGACGGTGTCACGTGTGGTGACCGCCGCCTGTGAGTGGAAGAGCCCCGTGGAGCGGGTCCAGTCCGTTCCGTTCCCGGGGCTGCCGGCCGGCGGCCCCGGTACGGACCAGGCGCCGAGGGCGGTCTCGAAGCCCTCGGCGTCGCCCTCGGTACCGCCGACGACGAGCCTGGTGTCGTCGACGAAGGCGCCCGTCTCCCCGGTACCGGGGTCCGAGATGTACGAGATCGACAGCTCGACCCGCTTGCCGGCGTAGGCGCTGAGGTCGATCGACGCCTGACGCCAGCCGTGGGAGGGGCCGGTGAAGGCGTTCCAGGAACCGGTGGTTCCGGTGGTGGCGCAGCCGTCCTCGCCGACGGTCAGATAGCGGGTGAGGAAGGGGTGGCCCTGGACGTAGTAGCCCTCTCCGCAGTCGGCCGGGGCGGCGGTGGAGGTGCCGCCGTTGGCGTCCGGCAGCGTGGTCCAGTCGTCGAGACCGGCGGTGTGGGCCTCGACCACGAGGTTGTCGTAGCCGGGCTCGGTGTCGTAGCTGACCTGGAAGGACAGGGTCGGCTTCGCGTCGGCCCCGACGCCGGTGAGGTCGACGGTGCGGGTGAGGCGGCTCCAGGTGTCGTCGGCATGGCGCACGGCGGCGAAGTACGAGCCCTCGTACGGCTCGAAGGGGGTGCGGACCCCCGGGTAGTCGCCGGCCGAGGCGCTGCTGCCGAAGGCGGGGAACTGCCGCGGGGGCAGGGTGTCCGAGGTGACGGTGTACGCGCCGGCGTTGTCCAGCGGGTTGCCTTCGGCCGCGCCGAGGGTGGCCGAGGCGCCGGCGAATCCGCCCGCTCCGGTGAAGCCGGGCGGGTTCTTCAGGCCGGCCCGGTGGTAGGCGCCGAGGTAGTACTGGGCGAAGTCGTTGGAGTCGGCGCGGCCGATGTCGACCAGGCCGCCGGACTTCTCGCCGGCGTTGACGAGCTTGCCGCCCTCGTTGAGGTAGTCGCGGACGGCCAGCATGACCGGTCCGGAGGGCTGCTCGGCGCCGGTGTACCAGACGACGGTACGGAAGTGGCTCAGGATGCCGAGGGGGTGCGGCACGCCCTGGGTGGCGACGTCCCAGACGGCGGCCTTGCGGCCGCTGTCGGCGAGTGCCTTCGCATAGGCCGCGGTGTGGCGGGCTGCGGTCGTGCCGCCCTCCTCGGCGAGGACGAGGACGTCGCCGCGCGGCCGCTCGGCCACGGTGTACGTGAACGGTTTGGACGCCGTCGCCCGGCCCTCGCGGGTGCGGGCGGTGAACCAGACCTCGACGGTGTCGCCCGGCCCGGCGTCCTCCACCTCGGCCCGGTACTGGTCGAAGTAGAGGTTGTCCTCGCCGCCGTACGTCTCGCCGCCCTTCCACGCCTCCAGCCGCTCGCTCTGCGTCCGGCCGCCGTTGACGCGGTACCTCAGCTCCTTGGCGCGCAGGGACTTCCGCGCGGTGACGGACACCTCCTGGTCGCCGCCGCGGGCGTAGGAGGTGGCGAAGGCGTGCGGGGTGAAGTCGGGGGCGTCGTTCCCGGTGACGGAGACGGGCCTGTCCGGCCGGGCCGCGCTCTCCGCGACGGCGAGGGCGAAGGGGACGTTCTTCGCGAACTCCGCCTGGATCAGCTTCTCGTCGTCGGGGAAGGTGAAGACGGAGGCGCAGTCGGCGGCCTCCCAGGCGTCGGTGGGATCGACGCGCGAGGCGGTGGCACAGGTCGACATCTCCGGGGTGAACATCTGCATCCCGTTGACGTTGGCGGCGTGTCCGTCGGCCTCGCCGTTGGTGGTGTAGAGCTCGGAGGAGACCTGCGGGCGGTAGCCGGGGACGGCCGACTTCTCCGGGGTGCCGGCGAGCGCCTCGAGCGCCACGTCGTCGGGGGTGTCGGTGGCGACCTGCCAGCCCACGCCGTAGAGCAGCAGCTGGGCGGCGGAGTGGTAGTTGATGCCGTACTGGAAGCCGATGCGCCGCTGGAAGGCGTCGAGCGCCCTGGTCTCCGGCTCGGACATGGGGCGGGTCCCGCGGAAGGTCTCGTCGGCCGGGTCGGGTGACGAGCCCTCGTTGTCGTAGCCCCACTTGTAGGCGAAGTTGCGGTTGAGGTCGACGCCGTCGCCCGGCCCGATCCTCCCGTCGCCGTCGTTGTCGCGGAGGTTCTTGCGCCACTGACGGTTCTCGGGGTCGGCGTGGGTGTGGTCGTAGCCGTCCGGGTTGGCGGAGAGCACGAACCACAGCTCGGTCGTGTCCACGACCTTGGTGAGCCGGGGGTCCTTGCCGTAGCCGTCGAGGTAGTGGTGCATCAGCCGCCGGGTCATCTCGGTGGTGATCCACTCGCGGGCGTGCTGGTTGGAGACGTAGAGCGTGGCGGGCCTGGAGCCGTCCCGGGACGTCGCCGCGCCCTTGCCGATCTTGAGGGCGAGGATGTCCTGCCCCCTGACGGTCTTGCCGATGGAGATCACCTTGGTCAGTCCGGGGTGGGCCCGGGCGGTGGCGAGGATCTCCTGCTTCAGGCCGCCGGCTCCGCCGTAGGGGCGGAAGACGCCGTCCCCCGCCCCGGCGACGCGCCGGGCGGTCCGCTCGGAGAGGGTGTGCTCGGCGAGTTCGACCCCCTTGCCGCGCAGCCGGTCCGCCTGCTTCCCGGTGAGGTGGAGTTCGAGGGTGGCGGAGCCCTTCTCGGGCACCAGTTCGGTGAGTTCGTGCGCGTCGGTACCGGCGTCGAGGAGCAGCGGCACCTGTTCCCGGCTGACCTCGGCCCGCCATACGGAGAGGGCGTCGCCGCCGTCGGTGTCCCGGGGTTGCGCGTCGGCGACGGGTGCCGTCGCCAGGCCGGCGATCAGCAGTGAAGCCGCGGCGAGGATGGATCTCGCTCTGCGTCTCATGAGCCCCCCTTGCTGTTGTCTGCCACGAAGGTGAACAGACGACAGGCTCATGAGAGTCCTTGATCATGTCAAGGAGGCCTCCGGTGCGCCGACGCAAACTGCCGGTGCCTCAGAAAGGCACCGGCAGCGGCGAGTTGGGCAAGACGGGAGGTCAGCCGACGAGACTGTCGTCCAGCTCCTCCGACAGGTTGGACTCCGTCCCCGGGATGCCCAGGTCCTGGGCCCGCTTGTCGGCCATGGCGAGCAGACGGCGGATCCGGCCCGCGACGGCGTCCTTGGTCAGCGGCGGGTCGGCGAGCGCGCCCAGCTCCTCCAGAGAGGCCTGCTTGTGCTCCATGCGCAGCCGGCCGGCGGCGGCGAGGTGCTCGGGCACCTCCTCGCCGAGGATCTCCAGGGCCCGCTGGACCCGGGCCCCGGCGGCGACCGCCGCGCGGGCCGAGCGGCGCAGGTTGGCGTCGTCGAAGTTGGCCAGGCGATTGGCGGTGGCGCGCACCTCGCGGCGCATCCGCCGCTCCTCCCAGGCCAGCACCGACTCGTGCGCGCCGAGCCGGGTCAGCAGGGCACCGATGGCGTCCCCGTCGCGGACGACCACCCGGTCCACGCCGCGCACCTCACGCGCCTTCGCGGCGATGGACAGCCGGCGCGCCGCTCCCACGAGGGCGAGCGCGGCCTCCGGGCCCGGGCAGGTCACCTCCAGGGAGGAGGAGCGTCCCGGCTCGGTCAGCGAGCCGTGGGCGAGGAACGCGCCGCGCCAGGCGGCCTCGGCGTCGCAGGTGGCGCCGGAGACGACCTGCGGGGGCAGGCCCCGGATCGGGCGGCCGCGGCCGTCGACCAGGCCGGTCTGCCGCGCCAGCTGGTCGCCGCCCGCCACCACGCGTACGACGTACCGGGAGCCGCGCCGCAGTCCTCCGGGAGCCATCACGATCAGCTCGGAGCTGTGGCCGAAGATCTCCAGGATGTCCCGCTTGAGGCGCCGGGCCGCCATGGCCGTGTCCAGCTCCGCCTCGATCACGATCCGCCCGCTCACCAGGTGCAGGCCGCCGGCGAACCGCAGGATCGACGAGACCTCTGCCTTCCTGCAGCAGGTCCGGGTGACGGGGAGCCGGGAGATCTCGTCCTTCACCGCTGCCGTCATCGCCATGGGCCGATCCTTCCATGCATCCGAAAAATACGGTCGTACGCGGCGGCCAACAGCTCCGGGTCGTGCTTCGGGAGACCGTCGGCCCGGGCGACCGGCGCCAGCTCGACCGCGGCGCCGAGCCGCTTGGCGGCGTCGGACAGTGACTCGCGGTCGGGCACGGCGGCCTCGTCGGCCAGCACCACGTCCAGGGCGAGTTTAGGGGCGTGTCGTCCCAAAACCTCCAAATGACGCTGCGGAGAGAAGCCCTCGGTTTCTCCCGGCTGCGGTGCGAGGTTCAGCGAGAGGACACGCCGGGCCTTGGTGACGACCAGGGCGTCGAGCAGCTCGGGCACGAGCAGGTGCGGGATCACCGAGGAGAACCAGGAACCGGGGCCCAGGACCACCCAGTCGGCGTCGAGGACCGCGGCGACGGCCTCGGGGACGGCGGGCGGGTCGTGCGGGAGGAGGTGCACGGACTGCACCTCGCCCGGCGTGAGCGCCACCGTCGCCTGGCCGCGGACGGTGTCCACGTCGTCCGGGCGGGACGGATCGTGTCCCTTGACCAGGGCCTGGAGCTCCAGCGGCACGGCGGACATGGGCAGCACCCGGCCGTGCGCGCCGAGCAGCCTGCCCACCAGGTCCAGGGCCTGGACGTGGTCGCCCAGCTGCTCCCACAAGGCCACGATCAGCAGGTTGCCGACCGCGTGCTCGTGCAGGTCGCCCTTGGACGAGAAGCGGTGCTGGATGACCCGGGCCCAGGTCTGGCCCCAGTCGTCGTCGCCGCACAGCGCGGCGAGCGCCTTGCGCAGGTCCCCCGGCGGCAGCACGCCCAGCTCCTCCCGGAGCCGGCCGCTGGAGCCGCCGTCGTCGGCGACGGTGACCACGGCGGTGAGGTCACCGGTGATCCGGCGCAGGGCGGCGAGGGAGGCCGACAGGCCCATGCCGCCGCCCAGCGCGACGACCTTGGGCTGGGCGCCGCGCCTGCGGAGCGTACGCACCGAGAGGGTGGACGTACGCCGGCGGTACGGCTTCACTCGCGCCCCATGTCCCGGTGGACGACGACGGTCTCGAC
This sequence comes from Streptomyces sp. NPDC053755, assembly GCF_040677675.1. Lineage (NCBI taxonomy): Bacteria > Bacillati > Actinomycetota > Actinomycetes > Kitasatosporales > Streptomycetaceae > Streptomyces > Streptomyces sp. NPDC053755. Next base: position 171,629 of record NZ_JBFASK010000006.1, on the reverse strand, counting down.
CCCTTCCGCGGCGAGGCGGGCGGCGAGCTTCTCGGACGTGGCGACGGAGCGGTGCTTGCCCCCGGTGCAGCCGACGGCGATGGTCACGTACCGCTTGCCCTCGCGGCGGTAGCCCGCGGCGATCAGCTGGAGCAGCTCGGTGTAGCGGTCGAGGAACTCCTTGGCGCCGGGCTGGTTGAAGACGTACGCCGACACCTCCTCGTTGAGGCCGGAGAAGGGCCGCAGCTCGGGGACCCAGTGCGGGTTGGGCAGGAAACGCATGTCGACGACGAGGTCGGCGTCCACGGGCAGTCCGTACTTGAATCCGAAGGACATGACGGTGGCCCGCAGCTCCGGCTCCTCGTCGCCGGCGAACTGGGCGTCCATCTTGGCCCGCAGCTCGTGGACGTTGAGGCTGGAGGTGTCGATCACCAGGTCGGCGTCGCCGCGCAGCTCGCGCAGCAGGTCGCGCTCGGCGGCGATGCCGTCGGTGATCCGGCCGTCGCCCTGGAGCGGATGCGGCCTGCGGACCGACTCGAAGCGCCTGACCAGGGCCTCGTCGGAGGATTCCAGGAAGACGATCCGCCGGGTGACCTGCTGGGCGTCGAGGGCGGCCAGGGACTCCCGCAGGGCGTCGAAGAACTGCCGGCCGCGGACGTCGACGACGACGGCGATCCGGGCGACGTTGCCCTGGGATCGTGCGCCGAGCTCCACCATGGTGGGGATCAGCGCGGGCGGCAGGTTGTCGACGACGAACCAGCCGAGGTCCTCCAGGCACTTCGCCGCGGTGGACCGGCCGGCGCCGGACATGCCGGAGATGATCACCAGCTCGGGGATGGCCGCGTCGGCGGTGCTGTCGCCGTTGGCCTCCGTGCCCGTACTCATGTGTCCTGCTCCGTCTTCTCGCTGATGCCGTTCGTGCTCTTCAAGCCGGTCCTGCTCACGGTGCCGGTCTTGCCCGTCCTGCGCGGTCATGCGGTGCTGCCCCCGTCGTCTTCCATGATCTCTCCTGTTGCCGTGTTCACGGCGGGTGCGGCCGGGGCCGCCTGGGCGAGGGCCACCGCCACGGCCTCGGCCGTCTTGCGGCCCATGCCGGGGACCTCGCAGATCTGCTCGATTGTCGCCTGTCGGAGCCGCTTCACCGAACCGAAATGCTTGATCAACGCCTGCTTGCGCGTGTCTCCGAGACCGGGGACGGCGTCCAGGGGGCTCGTCCTGATGCGCTTGTTCCGCTTCGAGCGCTGGTAGCGGATGGCGAAGTCGTGAGCCGTGTCACGTACCCGCTGAAGGAGGTACAGGCCCTCGCTGGAGCGGGGCAGCACGACCGGGTCGTCATCGCCGGGCAGCCAGACCTCCTCGAGGCGCTTGGCGAGGCCGCAGACGGCGATGTCGTCGATGCCCAGCTCGTCGAGGGCCCGCCGGGCGGCGGCCACCTGCGGCTGCCCGCCGTCGACCACGACGAGCTGCGGGGGGTACGCGAAGCGCTTGGGCCGCCCGTCGTCGGCGGGCACCTCCCCGGAACGGGACGGGCCGCCGGCCGGGGCCGCGCCGCCGTCCCCGGCCGCGAAGGCGCCCGGGGCGCGGGAGCCGGGGATGCCCGGGGTGCCGGGTGCGCCGGCGGACGCTCCGCCGGGTACCGCGCCGTCGACGGCGGCGGCCGCGGCCTCCGCCGCCTCGGTGTCGTCGACGCCTTCGGGCGCCCACTCCCCCGTCCTCTCCTTCTCGGCGAGGTAGCGCTTGAAGCGGCGGCTGATCACCTCGTGCATGGAGCGGACGTCGTCCTGGCCCTCGAAGCCCTTGATCTGGAAGCGGCGGTACTCGCTCTTGCGGGGCAGGCCGTCTTCGAAGACGACCATGGAGGCCACGACGTCGTCACCCTGGAGGTGCGAGATGTCGAAGCACTCGATCCGCAGCGGGGCCGAATCCAGGTCCAGTGCCTCGGCGATCTCCTCCAGGGCGCGGGAGCGCGTGGTCAGGTCGCTGGCGCGCTTGGTCTTGTGCAGCACGAGGGCCTGCTGGGCGTTGCGCGCGACCGTCTCCATCAGGTCCTTCTTGTCCCCGCGCTGCGGGACGCGCAGGGAGACGGCCGAGCCTCGGCGCTCGGAGAGCCACTGGCCGACGGCTTCCAGGTCCTCGGGGAGGGCCGGGACGAGGACCTCCTTGGGGACGGCGTCGCCGCGCTCCTCGCCGTACAACTGCTGGATCGCGTGCTCGACGAGACCGGCCGTGGCGACGGCCTCGACCTTGTCCGTGACCCAGCCGCGCTGGCCGCGGACCCGTCCGCCGCGGACGTGGAAGATCTGGACGGCGGCCTCCAGCTCGTCCTCCGCGAGCGCGATCAGGTCGGCGTCGGTGGCGTCGGCCAGGACGACGGCGTTCTTCTCCATGGCCCGGCGCAGGGCCCCTATGTCGTCGCGGAGGCGGGCCGCCCTCTCGTACTCCATCTCCTCGGCCGCCGCCGCCATCTGCTTCTCCAGGCGGCGGATGTAGGTGCCGGTGCGGCCGGCCATGAAGTCGCTGAACTCCTCGGCCAGGTCCCGGTGTTCCTCCGGGGTGACCCGGCCCACGCAGGGGGCGGAGCACTTGCCGATGTAGCCGAGGAGGCAGGGGCGCCCGGCGGAGGCGGCGTTGCGGAAGACACCGGCCGAGCACGTGCGGACGGGGAAGACGCGGAGCATCAGGTCGACGGTCTCGCGGATGGCCCACGCGTGCGCGTACGGCCCGAAGTAGCGCACGCCCTTCTTCTTGTGGCCGCGCATGACCTGGACGCGGGGGAACTCCTCGTCGAGCGTGACCGCGAGGTACGGATAGCTCTTGTCGTCCCGGTACTTCACGTTGAACCGCGGGTCGTACTCCTTGATCCAGGAGTACTCCAGCTGGAGCGCCTCGACCTCGGTCGAGACGACGGTCCACTCGACGGAGGCGGCCGTGGTGACCATCGTGGCCGTGCGCGGGTGCAGGCTCGCCAGCGGCTGGAAGTAGTTCGCCAGCCGCTGTCGCAGGGACTTGGCCTTGCCGACGTAGATCACCCGGTGGTGCTCGTCGCGGAATTTGTAGACCCCGGGCGAGTCGGGGATCTGTCCCGGCCTGGGGCGGTAGCTGGAGGGGTCGGCCATGGTCCCCACCCTACTGGCGGGAACCGACAGTCCGGGTGTCCCTCCCGTGACGTCCGGGTGCCCCGCCGGGCCGTCGCGGGGAGGCGGCCGGCCCGGCGGGGCGGTGGCGTCAGGACGCGTGTCCCGGAGCGCCGGGTGCCCTCCGGCGACGCCGGGCCGCCGCCGACAGGAAGCCCAGCGCGAGGACGGCGCCCGCGCCCGCCGTGGCGGAGAGGACGGGAGCCGGCGGTCCCTCGCTCTCGGGGCCGCCGGGGCCGCGGAGCGTGCCGGAGGCGAGCGGGGCATCAGGGGCGACAGGGCCCGCGGCGGTGCCGGGGACGGCGTCCCCGCCCGAGGCTCCGTAGCCGCCCGCGGCGCCCTTGCGGGCGTAGCCGGAGCCGGGCAGCTTGTCGCCGTACGCGGCGGCGACCCGCTGCCGGTACGCGGCCAGGCTCGTCCCCGCCGCGCCGATGGCGCGCACGGCGTCCTCGTCCAGCGGGATCACCGTCGCACCCCGGTGGACGTACCACGCGTCGATCTGCGGCTCGCGGAAGACCGTCCCGCCCGGCAGCGCCCGGGCTCCCCGCGCGGCGTAGCGGATCTCGTCGTCTCCGGTGGCGATGTTCACCACCTGCCAGCCGCCCGGGCGTCGCACGGTCCACAGGGAGGCCGTCCGTCCGTCCGAGGCGACGGCCTTGCTCGCGTGGAACTCGACCCGGGCCACCGGCGCGCCCGCCTTCCCCGCGACGAACTCCGGTGAGAGGACCCGTACCGGGACGGCGGCGCCCTCGATGCGGGGGCGTGTCTCGGAGCGGGCGAGGGCGCCGTCGCGGGCGAAGAACCGGGAGAGCGTGTCGAGGGTGGCGGGCGCCGAGGCCGCCGTCTCCGGGGTGACCGCCGTCGGCGGGACGTCGGAGGCGGCGGCGGGGACCGCGACGAGAGCGACGAGGGCGGCGGCGGCGAGCAGACCGGCGCCGGCGGCACGTACGTGGGTCATGGTCGTCACGCCCCTATCCGGTAGAGCGAGTGGGTCCAGGAGAAGGAGCCGTTGTCGACGTACCAGGCGTGCGATGCCCAGTTGTAGCGGTCGCTGGAGGGCCAGGGGTCGCCCCAGTAGACCCAGCTGTTCGCGTCGTCGTAGCCGTACACCACGTGCATGTGGCCGCCGCCGCTCGACCACTGGATCCGCGTCTCGACCGGGCGGCCTGCGTTGATCTCGGTCTGCACGGTCGGGTAGCGCAGCCAGCCGGTGACGTACGAGCCGGGGTTGACGCCCGCCCAGCGCAGTCCGGTCTGGACGTTGCCGAGGGTGGCCTGGTTGTTGGGGCAGTCGTAGCCCTGCTGCCGGTCGAAGGCGGCGTTGCAGAACTGGTTCTGGGTGTACGAGCGGCCGAACCAGGTGGCGATGGTGTTGCCGCCGGCGGCCCAGCACCAGTTCGTCTTCTGCTGCGCCTGCATGGTGATGTTCAGCCGTCGGGAAGCGAGAGCCGCGGGGCCGTCGGCCTCGGGCCCGGCGGAGGCGGAGGCCGTCGTGGTGGCGGTGGTCGTCGTGGCGGCGGTGGCGGTGGTGGTGCCGGCGGGGATGAGGAAGAGGGCGGCGGCGAGTGCCGCGAAGGACAGCATTCTTTGCATCGCGTTCCTCCCGGGGCGGGAAGTGTGGGGATGTGGGGGTGTGGGGGGTGGAGGAGCGCGTCCGGACGCTGGTGAGGAGCATCGAGCGTTGTCGGGAGCCGGTCAACGCGCTTCAATGCGGGGTGACGGCGGCCTGTGAACGGTGCGACCCGGGTGTGAACAGGTGCCCATGTGCCACCTGCGGTCCCGTCATCGGCGGCACGGCGGCCCGCCGTCCCGGCGTGAACGTTCACTGAGGAGTCCCCATGGGGCACACCGAGGCCGATCTGGTGCAGTTGCTGCACACCGGACCGTTCCACCTGGCGCTGCGCACGGCGCTCGCGGTGCGCGGGCTGCCGCTCCAGCGCGTCCAGCACCATCTCGCCCACCGGGGGATCAAGGTCGGGGTGACCAGTCTCAGTTACTGGCAGCAGGGCGCCCGCAGGCCGCAGCGGCCGGAGTCGATGAAGGCGGTCCGCGCCCTCGAGGAGGTGCTCCAGCTGCCGGGCGACTCGCTCATCCGCCTGCTGACGGGAGACGCGGCGGCGCGCGGTGCCGTGGACCGGCCGGCGGCCCGTTCGTACCGCTCACTGGTGGAGGCGTCGGGCGCCGTCGAGGAGCTGCTCGCCGGACTCGAGTCGCCGGTGGACGGCGGCCTGCACACCGTCGGTCACCAGGAGCGGGTCCGCATCGGGGCGGAGCGGCAGTTGCTGGGACGCGCGTCGCAGCACGTGGTGCGGGCGCACCGGGACGGCGTCGACCGCTATCTGGCCATCCATCACGGGGATCCGGGCTGTGACCCCTCGCGGGTGGAGGTGCGCGCCGTGGAGAACTGCAGGGCGGGGCGGGTCCGGTGGCACCGCGAGGCGGGGGTGCTGGTCGCCGAGCTGCTGTTCGACACGCGGCTGCGGGCCGGGGACACCTACCTCTTCGGGTACGGCTTCGAGGACGGGACGGCGGGGCCGAGCGGGGAGTACGTCCGGGGGTTCTCGTTCGCGGGCGGGCAGTACGTGCTCCAGGTCGGGTTCGACGAGGCGGCGCTGCCCGTGCGCTGCCGGCGCTTCACCCAGGCGTCGGCCGGCGCACCGCGCGGTGGGCGCTCGCCGCTCACGCTGAGCGGGCGCCATCGCACCGTGCACCTGGTGGAGCAGGGGGTACGGCCGGGGATCCTCGGCATCGACTGGGACTGGGTGTGAGGGGCACGCGCCGGCGGGCACAGGGCCCCGGCGAGGCCGTCCCGGTCGCCCGGGCTCAGGCCTCCGGGCCCGCGACGAGCTTGCCGTTCTCGACCCGGACGGGGACCGCGGGGAGCGGGACGGTCGCCGGGCCCTGGAGCGCCTTGCCGGTGGTGACGTCGAAGCGGCTGCCGTGGCAGGGGCAGTTGCCCTCGTTGTCCTCGATCTTGTCCAGGACGCAGCCGGCGTGGGTGCACTGGGCGCTGAACGCCTTGTACCGGCCCTCGGCCGGGCAGCTCACCAGCACCCGCTGCTCGCGGTAGAGCTTCGCCCCGCCGACGGGCACCTCGTCCGGGGCGCCCAGGACGACCGGCGCGGTCGGGGTCGGGACCTCGGCGTGGCCGAGCTTGGACTCGGTGGAGCAGGCGGTGACCCCCAGCCCGGCGGCGCCGGCCAGGGCGGCGCCCTTCAGTACGGTGCGGCGGGCGGACTGGCCGGGCATGAGCGCTCCACGGTCGGATCGGGGCAGGACGTGACCGAACCGACGATACCGGCGTGCCTCCGGGGGGCCTCGCGGGGGCCAGGGGCCGAAGGCGGGCGGCGGTCCGCCCGGACCTCGCTGCCGCGCGGCCGGGGGCTGTGCCGTCCGCGGGGCATGGGTTACGTTCACGGCGTGATCGTCGTCGCCGGTGAATCCCTGATCGACCTGGTCCCGGACGGGGCCGCCGCCACCCCGCCATCGCCGCTGGCGCCCCTGGTACCGAGGCCCGGCGGCGGCCCGTACAACACCGCCGTGGCGCTGGGCCGGCTCGGCGCGGACGTGGCCTTCTGCTCACGGGTCTCCACGGACGCCTTCGGCGAGGCCCTGATGGACGGGCTGCGGACGGCGGGGGTCTCGGACGCGCTCGTCCAGCGGGGGCCCGAGCCGACGACCCTGGCGGTCGCCACGCTGGGCGCGGACGGCTCCGCCCGCTACGGCTTCTACGTCGAGGGCACGGCCGACCGGCTCTTCGCCCTCCCCGACCGCCTTCCGGAGGGCGTGCGCGCCGTCGCGTTCGGCACCTGTTCGCTGGCTCTGGAGCCGGGTGCGAGCGCGTACGAGGCGCTGCTGCGGCGCGAGTCGCGCCGCGGGGCTCTCACGCTCCTCGACCCGAACATCCGGCCCGGGCTCATCCCGGACAGGGCGGCCTACCGCGAGCGCTTCGCGGGCTGGCTGCCGTACGTCCGCCTGCTGAAGCTCTCCGAGGAGGACGCGTCCTGGCTGGGCGGCACCCCGGCCGAGTGGCTCGCGCGGGGTCCGTCGGCCGTGGTCCTCACCCGCGGCGGGGAGGGGATGACGGTCTTCACTCCGTCGTTCGAGGTGTCGGTGCCGGCGGTCCGGACGGGTGTCGTGGACACGATCGGTGCGGGCGACACGGTGAACGCGGCGCTCCTGCACGGCCTGGCCGGCCGGCAGGTCGCCTCGCTGGACGCCGTCGGATGGAGCGGCCTTCTGGCGTACGCGGCGAGGGCGGCGGCCCTGACCTGCACGCGCGCCGGAGCGGAGCCTCCGTACGCGTACGAACTCGGCTGAGGCCGTGACGCGGGGGAAACCCGCGTCACGGCCCCAGCGCCCCCGCCGCTCCACACGTCCGCTCGTCACGGCCCGTCGTGCAGGCCGCCACTGGTCACGGCCCGTCGCCGGCGCCGCACGTCACGACCTCGGGCTCACGCCTTGCGGGCGCGGCTCGCCGTCTTCTTGGCGGCGGCCTTCTTCGCCGGTGCGGCCGTCTTCCTGGCGGGCGCCTTGGCCGTGGACTTCTTCGCGGCCGTCTTCCTCCCGGACCCGCTCCGGGCCGCCGGAACGGTCGCGTCACTGATCCGGTCCGCGCCGAGGATCTCGCGGAGGAACTTGCCGGTGTGGCTCGCGGGAACCGACGCGACCTCCTCCGGCGTGCCCTCGGCGACGACCAGACCGCCGCCGCTGCCGCCCTCGGGGCCCATGTCGACGACCCAGTCCGCGGTCTTGATGACATCGAGGTTGTGCTCGATGACGATCACGGAGTTGCCCTTGTCGACGAGACCCGAGAGGACCTTGATCAGCTTCGAGATGTCCTCGAAGTGCAGACCGGTCGTCGGCTCGTCCAGGACGTAGACCGTGCGGCCGGTCGAGCGCTTCTGGAGCTCGGAGGCGAGCTTGACGCGCTGGGCCTCACCACCGGAGAGCGTCGGCGCCGACTGTCCGAGGCGGACGTAGCCGAGGCCCACCTCGTTGAGCGTGCGCAGGTGGCGGGCGATCGTCGGGACGGCCTCGAAGAAGTCCAGCGCCTCCTCGATCGGCATGTCCAGGACCTCGGCGATGGACTTGCCCTTGTAGTGGACCTCCAGGGTCTCCCGGTTGTACCGGGCGCCGTGGCAGACCTCGCACGGGACGTAGACGTCCGGGAGGAAGTTCATCTCGATCTTGATCGTGCCGTCGCCGGAGCAGTTCTCGCAGCGGCCGCCCTTGACGTTGAAGGAGAACCTGCCGGGCAGATAGCCGCGGACCTTGGCCTCCATCGTCTCGGCGAAGAGCCTGCGGACGTGGTCGAAGACGCCGGTGTAGGTCGCCGGGTTGGACCGCGGGGTGCGGCCGATCGGCGACTGGTCGACGTGGACCACCTTGTCGACCAGGTCGTCCCCGTCGACGCGGGTGTGGCGCCCGGGGACCGACTTGGCGCCGTTCAGCTCGCGCGCCAGGTGGGTGTAGAGGATGTCGTTGACCAGGGTCGACTTGCCGGATCCGGAGACGCCGGTGACGGCCGTGAGGACGCCCAGGGGGAAGGAGACGTCGATGTCCTGGAGGTTGTTCTCGCGGGCGCCGTGCACGGTGAGCCGGCGCGAGGGGTCCACGGGGCGGCGGATGTCCGGCGTCCCGATGGCCCTGCGGCCCGAGAGGTACTGCCCGGTCATCGACTCCTCGTTGGCGAGCAGCTCGGCGAGGGGTCCCGAGTGCACGACCTTGCCGCCGTGCTCGCCGGCACCCGGGCCGATGTCGACGACCCAGTCGGCGACCTTGATCGTGTCCTCGTCGTGCTCGACCACGATGAGCGTGTTGCCCATGTCCCGCAGCCGGACCAGGGTCTCGATGAGCCGGTGGTTGTCGCGCTGGTGCAGTCCGATCGACGGCTCGTCGAGGACGTACAGCACGCCGACCAGGCCCGAGCCGATCTGGGTGGCGAGCCGGATGCGCTGGGCCTCGCCACCGGAGAGCGTGCCGGCCGCGCGGTTGAGGGAGAGGTAGTCCAGGCCGACGTCGACCAGGAAGCGCAGCCGTTCGTTGACCTCCTTCAGGACCCGCTCGGCGATCTTCTTGTCGCGGGCGTTGAGCGTGAGGCGGCCCAGGAAGTCGGCGCAGTCGCTGATCGACATCGCGGAGACCTCGGCGATGGACCGGTCCATGACCGTCACCGCGAGGACGATCGGCTTGAGTCGGGTGCCCTCACAGGTGGGGCAGGGAACCTCGCGCATGTAGCCCTCGAAGCGCTCCCGGCTGGAGTCGCTCTCGGCCTCGCTGTGCCGCCGCTTGACGAAGGAGACGGCGCCCTCGAAGGCGGGGGTGGTGTACGCCCGCTCCCGTCCGTACCGGTTGCGGTAGCGGACCTCGACCTGGGTCTTGTGGCCGTGCATCAGGGCCTTCTTGGCCCGCTGCGGGAGACCGGCGTACGGGATGTCCGTCCGGAAGCCGAGCGCCTGGGAGAGGCCGCCGATCAGCCGGCCGAAGTACTCCTTGGTGTGGCCGTGGGACCAGGGATGGATGGCTCCCTCGTCGAGGGACTTGTCCGGGTCCGGGACGATCAGCTCGGGGTCGACCTCCATGCGGGTGCCGATGCCGGTGCAGTCGGGGCAGGCGCCGAAGGGCGAGTTGAAGGAGAAGGAGCGCGGCTCCAGCTCCTCGAAGGACAGGTCGTCGTACGGGCAGTAGAGGTGCTCCGAGAACATCCGCTCGCGCTCGGGGTCGTCCTCGGGGAGGTCGACGAAGTCGAGCACGACCATGCCGCCGGAGAGTCCGAGCGCCGTCTCGACGGAGTCGGTGAGCCGCCGCTTGGCGCCGTCCTTGACGGTGAGGCGGTCGACGACGACCTCGATCGTGTGCTTCTCCTGTTTCTTCAGCGTCGGCGGCTCGCTCAGCTGCACGGTCACGCCGTCGACCCGCGCCCGGCTGTAGCCCTTGGTCTGGAGGTCGGCGAAGAGGTCGACGAACTCTCCCTTGCGCTCCCGGACGAGGGGCGAGAGGACCTGGAAGCGGCTGCCCTCGGGCAGCTCGAGGACCCGGTCGACGATGGCCTGCGGCGACTGCCGCGAGATCGGCCGGCGGCACTCGGGACAGTGCGGCTTGCCGATGCGCGCGAAGAGGAGCCGGAGGTAGTCGTAGACCTCGGTGATGGTGCCGACCGTGGAGCGCGGGTTGCGCGAGGTCGACTTCTGGTCGATGGAGACGGCGGGCGAGAGACCCTCGATGAAGTCGACGTCCGGCTTGTCCATCTGGCCGAGGAACTGCCGGGCGTACGACGAGAGGGACTCGACGTACCGGCGCTGGCCCTCGGCGAAGATCGTGTCGAACGCGAGGGAGGACTTGCCCGACCCGGAGAGCCCGGTGAAGACGATGAGGGAGTCACGCGGGAGGTCGAGCGAGACGTTCTTGAGGTTGTGCTCGCGAGCGCCACGAACGATGAGACGGTCGGCCACGCCGGTCCGCACCTTTCTTGAGAGAGCGGAGGCACAGGAAGGAAGGGTCACAGGATGTCCGATGTGCCTGAATGTGCCTGCATACCCAACAACCAAGGATGCCGGATGCTTCCACCGAGCCTATAGCACGCACATTCGATTTCCGGCCGCGCTCCGACCGCTTCACCCGAACGAGTGGCGGCGCTAGGGTCGGCGCCATGATCGACCACACACGTGACCTGGCCTCTGTACGCCAGGCGACCGACCGACTCCTCACCGCGGCCGCCTCATGGGACAACGCGGCGGTGGCCCAGCCGTCACGGCTTCCCGGCTGGAGCCGTGGCCACGTCCTCGCCCACCTCGCCCGCAACGCCGACGCGCTGGTGAACGTTCTCCGGGGCCGGCCCATGTACGTGTCCGCCGAGGCCCGCGACGCCGACATCGCGCGCGACGCCGGCCGTCCCCTCGCCGACCAGCTCGCCGACGTCCGCGCGAGCGCCGAGCGCTTCGACGCGGTGGGGAACGAGCCCGCCGACTGGGACCGGACCGTGGAGCTCCGTAACGGCGTCACCGACAGCGCCGCGCGGATCCCCTTCCGCCGCTGGGTGGAGGTCGCCCTGCACCACGTCGACCTCGGGGTCGGCTACGAGCTGGAGGACCTGCCGGAGGAGTTCGTCCAGCGGGAGATCGACTTCCTCACGGAGCGGTTCGCGGGCCACGGCGACGTGCCGGCGACCACCGTCCGGGACGAGGGCGGCCGGGAGTGGTCCACCGGCGGCGGCGCCCAGGGCGGACCGGTGACCGTGTCGGGGCCCGCTCCCGAACTGCTCGGCTGGCTCGCCGGACGCCGGGACGGCTCGGCACTGAAGGCCGAGGGCGGACCGCTGCCGCAACTGCCCCCCTTGTGACCCCCGCCGTCGGTGCCCGGCGATAGGCTGCACCCATGACGTACAGCGGAGCGGTGAAGGTCGGCGGCCCGGCGGACGTGCACGAGCTGACGGACCTGATGATCTCCAAGGTCGCCGTCGGCCCCATGGACAACAACGCCTATCTGCTGCGCTGCCGGGCCACCGGCGAGCAGCTGCTGATCGACGCGGCCAACGACGCCGCGACGCTGCTGACGCTGATCGGTGACGACGGCATCGCCTCCGTCGTCACCACCCACCAGCACGGAGACCACTGGCAGGCCCTGGCCGCCGTGGTCGCCGCGACCGGCGCCCGGACGTACGCCGGGGCGTACGACGCCGACGGCATCCCCGTCCCCACCGACGTGCGGGTCGAGGACGGGGACTCGATCCGGGTCGGGCGGGTCGAGCTGACCGCCCGGCACCTCGTCGGGCACACCCCCGGCTCGATCGCCCTCGTCTACGACGACCCGCACGGCCATCCGCACGTCTTCACCGGTGACTGCCTCTTCCCCGGCGGTGTGGGCAACACCTGGAAGGACCCGGAGGCCTTCGCCAGCCTCTTCCACGACGTGCGGACCAAGCTCTTCGACGCGCTGCCCGACGAGACCTGGGTCTACCCCGGCCACGGCAGGGACACCACGCTCGGCGACGAGCGGCCGCATCTCGAGGTGTGGCGCGAGCGCGGCTGGTAGCGGCCGCCCCGGGGCCGCGAGGACGGCGCACGGCCTCCTGCCACGCGCTTCCGCGCGCCCCCGTAACCCACTCGGGCGCCGGGTAGTTGGCGCGGCATGCACGACAGTCACTCCCCGCGTCCGCCCTCCGCACCCTCCATGGCGCGGCTCGCCGCCGCGTCCCTCGTCGGCACGGCCATCGAGTTCTTCGACTTCTTCGTCTACGGAACGGCCGCCGCGCTCGTCCTCGGACCGCTCTTCTTCCCGACGTTCTCCCCTCTCGCCGGGACCCTGGCCGCCTTCGGCACCTTCGCCGTGGGTTTCGTCGCCCGGCCGCTGGGCTCCGCGATCTTCGGCCACATCGGCGACCGCTACGGGCGGCGCCCGGTCATGTTCGCCTCCCTGGTGCTGACCGGCTGCGCCACGGTCGCCGTCGGCTGCGTCCCCACGTACGCGACCCTCGGCATCACCGCCCCCCTCCTCCTGCTCGTCCTGCGCTTCCTGCAGGGGCTCGGCCTGGGCGGCGAATGGGGCGGAGCGGTGCTGCTGACCGCCGAGCACGCGCCGGAGCGGCGGCGGGCGCTGTGGGCCAGCTTTCCCCAGATCGGTCCCCCGGTGGGCTTCCTGCTGGCCAACGGCGTGATGCTGGCCCTCTCCGCCGGGCTGACCGACGCGCAGTTCCGCGAGTGGGGCTGGCGGGTGCCGTTCTGGGCGGCCGGGCTGCTCGCGGCGGGCGGTCTCCTGCTGCGCTCCTCGCTGGCCGAGACCCCCCAGTTCGAGGAGCTGAGCGCGGCGGGGAGGCGGGCGACCGCTCCCCTGGCGGAGGTGGCGCGTGACCACTGGCGCCTGGTGCTCCTGACCGCGGGCGCGCTCGCCGTCGGGTACGCCGTGTTCTACACGGTGTCCACCTGGGCCCTCGCCTACGGCACCGAGCGCCTGGGGATCGACCGCACGGTGATGCTGGTCTGTGTCATGGGGGCGGTGGCGATCAGCGGCGTGGTGACGCCGTTCGTGGCCGTCCTCGGCGACCGCCACGGCCGGCGGCCCCTGTGCCTGCTGGGGTGCGCGGCCTCGGCGGTCTGGATGTTCCCGATGGTGGCCCTGCTGCACACCGCCCGGCCGGTGCTGATGTTCCTCGGCTTCACCGGTGCGCTGCTGGCGTTCATCACCATGTTCGCGGTGATCGCCGCGTACCTCCCGGAACTGTACGAGCCGAGGGTGCGGTGCACGGGCGCCGCGGTCGGCTACAACCTCGCCGGCGTCCTCGGCGGGGCGCTGACACCGATCGTGGCCACGGCCGTCTCGACCGGTCCGGGCGCGCCGTGGGGCGTGGCGGCCTATCTGACGGTGGTGGCGCTGGTGAGCCTGGGCTGTTTCGCCCTGCTGCCCGAGACGCTGCCGGCCGGGCGTGAGGAGGCTCCGAGGAAGGTGCCGGTCTAGGGAGCGGCCCGGGAGGCGTCGGTGTCCGCCCGCAGGCGGGGCTGCGGCGTCCGGTGCCCGCGTACAGCGCGTCGCAGCCCGGGCGAGACATCCCGGACACGGCCGAGGAGTGTCCGGCGGGAGGGTTCCGGAGCACCTGCACGCCGGGGACCGGTCGGGCCCGGGCCAGGACGCGCCGCGGCCGGCGGGGGCGGTGGTGTGCCGCCCGCGCCGGCCGCGGTGCTGTCTCCTGCTGCCGCCCGGTCCTGCCGGGCTCGTCGAGCCCTGCCCCGGGGAGGGTCAGGCCTCGACGCTGTCCTTCTCGGCCTCGCCGGCCTCGGCCGCCTCGGCCGCCTCGCGCTGGGCCTGCTTCTTGGATGCGATCAGGCTGGTGATCGTGGTGATGATCAGGACGCCACAGATGACCGCGAGCGAGAACGGGATGGAGATCTCGGGGACGTGCACCCCGGATTCGTGCAGTGCGTGCAGCACCAGCTTCACGCCGATGAAGCCGAGGATCACCGACAGGCCGTAACTGAGGTGAACCAGCTTCTTCAGCAGGCCGCCGATCAGGAAGTACAGCTGCCGCAGGCCCATCAGGGCGAAGGCGTTGGCGGTGAAGACGATGTACGGGTCCTGGGTCAGGCCGAAGATCGCGGGGATCGAGTCGAGGGCGAAGAGGATGTCGGTGGTGCCGATGGCCAGCATGACGATCATCAGCGGGGTCAGCACCCGCTTGCCGTTGACCCGGATGAAGAGCTTCGTGCCGTGGTACTTGTCCGCGACGCCGAACCTCTTCTCGACGGACTTGAGGAGACGGTTCTCCTCCCACTCGTCCTCGTCCTCGTCGGCGCGTGCCTCCTGGATGAGCTTCCAGGCGGTGTAGATCAGGAACGCGCCGAAGATGTAGAAGACCCAGGAGAAGCTGGCGATGATCGTGGCGCCGGCGGCGATGAAGATCGCGCGGAGCACCAGGGCGATCAGCACGCCCACGAGCAGCACGCGCTGCTGGAGGTGGGAGGGCACCGCGAACTTCGCCATGATCAGCACGAAGACGAAGAGGTTGTCGACGCTGAGCGACTTCTCGGTGATGAAGCCCGCGAAGAACTCGCCCGCGGCCTGGCTGTTGCCGAAGACCAGCAGGCCGAGCCCGAAGAGCACGGCCAGGATGATCCAGACGATGGTCCAGATTCCGGCTTCCTTGACCGACACGTCATGGGGCTTGCGCCCGATGAGGAAGTCGATCCCGATCAGTGCGGTGAGACCGAGAATGGTCAGCACCCAAAGAGTCATCGAAACGTCCACTGCGCCTCCGGCGTCGTACGGCTACTGATCAGCGTCGTCGCTGCCGGAGGTCTCTTCCACCCGGGCCGTGCGGGACGGTCCGGGCCGACGCCCCGGGATCAGACCGCTTCACGATCTGTCCGTATTGACGGGAACGCCGCACATGGGGAGTACTCCCCTCCGCACCATGAAGACTACCCGAAAGACCAAGAGAAGGTAAAGGGCAGGGTAAAGAGACCCCAAGGAGGCAGGTCAGCGGCCCCACTGGCGGCGGGCGTCGGCGACCTGGGCGAGGACCGTGCGGAGCACCTGACTGCCGTGCGGGATGCTCGGCGGCTCGTACGTCCAGGCGTGGCCGACCCACGGATCGGCGAGGTGGTCGTCGGCCACCGGAGTGATGCGCAGCAGCGAGCGCCACAGCGGGTCGAGGACCGGGCCGTACGCCGAGGCCTCCTCGCGGTCGGCGACCATCAGGAGATGGACGCCGACGGCCGGGCCCTCGTCGGCGAGGTAGCGCAGCTGGGTGACCGCCCGGTCGTCGAAGCCGTGGGGGAAGTCGTGGACGATCAGCAGCTGCTCGGCGGTGTCCATGCCGGGCGGCAGCGCGTCGGGGGCGCCGGCCCGGACCGCCATCTGCACCAGGTCGACCCGCTCGGTGAGCCGGGCCAGGACGGCGCCGACGCCGGCGGCCCCGGCGGCCGGGGGGCCCGCGAGGACGCCGGCCTCGACCAGCGGGGCGAGGGACGCGGCTCCCGAGCCGGCCGGGTCGATGACGTGGACGGTGAACTCGCCGGAGGGGTAGACGGCGAGGAGCCGGGCGGCGTGGGCGACGGCGGTGTCCATGGCGAGGCGGCGCAGCTCGGCCTCGTCGAGCAGGTTGGCGGCCTCGGAGTGGCCGCGTCCGCTGTCCACCCACAGCCCGCGTTCCAGCGGAAGGCGGACCAGCATGGGGATCCGCAGACCGGTGCGCTCGGGGAGGTGGAGGTCGCCGAGGCGCACGGCCATCGGCACCTCCATGGGCACGCGGTAGGCGTGCCAGACGGGGTTGTCCCAGCGGGCGAAGGCGGCCGGCAGCGCCGGCTCGACGACCTCGGCCTCCGCCGACAGCTGGTCGAGATCGCGGTCGAGGGCCTCCTGGGCGCGGGCGGTCAGCTCGTCGTGCCGGGCGCGGGCCGCCTCACGGGCGGCGTCCCCTGCGCCGCCGATGCGGCTGCGCGGGTCGGACAGGGCCCGGTCAAGCTCCTGGTCGAGGCGGGACTCGGCGAAGTCGCACGCGCTGCGGTAGGCGGCGGTGGCGCGGGCCAGGTCCTCGAACATGCCCCACACCTGGTTGTAGAGCCGCTCCTCCATGGACCAGCCCGTGGCGTCCCCGGCGACGGGAACGGGCGGGGCGGGCCGCGGCTCCGGGGCCGCGGGCCGGCGCCGGGGATGGGCGTAGCTGATGCCCCCGCCGGTCGCGGGGCCGCAGGAGCCGCCGGGAGGGGCGGAGGAGGCGTCGGGAGACGCGGACGCGGTGGCCGTCGCGGGCGGCACCGGCGTGCCGGGAGCTCCCGGTGCGGCGGTGGTGGCCGGCGGGGGCGCCACCGGCAGCGTCGGGGCCGCGTCGGAGGCCGTCACCGGCGAGGAGTGCCGCACTCGCTCGGCGTCGGGGACACGCGGCGGCGGGGCGGAGACCGATCGGGCCATGCCCCGGGAGACGGCGTCCAGGATCGACGCGGCGAGTTCGGCGGGCCGCTCCACGCCCTGGTCGCCGAGCATGGCCGCGAGGCCGCCTTCGTACCCCTGGCCGATGGCGCGGACCTTCCAGGAGTCCTGGCGGCGGTACAGCTCCAGGGCGACGACGGCGGACTCCCGGTCGAGGCCGGTGAGGGTGAAGCTGGCGATCTCGCCGCCGTCGAGACCGGTGACCGCGACGAAGGGCGCCGCGACGGCGCCGAAGCGGGACGGCCCGCCGACGCCGACGGGCAGCGCCAGCAGGACCGAGACCCGGTGCACGGGGTGCGGCAGCGCTTCCAGGTCGACGGCGAGGCGGTGGTCGGCGGCGGCCTGCTGGGAGACCTCGATACCGGGCAGCGAGGGCGAGCCCGGATGGGCGATCCACTCGACCCCGCCCACCCTGCCGCGTTCGTCGCCGAGGGTCGCTCCGGCGATGACCGGATGCCCGGCCGACACCCGGATCTCCAGTCGGGTGTGGGGCAGGGGGTGGTTCTGCCCGCGGACCAGCTCGGCCGTCATCGACTCTGTCCCCTCAGCATCTTTCCGTGCGGATCATGTGGGAGCGGATCATGTGGGACAGCTCCCGGCGGCCTGGTGCCTCCGGGAGCTGTGGGTGCGCCTGCGGGTGCCGGGTTACAGATGCGGCAGGATCGCGGGCATGAGGTCCTGGAACGTACGGCCGTTGGCCGGGTTCCCCAGGGCCGTCATCTGCCAGCCGGAACCGGCTCGGTGCACCTTCGCCATGATCTGCGCGGTGTACTGGCCGCCGCCGTCCAGGGTGTAGCGCGCGAGCTCCTGGCCGTTGGTCTCGTCGACGATCCGGCAGAAGGCGTTCTGCACCTCCTGGAACGTCTGGCCGGTGAAGGAGTTCACCGTGAAGACGATCTGGTCGATGTGGACCGGGACGCGCTGGAGGTCGACCAGGATCGACTCGTCGTCGCCGCCCTGCCCGGCGCCGCCCACCAGGTTGTCGCCGGTGTGTCGGACCGAGCCGTCGTCGCTGACCAGATGACGGAAGAAGACCACGTCGACCGGCTGCTTGTCCGCGAAGAGCACCGCGGAGGCGTCCAGGTCGACCTCCCGGGTGCGCGAGCCGAACAGCCCACGGCGCGGCGCCGCCTGCCAGCCGAGCCCCATCCGTACCGAGGTAAGGGTGCCCCCGCCCTGCTTCTCCAGGCTGATGGCCTGACCCTTGGTCATGTTGACCGTCACGCGCTGTCCCCTCTCGTTGCGATCCCCGCGGCCGTCTCTGCTGTGCGTGCGGTTGTCCAGCACCCTACGCAGGGGGACTGACAGCGCAGCAGACGCGGTCCGGTTTTGTGTCGGTCTTGCAACACACCGGACCGCTTCCGGGCTCTTCCCGTCAGGCGAGACCCGCCTCCTTCATCTGGCGCAACTCCTTCTTCAGCTCTCCCACTTCGTCCCGGAGCCGGGCGGCCACCTCGAACTGGAGCTCCGCCGCGGCGGCGCGCATGCGGTCGGTCATCTCCTCGATGATCGCCGCAAGTTCGGTGGCGGGGCGGTCGCCGAGCTGGACCGTCGAACCCGCCGCGCCCGCCTTGCCGCCCTTGCCCTTGGCGCCGTGGGCGGCGAGGGAGGGGACGGGGGCCTTGCCGCCCTTGCCCTCCTTGCCCTGCCGGTACCCGGTCCCCAGCAGCTGCTCGGTGTCGACCTCCTCGCGCGCGATCGTGGCGACGATGTCGTTGATCTTCTTGCGCAGCGGCTGCGGGTCGATGCCGTGGGCGGTGTTGTACGCGATCTGCTTCTCGCGGCGCCGGTTGGTCTCGTCGATGGCCTTCTCCATCGCCGGCGTGATCGTGTCCGCGTACATGTGGACCTGGCCGGAGACGTTGCGCGCCGCGCGGCCGATGGTCTGGATCAGGGAGGTGCCGGAGCGCAGGAATCCCTGCTTGTCCGCGTCGAGGATGGCGACGAGCGAGACCTCGGGCAGGTCGAGACCCTCGCGGAGCAGGTTGATGCCGACCAGGACGTCGTACTCGCCGGCCCGCAGCTCCCGCAGCAGCTCGATGCGGCGCAGGGTGTCGACGTCGCTGTGGAGGTAGCGCACCTGGATGCCGAGTTCCAGGAAGTAGTCGGTGAGGTCCTCGGCCATCTTCTTGGTGAGCGTGGTGACGAGCACGCGCTCGTCCTTCTCGGTGCGCAGCCGGATCTCGTGGACCAGGTCGTCGATCTGGCCCTCGGTGGGCTTGACGACGACCTCGGGGTCGACCAGGCCGGTGGGGCGGATGATCTGCTCGACGAAGCCGTCGCCGCGCGACAGCTCGTACGTGCCGGGGGTGGCGGAGAGGTAGACCGTCTGGCCGATCCGCTGCTGGAACTCCTCCCACTTCAGCGGACGGTTGTCGAGCGCGGAGGGCAGCCGGAAGCCGTGGTCGACCAGGGTCCTCTTGCGCGAGGCGTCGCCCTCGTACATCGCGCCGATCTGCGGCACGGTGACGTGCGACTCGTCGATGACGAGGAGGAAGTCCTCGGGGAAGTAGTCGAGGAGGGTGTTGGGCGCGGAGCCCGGCTCCCGGTCGTCGAAGTGCATCGAGTAGTTCTCGATGCCGGAGCAGGAGCCGATCTGGCGCATCATCTCGATGTCGTACGTGGTGCGCATGCGCAGGCGCTGGGACTCCAGCATCTTGCCCTGCCTGTCGAGTTCGGCGAGGCGGCTCTCGAGCTCCCGCTCGATGCCGTTGATCGCCTTCTCCATGCGCTCGGGTCCCGCCACGTAGTGGCTGGCCGGGAAGACGTACAGCTCGCGGTCCTCGCTGATGACCTCGCCGGTGAGCGGGTGGAGCGTGGAGAGGGCCTCGATCTCGTCGCCGAACATCTCGATCCGGACGGCGAGCTCTTCGTAGACCGGGAAGATCTCGATGGTGTCGCCGCGGACCCGGAAGGTGCCCCGGGTGAACGCCAGGTCGTTGCGGGTGTACTGGATGTCGACGAAGCGGCGCAGCAGCTGGTCGCGGTCGATCTCCTCGCCGACCTTGAGCGGGACCATCCGGTCGACGTACTCCTGCGGCGTGCCGAGGCCGTAGATGCAGGAGACGGAGGCGACCACGACGACGTCCCGGCGGGTGAGCAGCGAGTTCGTCGCCGAGTGGCGCAGCCGCTCGACCTCCTCGTTGATCGAGGAGTCCTTCTCGATGTAGGTGTCCGACTGCGGGACGTACGCCTCGGGCTGGTAGTAGTCGTAGTACGAGACGAAGTACTCGACGGCGTTGTTCGGCAGCAGCTCGCGGAACTCGTTCGCCAGCTGGGCGGCCAGCGTCTTGTTCGGCGCCATCACCAGCGTGGGGCGCTGGAGCTTCTCGATCATCCACGCGGTGGTCGCCGACTTGCCGGTGCCGGTGGCACCGAGCAGGACGACGTCCTTCTCGCCGGCGCGGACGCGCCGGTCGAGATCGGCGATGGCCGTCGGCTGGTCGCCGCTGGGCTGGTAGGAGCTGACGACCTCGAAAGGCGCCACCGTACGTTCGATCTTGGAAACGGGCCGCATGCAACCACCGTACGACCCCCCACTGACAGTCGGGCGGTGAAAGGGCCGGAGGGGGCGCGCGGGACCGGGGCCGGGGCCGCGAGAGGTCCTGGGCGGACGGGCGGGAAGGGTCCGGGTGGAAGGGGCGAGAGCGGCCGGGTGGAGGGGCGAGGGCGGCCCTGGCGGGAGGTCCGGCTCACCAGTCCTGGGAGCGGTGGACGCCGTGCGGGGCGCCTCCCCGGCCGTCCCTGCGTACCGCCCGGCCGGACGGCGGGCGGGCCGACCAGTTCGCGGGCTCGCCGTATGCGGCGGCCCGGCGGGGCGCGGGGACGCCGGGCAGATGACCGCCCTGCGCGGCGGGCCGCTGCCAGTCCGGGTCGCCCATCACGAGCAGCGGGTCGAACATGACGACGACGGCGGCCAGGACGAGGAAGACCCCCGGGCCGATCAGCATGGGCAGCAGCAGCGACGTGGCGGAGTCGCCGACGACCGGGCCGGTGCCCTCCGCGTAGAGGTGGACGTTGACCGCCGCCATGGCGGTGTAGTGCATACCACTGACCGCCAGGCCCATCACCATGCTGGCGCCGAGGCTGGCCAGAAATCCGTGCACCGAGACGGCCGCCCAGAGGGCGGCGGTGGCCGCCACGACCGCGATCACCACGGACAGGGCGACGGTCGGGGTGTCGTACGCGATGCGCCCGTGGAGCCGCATCCCCGCCATGCCGAGGTAGTGCATGGTGGCGATGCCGAGCCCGGTGATCGTGCCGCCGGTGACCAGGGTGAGACGGGTCGCGCCGCGGTATCCGACGATGAAGATGCCGATGCCGACCATCACGACGGCGACGGCCAGACTGGCGAAGGTGAGCGGTCGGTCGTATCCGATGGGGACCTGCCGTACCGAGAAGCCCATCATGGCGATGAAGTGCATCGTCCAGATGCCGGTACCGATCGAGGTGGCCCCCAGGGCCAGCCAGCCGGCCTTGAAGCTGTCCCGGTTGCGGAGTGATCTGGTGGTGCAGCGGAGACCCAGGGCGCCGCCGAGGCAGGCCATGAGGTAGGCGGCCACCGGCGTGACCAGGCCGTAGCTGAATCCGTCGACCGTGCCCTGCATGAGCGTGAGTCCTCCACCCGTGGCGCAACGTCGTCCGAAAACAGTCGGTACCGCTGAGTAGTGCTACGGGGCGAGATTATGGCGCGCGGGCGGCCGGACGACCACGTGGTCCGGGAATTGGCATCGGTGAGACCGGGGCGAGACCGGACCGTGATGTCAGTGCCGGGTCGTACCGTGACCGGCATGGACACCACGGTGGAATGGACGGTCGTCGAGAGCGGCATCGGCCCGCTCCTGCTGGCCTCGACCGATCGCGGCCTGGTGAGCGTGGTCTTCCACGCCGACGAGACGGTCCGGGAGCGGGCGCTGGACCGCCTGGCGGGGCGGCTCGGGGCGGAGCTGACGCGGAGCGGCACGGGTCGGCTCGCGGAGCCGATACGGCAGCTCGCGGCGTACTTCTCCGGCGGGCTGCGGCACTTCGACGTCCCTCTGGACTGGACGCTGACGAGCGGCTTCAACCGGCAGGTGCTGCGCGAGCTGGCGGACTCGGTGCCGTACGGGACGGTGGTGGGATACGGAGACCTGGCGAAGCGCGTGGGCCAGCCGGGCGCGGCGCAGGCGGTCGGGGCGGCCATGGGCTCCAACCCGCTGCCGGTGGTCGTGCCGTGCCACCGGGTGGTGGAGAGCGACGGCGGCCTCGGCGGCTTCGGAGGGGGCCTGGAGACGAAGCGGAGACTGCTGGCCCTGGAAGGGGTCCTGCCGGAACCCCTGTTCTGAGGGGCCGCGTGCCGGACGGCCGGGGCGTGGGCGTTCCCCTGCCCTCCCCCGGCTGGCACACTCCCGTAAGTGACCCACGCTCCCGGCGCCCCTGACGCCGCCGCCGACATACCGCCCCGGCGCACCCCCGCCCCGAAGGCCACCGAACTGCCTGCCCTGCGCCGCCGTATCCAGGCCGTGCTGATCGCCAGCCAGATCCTCGGCGGGCTCGGCATCGCCATCGGTGTGGCCCTCGCCGCGGTGCTCGCCAAGGACGTCAGCGGCACGGAGGCGCTGTCCGGGCTGGCCTCCACGGCCACGGTGGCCGGCCCCGCCCTGCTCGCGATGCCGCTGGCGTCCCTCATGGCCGCCCGGGGACGCAGGCCCGGGCTGGTGTTCGCGTACCTGATGGGCGCCGCGGGCGCCGGTGTCGTGGTGCTCGGGGCCGTGATCGACAGCTTCCCCCTGCTCCTCGCGGGCCTGGTCGGTTTCGGCGCCGGATCCTCGGCCAACCTCGCGGCCCGGTTCGCCGCCGCCGATCTCGCCGAGCCGGACCGCCGGGGCCGCGCCATCTCCACGGTGGTGTGGGCGACGACCATCGGCGCCGTCCTCGGTCCGAACGTCGCGGCGCCGGCCGGGGAGAGCGTCGCCGGATTCGGCATCCCGGCGACGGCCGGCCCGTTCGTCTGGGCAGCCGGGGTGTTTCTGATCGCGGCGGTCATGGTCGCCCTGCTGCTGCGTCCCGACCCGCTGCTCACCGCCCGCGACCTGGCCGGCCCCGTGGACGCCGGGGAGGCGGCCGCCGGCCGCTCCCTCAAGGCGGGGATGCGGGCCGTCCGGGCGTCCTCCCGGGCGCGCCTCGCGCTGGTGACCGTGGCCGTCTCGCACACCACCATGGTCTCGATCATGTCGATGACGCCGGTGGCGCTGAGCCATCACGGAGCCGGCATCCAGCTGATCGGCCTGGTGATCAGCGGTCATATCGCGGGCATGTACGCCTTCTCGCCCGTGATGGGATGGCTCTCGGACCGGCTGGGGCGCCTGTCGGTCATCGGCCTCGCGGTCGGGCTGCTGTCGGTGGCCGCGCTGCTCGCCGGCACGGCGGGGGCGAGCCACCCGCAGACCGCCGCGGGCCTCTTCCTGCTGGGACTGGGCTGGTCGGCGGGCCTGGTGTCGGGGTCGGCGCTGCTGACGGACTCGGTGCCGCAGGCGGCCCGGGCAGCGGTCCAGGGGCTGTCGGACTTCACGATGAACACGGCGGCCGGGGTCGGCGGCCTGGTGGCCGGACTGGTCGTCGCCCAGGCGGGTTACGGCCTGCTGAATCTGCTGGGCGCGTGTCTGCTGCTCCCGATGGCGGCGCTGGCGGTCCGGGGAGCGGTACGGGGAACCGCCCGGCGCGCCTGAGCAGCACCACCCGGGCCGCCGGGGTGCCCGCCCGGCGGCTCGGTTCGACCGGCCGTCGGCGGTCCGACGGCCGCCCCGGCGCGTCAGCGCGGGAACGCCGGGGACGACGCGCCGGAGACCAGCCTGCGGGGCGCGCCCGTGCCGTCGGCGGGGACGGTCCACACCGCGCCCTCGTGGCCGTACGCCAGGGTGCCGTCGTCCGCCCAGGCCGCCTGGTCGTCCACGCTCCGCCGCTCGGCGACCGGGTGCTCGCGCAGCGTCCGGAGGTCCAGGACGTGCAGCCTCCAGGGCGCCTTCACGTCCCGGGAGACCTTCTTCTTGAAGGCGATCCGGGTGCCGTCCGGTGACAGCGACGGGCATTCGACGTTCTCCCGCAGGGCCCGCGCCGACCAGCCCCGCATGTCGCCCTCGACCAGGTAGGTGCTGCCCTTGGTGGCGACCGTGGCGTAGAAGCGGTTGTCGTCGCGGGCGAAGGTCACGCCCCAGTAGTTCACGTCCGGGGCGTGGTAGCGCCGTCCGCCGAGGGTGAGCGGGATCTGCTCCATGTTCTTGACCAGGTAGCCGGTGCGCAGGTCGAGGATCGAGGTCCGGGTCGAGAAGGCGGCGGTGGCGTACGAGTCGCCCGTGGCGAACATCGTCCAGGAGAGCATCCGGCCCGAGGCGGAGACCCGGGCCCGGTTCGGGATGCCGGGCAGCGCGATCCGGCGCACCTCCCGCAGCCGCCGGTCCAGGACGAGGGCGTACGAGCGGGCCGGGACGCCCGGCCGCCGCTGGAGACACAGCGCGGTGGACCCGGAGGCGTGGAAGCGGTCGCAGACCGGGCCGCCCGCCACCCGGGCCCGCCCGGGAACGTCCGGGTCCTGTCGGGCGACACGTCCCGTCGCGGTGTCCCGGAAGAACGCCCGGCCCGCCGGGCCGTCGAGGGTGAAGGCCGGATCGGCGGCGGCCGGACGGGCGCGGGGGGCGGTCCGTTCGGCGGCCCGGAACGTATAGGCGGTGGCCCCGCCGCCGAGCAGCAGGACGGCGAGGACCAGGGCCCAGAGTCGTGCGCGGTTGTGCGGGCCTTTCATGACGGGAGCCTTTCGGACGACGGGCGCCGGGCCCCTCCGGGACTCGGCGGCGCTGCGGGGGAAGGGGACACTTAAGGGCACGGCGCCGCGCCGGAGGACGGGGGCGTGTCGGAGGACGGGGGCGCGCCGGAGGACGGGGCCGTGCCGGAGGACGGGGGCGCGCCGGAGGACGGGGCCGCGCCGGAGGACGGGGGCGCGCCGGAGGACGGGGGCGCGCCGGAGGACGGCAGGTTCGCGGGTCGTGGAAGCGCCCCGGGCCCCGGAGTACCCGCGGGCCGCGGCGCGAGACCGGTCGACCGAGGCGGCCCTTCGCCACCCGGCGGCAGCCCGGCCGCAGCAGACCCCGCAGGGCCCGGCGGAACGGCGCGAACCGGCTGCGGCCCTTCGGGGCCGCCCGGCGACCCGTGCGTCCGCGGCGCCGCGGGCAGCAGGCGCCAGGCGCACGCGAGCGCGGTGGCGAGGCCCGCGAGGGCGAGGACCAGGGCGGTGCGAGGCCCCCACAGCGTCCACGCCGCCCCGAAGCCGGTCGCCGCGAGGAGCCGGGCCAGCGCCTGCGCGGTCTGGACGAGGGCGAGTCCGCTCGCCTGCCGCCCCGCCGGCAGGATGGGTCCGGTCAGCGCCATCAGGACCCCGTCCGTGGCCGCGTAGAAGAGGCCGAGCATCCCGAGGACGAGGCCGAGCACGAGGAGGCCGGGGCCCGGGGCGAGGAGCAGGGCGTACGCGACGAGCAGGGCCGCGTGCCCGTACAGGAAGGGCCGGCGGCGGCCGATCCGGTCGGCGAGCCGGCCCGCCGGGACGGCGAGCAGCAGATAGCCGGCCGCGGCGCCCAGCGGCAGGAACGGGAACCAGGTGACGGCCAGGTCGAGCCGTCGCTGGAGCAGGAGATAGACGAAGGCGTCGCCGACGGTGACCGCGCCGAGCAGCGTGGTCACGCCGAGGATCCGCCGGAAGGGGGCGGATCGCAGCGGTGCGAGCGGCGCGGCCGCGCGCGGCCGCCGCGGGCGGGGCGCTCCCGCACCGACGGCCGGCCCGCCCGGTACGAGCACCAGCAGCAGGAGCACTCCGACGACACCCGTGCAGAAACTGACGACGAAGACGGCGTCGTACGCGTCCGCCGTCGCCCACAGCAGGGCGAACGCGACGAGCGGCCCGAGGAGGGCGCCGGTCGTGTCCATCGCCCGGTGGACGCCGAAAGCGCGGCCGAGGTCGTCCGGCGGGCTGCTCAGCGTGATCAGCGCGTCGCGCGGGGCGGTGCGGATGCCCTTGCCGAGCCGGTCGCCGGCGAGCGCCGCCGCGATCCAGCCCGTCGCGCCGCCCGCGAGGAGCAGCCCGAGCCGTGAGCAGGCGGACAGGGCGTACCCCAGGCCGGCGACGCGCTTGTGGCGGCCTCCGCGGTCGGCCGCGTGGCCGCCGAGGAGCCGTACGAGCGCGGTGGCGCCGTTGAAGAGGCCGTCGAGGAAGCCGAACTGGAGCGGGGAGAGGCCGAGTCCGACGACGAGGTAGAGCGGCAGGACGGCCGTCACCATCTCGGAGGAGATGTCCGTGACGAGGCTGACGGCGCCCAGGGCGAGGACGGTCCCGGAGACGCGCCGCCGTCCCCTCGCGCGGGGTGGCGGCGCGTCCGGGCGACCGGTGGTCGCGAGGTACATCAGTGGCAGGTGTAGGTCGGGCCGGAGTCCTTGACCTGGCCGTCGGTGCCGACGTACTGCCAGGTGTACGTCGTGTCGGTGAAGTCCAGCTTGAGGACGCCGTACGGTCCGCTGATCCGCTTCTGGCTGTTCGGCTGGACCGTCTCGATCGGGTACGGCTCCGCGCCGCCCATGCCGCCGACGATCTCGACGATGCCGTCGGGGGTGGCCCGCCCGGAGGCGTCCTGGGGCGCGAACCGCTCGTAGTGGTGGTCGTGTCCGTTCAGGACGAGGTCGGCCCCGGCCCCGTGGAGGATCTGCCAGACGGGCTTGGAGACCGGGTCGTTGCCGTGGCCGCCGGAGGAGTACAGCGGGTGGTGGAAGTAGGCGGCGACGCAGCCCTTGGTGGTGCGGGCGAGGTCGTCCTTGAGCCACTGGATCTGCGCGGCGTCGTCGAAGGAGTTGGAGTCGAGGGCGATGAAGTGCCAGTTCCCCTCGTCGTAGCTGTAGTACGGCTTGCCCTGCGGGTAGGCGAGGGCGCCGAAGTACGCCTTGTAGCCGGCGAGCGGGCCCGCCGGGTCGTAGGTCTCGTGGTTCCCGGGTGCCGGGCGAGTCTTGGCCTTGAAGGCGCCCCACGTCTTGTCGTAGTAGGCGCGGAAGTCGGAGAGCAGGGCGTCGTCGTACTGGTTGTCGCCCATGGTCAGGTAGAACCTGGGGTTGATCCGCTGGGCCAGGGCGGCCGTCTTGGGGTGGGCGCAGGAGCTGCTGGAGGCCGTGCACTGGGCGGCGATGTCACCGGCCGCGACGACGGTGAAGGCGCCTCCCGGGGAGGGCGTCGGGGTCGGCGTCGGGGTTCCGCCGTCGAAGGTGCCGTAGACCTCCGTCTCGTAGAGGGAGTAGCCGTACGACGTGCCGCGGGCGGTGCCGTACACGCGCAGGTAGCGGCCCTTGCCGGTGAGGCCGGTCCAGTCGTCGGTGCCGCCGTTTCCGGCGGTCTCGGTCGCGAGCCGCGTCCAGCTGGAGCCGTCGGCGGAGATCTCGACGCGGTAGGCGCGGGCGTAGGCGGCCTCCCACGAGAGGCGGACGCGCGAGACGGTGGCGGAGGTTCCGAGGTCGACCCGGATCCACTGTGGGTCGGAGCCCTCGGCGCTGGCCCAGCGCGTGGCCGGGTCGCCGTCGAAGGCCTTGGCCGGCGGGAAGGTGGAGTCCTCGACGGAGGAGGAGGTGGCCGGCTTGTCCCGGGAGAGGAGCGGGTCGGCGGCGGCTCCCGCGCGGCCCGGGGAGACGAGCAGCAGGCCTCCCACGAGCAGGAGGACGGCGGAGAGGATGAGGAACGGGGTGAGGGGGACGGTGCGACGGGGTGGGGCGAAGGCGTACAGGCGCATACCTGGGCTCCCTGGCCTGGAGGGTCGGCGAGAGCTGGACACCGGTGCGGGACGCCGTGGCCCTGCCCGGGAGTCCGCGGGGGCGCGGAGCCGTCCGGGCAGGATCGGCGTACAGCGGCCGGGTCAGAGCTCTCGCTGAGCGCGTCACGCCCTCGGGGGTCGGGCGCCGCGCCAAGCCGCTGACGGGATGCTAGCTGATAGGAAACCTTCCTACCAGAGGTCGGTACGCCCTTCTCCGGGCGTTCACCGGAGCTTTCCCGGCAGCTTCTCCCGCCTTTCCCACCGCTTCCCAGGGCCGCCTCTCCCGCCTCCTCCGCGGGACCGCCTCCCCCACCTCCCCCACGGGACCGCCTCACCGGGCGGTCCCGCCCGGGGATTCAGAGGCTGATGTGGTAGGCCTTGCGCAGCGTCTCGTGGACGGTCCAGGTGGTCCGGTCCCCCTCGCGCAGGACACAGGCGTCCCCGGGGCCTATCTCCAGGGTGTCCCCGCCCTCGACGGCTACGGTGGCGCGTCCGCTGACGACCACGAACAGCTCGTTGGCCTCCGTGTCGGTCACCACGCCGGGCGTGATCTGCCAGATGCCCCGCACCTGCTTGCCGTCCGCGGATTCCCACAGAACCCTGCCGGTCACCTCGGGCGTGCCCGACACGATCTGGCCGGGATCGAGCGGCTCGGGCTCCAGGTCCGCGTCGGCGATGTGAACGGCGAAAGAGGGGTGATCGTGTGTCGTCATGGGCGGTGACTGTAGCCGGGGCCCACCGGGGCCCGGCGGGCGGCACCCGTGACGCGGCTCCGTCTCGGCTCCCCGCCCCGCTCCCGCTCCCGCCAGGAGAGTGCCGACGCCGGCGTCCGCCGTGCTCCACCGCCTCGCCCTGACCTCCGCCGCGCCGGCCGCCCCCGCGGCCGACGGCATGGACCGGCTCCGGGTCGCCGGCCGCCTGGTCACCTGGAGCACACCGGAGACCTCCCGCGCCCTGAACCCGGCCACCGGCCCGTACGCTCGGATCACTCCGGCCTACCGTTACGCGCAGGCGCGGTGCTGGGCGGCGGACCTGGCGTACGGCCTGGGCGACGCCGAGGCGAGCGGCTACCGGTCCGTGGTCCGGGTGGTCTGCCCCGACCGGCTGCCCCGGTGCGGCGGTGTGGCCGAGGACCGCCGGCGAGGTTTGACCGGGGCGCCGCCGCGCCAGGGATGGGACATGTCCACACAGGTGTCCGAAGAGGTACGGGAGGCGCTCCGCGAGGGCCGTCCCGTGGTCGCGCTCGAGTCCACGATCATCGCCCACGGGCTGCCGCGGCCGCGCAATCTGGCCGTGGCGCGCGAGTTGGAGTGCCTGGTACGGGAGGGCGGAGCCGTGCCCGCCACCATCGCCGTGATCGACGGCGTGGCCCACGTCGGCCTTGACGAGGAGCGGCTCACGCGGATCGCGGAGGACCCGACCGTACGGAAGCTGGGGCACCGCGACCTGGCGCCGGCGCTGGCGACCGGAGCCACCGGTGCGACGACCGTCTCCGGCACCGCCTGGCTCGCGCACCGCGCGGGCATACGCGTCTTCGCCACCGGCGGGCTCGGCGGCGTGCACCGGGAGTGGAGCGAGACGCAGGACGAGTCGGCCGATCTGCGGCTGCTCTCGCGGGTCGGGGTCACGGTGGTCTGCGCCGGGGTCAAGTCGATCCTGGACGTGCCGGCGACGCTCCAGCGCCTGGAGACCCTGGGCGTGACGGTCGTCGGGTACGGCACGGAGCACTTCCCCGGCTTCTATCTGGCCTCCTCCGGCGAGCCGGTGGACTGGACCCTGCGGACACCTCGGGAGGTGGCCGGGGTGATACGCGCGCGAGACGAGCTGGGCGAGCCGTCCGCCGCGCTCGTCGTGGCCAATCCGGTGCGGGTGGAGGACCAGCTGGATCCCGCCCTGCACGACCGGGTGCTGGCCCAAGGGCTCGCCGAGGCGAGGGAGAAGGGGATCACGGGGCAGGCGGTGACGCCGTTCCTGCTCGAATATCTGACGGTGCACACGCACGGGGCCTCCCTGGAGGCCAATCTCGCCGCGGTGCGCGGCAATGTGCGGCTCGCGGCGCGGATCGCGACGGCGTACGCCGAAGCAGGCGCATGAGGGGCCTGCTCGTCGTCGGGGACGTGGTCACCGATGTCGTCGCCCGCCATCGCCACCCGCTGACGGCGGCGACCGACACGGCGGCCGAGATCCGTACGCTTCCCGGCGGGGCGGGGGCCAATGTCGCCTGCTGGGCGGCGCGTTCGGGATGTCGGGACGTGCGGCTGCTCGGCCGGGTCGGGACCGACGCCGCCGACTGGCACGACCGGGCGCTGGCCTCGTCGGGCGTGCGTCCGCTCCTGGTCCGGGACGCGGAGGCCGCCACGGCCACGGTGATAGCGCTGGTCGACGCGAGCGCGGAGCGCACGTTTCTGACCGACAGCGGGGCGGCGCTGCGGCTGGCCCCCACCGACTGGTCCCCGGCGCTCCTGGACGGGGTCGCCCACCTCCATCTCTCCGGGTACCTCTTCTTCGCGGAGCCGAGCCGCGCCGCCGCGCGACGCGCGCTGCGGGACGCGCGCGCGGCGGGGGTCCCGGTCAGCGTGGACCCCGCCTCGGCGGGCTTCCTGGCGGAGCTGGGGGCGGACCGCTTCCTGGCGGAGGCGGCGGGCGCCGACATGCTGTTCCCCAACGCCGACGAGGCGCGGCTGCTGACCGGTCACGCGGCGCCCGGCGATGCCGCCGTGGCGTTGAGCAGCGCCTTTCCGCTGATCGCGGTCACGCTGGGCGCGCAGGGCGCTCTGGTCGCCGAGGCGGGGGCGGTGACGGCCCGGGTCGCGGCGCCCGCGGTCCGGCCGGTGGACTCCACGGGCGCGGGTGACGCCTTCACCGGGGCCTTCCTCGCCGCCCGGCTCGCGGGGGCGGGCACGCCGAAAGCGGCGGAGGCGGGCTGCCGGGCGGGCGCGGAGGCGGTGACCTCGGTGGGCGGGCGCCCCCCGGCAGCCTGAACTCCGGCCCGGGGCCGGCTCGGACGGGCCTTCTCCGCAGCATCCCGTGGGACGGGCCTCGGCAGACCTCCTCCGTGGAGGCCTTCGCCGCATCACCCCGGGCGGGCCTCGGCAGACGGGCCTGAGACGGGCCTCCTCCGCGGGTTTGCTGTCGAGGGGCCTCCGCGGACGGGCCTCCTCCGTGGACGGGCCTCCTCCGCGGGCTCCCCTCCGACGGCCTTCTCGCCGCGCCCCGGCCCAGCCGTCAGCCGTCAGCCGTCAGCCGTCAGCCACGGTCCTTCACGCCGGGAGGCCCGTCCAGGCCGGGTGGCGGGGGTCGTCGGCGCGGACGACGACGTCGGCGACGTCGGTGGGGCCGACCTCCCGCTCGTACCGCGCGAAGGCGGGCAGGGTCCAGGGCTCCTCGCCGCGGCGCCCGAGGGCCCCCGGGGAGAGCCGCAGGTGCACCGAGAGGTCGAAGGGGAACCAGTGCCCGAGGAGGAACGGGCCGTGCAGCAGCACCACCCCTCCTGGCGGGAGGGACACGTAGGGGCTGCGGGTCGCCCGGTCGGTGACGGGGTCCCACAGGTCGGGCAGCACCCGCCCGCTGCCCCCGGCCTCCAGCGGCCCGAGGACCTCGCGCCAGAGGGCGCCCGTGTCGAACCAGCCGCTGTAGTACGTGTCGGGGTCCTGTCTGCCGTATTCGTACCGCAGCGACGCGGGTCGCAGGAACCCGCCGGCGCCCACCACCAGGACGGACCGGCCGCGCAGTCGCAGCGTGGTCGCGATCCGCTCGGCGAGGTCCCCGGTGGGCGCCACCGGCGCGCCGTCGATGCCCACCTTGAGCCAGTCGCCGCCGTCGCCGGGGGCCGTCCGGTCGAGATGCGCGGCGAGGGTGTCGGCCAGCCGCTCCCAGGTGATCGGTTCGAATCGCACGCTGCTCATGGTGACGGCTCGTCCACGACGGCCCGGCCCGCCACGACCGCCTCCGCGAGCGTCAGCTCGCCCGCCGCCAGGGCGCGGCAGGTCGCCAGGTCCGTCCGCACGCGCGCGTCGGCGGCCTGCGCGGGCCCGTCGCCGTACCCCGCGCCGCCGTCCTCCCCGGTCCGCACGTGGAACGGCCCCTCGTCGAGGTCCACCTGGACGACCCCCGGACCCCGGGCGGCCTCCAACGGGCCCAGCAGCGGGAGCGCGAGCCAGTGCGCCCGTACGGCGTCGGTCGGTCGCGGCTCGTCGAGTGCGGGCGCTCCCCATTCCGCCAGGGCGCGCAGGACGGGAAGCAAGGCGCGTCCCCGCTCGGTGAGTTCGTACACGTGGGCCGGGACGGGCGGCGGCAACCGGCGGCGCGTGACGAGGCCCGCGCCCTCCATCTCCTTGAGGCGGCCGGCCAGCATGTCCGTGCTGACCCCGGGGAGATCGGCGTGCAGGTCGGTGTAGCGGCGCGGCCCCGTGAGGAGTTCACGGACGATCAGCAGCGTCCACCGGTCGCCCACGGCGTCGAGGGCGCGGGCGGCGGCGCAGTACTGGTCATAGCTTCGGCGACGTGGCATACGACGCAGTCTAGACAAGTAGTTGGACTTTCCAAGCTCGAACTTGGTAAAACCAAGCAACAGCACTCTGGGGAGGTCGTCGCATGGAGTTCCGGCAGTCGAGCAAGTTGAGCGAGGTCTGTTACGAGATCCGCGGACCGGTCATCGAGCACGCCAACGCCCTGGAGGAGGCGGGACACAGCGTCCTGCGCCTCAACACCGGCAATCCGGCGCTCTTCGGCTTCGAGGCTCCGGAGGAGATCGTCCAGGACATGATCCGGATGCTTCCCAAAGCCCACGGATACACCGATTCCCGCGGCATCCTCTCCGCCCGCCGCGCCGTGGCCCAGCGCTACCAGGCCCTCGGCCTGCCGGACGTCGACGTGGACGACGTCTTCCTCGGCAACGGCGTCTCGGAGCTGATCTCCATGGCCGTCCAGGCGCTCCTGGAGGACGGCGACGAGGTGCTGATCCCCGCCCCCGACTTCCCCCTGTGGACGGCGGTGACCACCCTCGCGGGCGGCAAGGCGGTGCACTACCTCTGCGACGAGTCGGCCGACTGGTACCCGGACCTCGACGACATGGCCGCGAAGATCACCGACCGCACCAAGGCGGTCGTGCTCATCAACCCCAACAACCCCACCGGGGCCGTCTATCCGCGCGAGATCGTCGAGGGCGTCCTCGACCTCGCCCGCCGCCACCAGCTGATGGTCTTCGCCGACGAGATCTACGACCAGATCGTCTACGACGACGCCGTCCACCACACCGCCGCCGCCCTGGCCCCGGACCTCGTCGTCCTCACCTTCTCCGGGCTCTCCAAGACGTACCGCGTCGCGGGCTTCCGCTCCGGCTGGCTGGTGGTCAGCGGTCCCCGGCAGCACGCCAAGAGCTATCTGGAGGGCCTGACGATGCTGGCCTCCATGCGCCTGTGTGCCAACGCCCCCGCGCAGTACGCCATCCAGGCCGCGCTCGGCGGTCGGCAGTCGATCCACGAGCTGACCCGCCCCGGCGGCAGGCTGCGCGAGCAGCGCGACAAGGCGTGGGAGAAGCTGAACGAGATCCCGGGGGTCTCCTGCGTGAAGCCGAAGGGCGCGCTCTACGCCTTCCCGCGCCTCGACCCGAAGGTCCACCGGATCCACGACGACGAGAAGTTCGTCCTGGACCTGCTGTTGCGCGAGAAGATCCAGGTGGTGCAGGGCACGGGCTTCAACTGGCCCCGTCCGGACCACTTCCGCATCCTCACCCTGCCGTACGCCGACGACCTCGACGCGGCGATCAGCCGCATCGGCCGCTTCCTGAGCGGATACCGCCAGTGACGGGGCCCCGGCGACGGTAGCGGGAGGCAGGTGTGACCGCCGCCGGAAAGGAAGCGGGTCCGAGGGCGTAGCCTGCCCCCGGACCCTGTCGGTGCCGCTCACATCACACGCCGGCACGCTTGAGGACCCGGGTCAGTCGTCATTGCGTCGCGTCCTGCCGTTGGACCACCGCCGATCGAAGCTCGGCGGACCAGATTCGAACTGGCATTTCGACGCACCAGGGCCCGGGCCCGGTCGATCCGGCGATGAGCGGCGCATGCTGAGTCTGGAGCAATAGTCTGAGTCTGCTCGCGACCCTCGTCAGGAGGGCCGCGCATTCACGACAAGCCTCATCTTCAGCTTCGCGCTCCTCGCGCACCCCGGCCGTGTTCCGTGGCCGGGGAGTCTGTGTCGTCCGCCTCCCGACTACCCGAAGAGGTAGCCGAAGACGGCGTCGCCGACCCGCTGGTCGGTCACCTCCGCGCCGTTCGCCTCCTCGCGGGCGAACTTCACGGCCTGCTGGAGCTTCTCCACCCGCTCCAGGAGTTCGTTCACCCGACGGGCCGGCAGCGCCCCGGAGAACTTCACCGTGCTCCAGTACCCGACCGGGATGTCCTCGTAATACACCTCGACCTGCGCCGGGTGCTTCTCCGTCGCCTCCGCCTTCACGTGGTTGCGCGGGACCTTCTTCGTCCGGACCGTGCGGACGACCTCGGTCTTCCACGCGTCCGTCGACGGGTCCTGCGTCCAGGACTCGGCGGCGTCCAGGACGGGCAGCTTGCGCACGAAGGTGTTGATGTCCGTCAGCTGCTTCTCCAGGAAGAGCAGATACGCGACGGGCACCCGGCCCACCAGGACGCGCCCGTCGACCGTAATGTCGGCGCGCGCCTCGCAGTTGGCCCAGTCCTTGGTGGCGGTCACATCGAACAGCCGGGTCAGCGCCCGCGCGGTGTCGCGCAGCACGTCCTCGGCCTTCACCTGCACCAGCGTGGACTCCGGAGGGAGCTGTTCGCCCTCCTCGTCCTTCGGCTGGTACGTACGGGAGATGCCGGCGAGCAGCGCGGGCTTCTGGAGCCCGTGGTGCGCCGCGGTCAGGTCCTGATGCGCCCGGGACTTGACGCCTTTCTCGACTGCGATGATCTGATTGAGTTTCGTTGCCACGTCACGGACCCTAGCCGCGCGACCGGTACCGAATCGAACTGTTTTTCCACGTGTGTTGACGACCCGAGGAGAGACCTTTCATGGAAACGGCCCTGATCTCGGTGGTGGGACCCCTGCTGGGCGTGGTGGCCACGCACCGGTGCGAGGAGGAGCGCGCCCACCACTCCGGGGAGGCCGAGGAAGCACTCGACCGGTTCATCGCCTCGGCCGCTCCCGGCGTCCGCTGAGGAGATCCGTCATGGACCTGGTCGCGCCCGTCGTCGTCGAACCCCTCAAACGCCGCCGCTGCTCCGAGTGTCACCAGGGACCGCTGCGGTGGATGATCATGGAATTCAACGCTCCGGTCTGCCTCGACTGCGCCGACCTCGGGCATCTGGTCTTCCTCGGCCGCGGCGACACGGCACTCACCCGGCGCGCCCGTGAGGGGAGCACGCTGTGGGCGGTGGTGGTACGGCACAACCGGCGCCGTACCCGGTACGAACGTCAGGGGCTGCTCGTCGAGGCGGCCGCGCTGGCCCGGGCCGAGGAGGCCTGCCTGGCGGACGCGGAGGCGCGGGCGCGGAGGCGGGCCCGGGACGCCGTCCGGCGCGCGGAGCGGGACACGCGGGTCACGGCGGAGCTGGAGGCCGAGATCCTGCGGCTGTTCCCGAACTGTCCCGTGGAGCGGGCCGCGGAGATCGCGGCTCACGCCTCCCGGAAGGGCAGTGGCCGGGTGGGGCGCACGGCGGCCGGGCGGGCGCTCGACCGGGGCGCGGTCACGGCGGCGGTGCGGGCGTCCGTACGGCATGTGGACACGGAGTACGACACGCTCCTGATGCGGGGCGTTCCCCGCCACCAGGCCCGGACGAGGGTCGCTCCCGCCATCGAGGCGGTGCTCCGGGCCTGGCGTCCTGCGTGAGGGCTCAGGGCCCCGCGGTTCTCAGACCTCCCCGCCCGCACGGCGGGAGCGGCGGTACAGCAGCGCGCCGCCGAGCAGCAGGGCGGCGCTCGCCGGGGCGGCGTAGCCGACCAGGTCCGAGCCCGTGCTGGCCAGCGAGACGGAGCTGGTCCGCGGAGCGGGAGCCGGGGCCGGCTCGTCGGTGTCCGTGCTCGGCAGCGGCGGGTGGTTGCGGGGCTCCATCGGCTTCGGCTCCTGGCCGGGGGCCTCGGGCGTGCCGGGACCGTTGACCGAGGTGTTGCCGAAGGCGGGGTTGCCGATGCCGACGACGTTGACGGAGTTGCCGCTGACGTTCACCGGGAGGTCGATCGGCAGCTGGATGCCGTTGCCGGAGAGGAGCCCGGGCGAGTTGTGCGCCACGCCCTCGGCCGTGGCGCCTCCGCCGTCGCCGCCGTGGGAGGCGTTCCCTCCCTGGCCTCCCGACCCACCACCGCGCGGGGTGGCGGGCAGGTCCTTGTGCTTGCCGCCGCCCTCGCCGCCCCGGTCACTGGAGCCGTGACCGCCCTGCGCGCCGGAGTGGTTCGCGCATGTGTTGCCGAACGAGGGGTTGAGCAGCCCGACGACGTTGACGGTGTTCCCGCAGATGTTGACCGGGGCGTGCACCGGCAGCTGGACGGTGTTGCCGGAGACCGCGCCCGGCGAACCGATCGCGGCGCCCTGCGCACCGGAGTCGGCGTGCGCGGCACCCGCCGAGAGCGCGAGCGCGCCTCCTGTGACCATCAGTGTGGCCAGACCACTACGGCGAATCTGCCTCATGGCTTCCTGCCTTCCGGAGGTGTAGACGAGCATTCGCCCGTACCGCAATTAACGCGATGCCGCCCCCCTCGGATCAGGCCAAAGGGCTGTTTCACTCCTTCGAGTGGGTATGACTCGAACGTTCGTGGGCAGCATTCCTGGCCGCTTCTCGCTCCCGGTGGCCTCCGACGGCCCGGAAGCGTCTCGTCGTCACCGTCCCAGCAGGTCGGTGAGGGCGCCGACGGGGTCGGTGTCGGGGGTGCCCCGGGGCCACCAGTCCTCTCGGTCGGCGTCCGATTCGTAGCCGTACCAGAGGCCGTCCCGCCCGTAGCGGAGCTGGAGGGAGCGGGTCGACAGACGGTTCCGCCAGGGCCGGAAGGCGGGGTGGTCGGCGGCGAGCAGCGCGGGGCGGGCCCGGTCGAAGGGGCCCGCGGGCGGGTCCCAGGGCTCTTCCAGGACCGTGAGACCGGCGAGCCCGCCCTGGCGCCAGGCGGCGACCGCGCGCGCCAGTTCGGTCGGGGTCCTGTCGAGGGCGTACGCCAGGTCGCGGTAGAGGGCGCGGGTCGACGCGGTGAGGCCCGAGCCGGGGTGAGCGGCGGCGAGCCGGACGGCGTCCTGCCAGGGGGTGAGGGCGGCGACGGGGTCGTGGCCCGTGATCAGGAACGCGTGGGCTCGGGCCGCGGCCTCCGAGGCGAGCAGGTCGAGCGCGAGGGGGTCGGGGGCGTCCGGGTCCGGCGGGTGGACGGGCGGGCGGCCGGGCTGGGCGGGGGCGGGGAGCGGCGCGGGCAGGGGCGGCAGCGGCCGGGGGACGGTGTCCTCGGCGGTCGGGGCCAGGACGCTGCGGGCGAGGACGGTCGCCAGGGCGGGCGCGGCGGCGCCGGCCTCCGCGGCGGAGCGTGCGGCGTTGCGCCGGGTCAGCGCGGCGAGGATCTCCTGCTCGCCGCGGCCCCGCATGAGGAAGAGGACGAAGGGGTCCTCGTCGAGAAGACGCGCGGCCTGGTAGCAGAGGGCGGCGGCGTGTTTGCAAGGGAAGCCGTCGTCGGGGCAGGAGCAGTCGGGGATCAGGTCGCCTGGAGCGGGCAGCAGGCCGGTGACCGCCTCGAGGGCGTGCGGGACGTCCTTGTCGAGCAGGGCGGCGATGTGGTCTGGTCGGGCGGCCGCCTTGTCGAGGAACCGCTCCCAGTCGTCGTCGCCGAGGGTGCGCAGCCGGATCTCCGAGCGGTAAGGGCGGGGGCGGGTGCCGTGGACGTAGGCGACGACCCGGCCGGGCGTGACCGTGATCGCGTCGACGTGGCCCCGCCGGGCGTACGCCTGGCCGCGGGCGAGACGGGCCGGGTCGAGGGCGGTGTCCTCCAGGGCGTCCACCCAGGCGTTGCCCCACCAGGTGGCGGCGAACCGTCCGTCCCGTGCGTCCCGGGGCGCGAGCTGGGGGAACGTGCGGCGGCGGTCGTCGGGGCGCGGCAGGGCGGGGCGGCCGCCCGGGGACGGGCGGGGGGTCATGACGGCCTCCTCAACGACACCAGGTCGGCCAGCTCGCGGTCGGTCAGTTCGGTCAGCGCCGCCTCGCCGGAGCCGAGGACGGCGTCGGCCAGGGCCTGCTTGGCACGGAGCATCTCGGCGATGCGGTCCTCGACCGTCCCCTCGGCGATCAGCCGGTGCACCTGCACCGGCTGGGTCTGCCCGATGCGGTAGGCCCGGTCGGTGGCCTGCTCCTCGACCGCCGGATTCCACCAGCGGTCGAAGTGGACGACATGACCGGCCCGGGTCAGGTTGAGTCCCGTACCCGCCGCCTTCAGGGAGAGAAGGAAGACCGGCACCTCGCCGGACTGGAAGCGGTCCACCATCCGCTCGCGCTCGGCGACGGGCGTCCCGCCGTGCAGCAGTTGGGCCGGGATCGCGCGGGCGGCCAGATGGTCGGCGAGGAGCCGGGCCATGGAGACGTACTGGGTGAAGACGAGGACGGAGCCGTCCTCGGTGAGGATCGTGTCGAGGAGTTCGTCGAGGAGGGCGAGCTTCCCCGACCGGCCGGCGAGCCGGGCCGTGCCGCCGCCCTTCGCGGACTGCTCCTTGAGGTACTGGGCGGGGTGGTTGCAGATCTGCTTGAGGGAGGTCAGCAGCTTCATGACGAGCCCGCGGCGCGCCATGCCCTCGGCCTCCTCGATCTGCGCCATGGTCTCCCGCACCACCGCTTCGTAGAGCGAGGCCTGTTCGCGGGTGAGGGGCACGGGGTGGTCGGACTCGGTCTTGGGGGGCAGCTCGGGGACGATGCCGGGATCGGACTTGCGGCGGCGCAGCAGGAACGGCCGGACGAGCCGGGCGAGCCGCTCGACGGCCTCGTCGTTCTCGATCTCCTCGGTGTTCTCCACCGCGCGGGCGTGGCGGGAGCGGAAGGCTTTCAGGGGGCCGAGGAGGCCGGGAGTGGTCCAGTCGAGGAGGGCCCACAGCTCGGAGAGGTTGTTCTCCACGGGCGTGCCGGTGAGGGCGACCCTGGCCGGCGCGGGAATCGTGCGCAGCGCCTTCGCGGTCGCGGAGAAGGGGTTCTTGACGTGCTGGGCCTCGTCGGCGACGACCATGCCCCACTCGTGCTCGGCCAGTCGGGCCGCGCTGGTGCGCAGGGTGCCGTACGTGGTCAGGACGAACCCGCCGTCGGTGCCGGCCAGGGAGCGGTCGGCGCCGTGGAAGCGGCGCACGGGGACGCCGGGGGCGAACCGTCTGACCTCCCGCTGCCAGTTGCCCAGCAGGGAGGCGGGACAGACGACGAGGGTGGGCGCGCGGCGGGCGCGCCGCAGATGGAGGGCGATGAGGGTGACGGTCTTGCCGAGGCCCATGTCGTCGGCGAGACAGCCGCCGAGGCCGAGCGAGGTCATCAGGTCGAGCCAGGCGAGGCCCCGGAGCTGGTAGTCGCGCAGGGTGGCGTCGAGGCCGTCGGGCGGGGCGACCGCCTCGGGACCGGCGACGAGCCGGTCCCGCAGGGTGGCGAGCGCGCCGACGGGCACGGCGGGGACGGTCTCGCCGTCCACCTCCGCCGTGCCGCTGAGGGCGACGGCGAGGGCGTCGACCGGCTCCAGCAGGCCCAGCTCCCGCTTGCGGGCCTTGCGGACGAGCGCGGGGTCGACGACGACCCACTGGTCGCGCAGGCGCACGATGGGCCGGTGGGCCTCGGCGAGGACGTCCATCTCGCGTTCGCTGAGCGGGTCGCCGTCCAGGGCGAGCTGCCAGTTGAAGCGGAGCAGCTCCTCGCTGTCGAAGAAGGCCGTGCCGTCGGTGGCGGAGCCGGGCGCGGACAGCGCCGGCCGGACGACGGCGGAGGCGCTGAGGGAACGGGCCAGCTCGCGCGGCCAGTGGACGGCGACGCCGGCGTCGGCGAGCCGCGCGGTGGCGGGGCCGAGCAGCTCGTACAGCTCGTCCTCGGTCAGCGCGAGCACGTCGGGCACGTCGCGCTCCAGAAGCCGGCCCAGCGGTGTCCAGACGCGGGCCGCCCGGCGCACCGCGAGAAGGGCGTCGATCCGGGCGCGCGGTCCGAAGTGCTCGTCACCCTCGCCGGCCCAGAGGGCGGCCGCGTCGATGACGAGGGTGGGGTCGGCGAGGCTGTGCACCTGGACGAGGGCGGCGGCCGCCTGCCGCTCGTCGCCGCCCTCCTCGGCGATGTCGAACAGCTCGTAGCCGGCGAGGTCGAGGCGCAGGGAGACGCGGACGCCGGCGTCCATGCCGGCCGCGGCCTCGGCCGCCCAGGCACGGGCGCGGGGCAGGTGCTGGGCCTCACGAGCGGCGAAGGGCGCCCCGGCCGCGTGGGCCGCGGCGGGGGTGCGGGGCAGGGTGTCGGCGACGGCGTCGAGGAAGGCCCGCACGAGCGCCTCGGGCTCGTGCACCCGGAGCGGGCCGCGCCCGGGGACCGGCACGGCGTGGGCCTCGTACGGCATGGCGGCGGCGACGGCCCGGAGATGGGCGATGTCGTCGGCGTCGAGCGGCCCCGCCCGCCAGGCGTCGTGGTCGTCCGCGGTCAGTCCGGGCAGCAGACGCCCTCGCGACGTCAGGTGCAGCGCGTGCAGGGCTGCGGCGCCCCAGCAGGCGGTGGCGGGGTGCGCTCCGGGGTGGTGGCGGGCCGCGATCAGGTGGGGCAGGGCGTCGGCGACGGGCAGGATGACGGCGGGCACCGTGCGCCCGCGGGCCCCGGCGCCGTGGCGGCGCCCGACGGTCAGCCGGCCCGCGGGCCGGGCGTCGCCCGCGTCCTCGGCCAGGAGCTCGGGCAGCGCGCCTCCGTCGGGCGCCCAGAAGGCGACACGGCCCTCGCGGGGCAGGGCGGCCGGAAGGAAGACGGCGGCGCACGCGTGCAGGGTGTGGTTCACGGCGCTGCTCACCTCCCGATCCGGCTCGGATTCCGACTGGACTTCCGACCTTACGGGTGGGGTCTGACAACGACCTCCTCCCCCGCTTCCCCCGGGCGGCCCAACAGCGGGTGACAGTCGCCCCGCCGGGGGGCATGGTGACGTGGAACAGGCTGCGGACGGGTTCTGCCGCCTTCGCCCGACAGACGAGGATCCGCCATGTCCGTTCACCGGCGTCTCGGCATCGCCGCCGGGGCCGCGCTCCTGACTCTCTCCGTCGCGGGCTGCTCCGGCCTCGGCCGGACGGCGGTGGGCCCGATCACGTACGAGACCCCGAACGAGGTCGTGGTCTCCGTGACGAGCCCCTCCGTCAAGGGCTGTCACCGCCTGGCACCGGCCGGCGCGACCAGGGTCGAGAACGGGTCGCTGGTCGACATCGTCATGTACCCGGCGCCGGGCTGCCGGGGGGACGGCATCTACGTGGCCACCATGACCTCCGACTCGATCGCGCCGGGTACGAGGCCCTGGCGGAGCTACAGCCTCGTGCACTGAGCGGCGGCCGGGAGGCGGGCAGGGCCTCGTCCCCGCCCGCCCTTCTCAGGCGCGGCGGCGCAGGGCGAGGGCGAGCAGCTCCCCGTTGTGGTGGCGGCGCGTCCAGGCGATGACGACGAGCGGGACGGCGAAGAGGAGCGGCGTCAGGGCGTACTGGCCGTCGAAGACACTCATCTGCGTCACGAACGCCCCGATCATCAGGCCCGTGAGCGCGATCGCCGAGGCGCTCGACAGGATCGGGATCAGCAGCGCGATCGCACCGGCCAGTTCGAGCGCGCCGACCGTGTACATCAGCCAGTCGCCCCAGCCGATCGCGTCGAAGGACTCGGCGGCGGACGAGTGGCCGACCAGCTTGGGGGCGGCGCTGGGAACGGCGAAGGCGAGGGCGAGGAGGATCTGGAGCACGCGCACGGTGATGTCGAGGCGGCGTCCCTGGCGACGGACGGCGTCGGAGCCGGGCGTCGGGGCGGTGCCGGTGGTGGCGGTCGTGGTGGTGGCCATGGTGGATCTCCTCGTGTCGGCGTCGCGTGCGCTTTCGCTTTCACAGAGGTAGACGGTCCGGGAGCCGCAAACTCATCGCCGCCATGGTGCCCGAACCGGACTCCCGTCAGGGCGACTTGGGGCGCGCCCGGACCCATGTGCCGTCGTCCGTCAGGGTCGTGTCCACGACGAGGCCGGCCTCGCCCAGATGGCGCTCGAAGTCCTCCGGGGCGAGGGGCCGCGACAGGAACGTCTGCGTCCACCGCGCGTCCGGGAAGAGGTACTCGGCGAGGACCGCGTCGACGCCGTCGCCGACCGGTCGTGCCGACACGATCCGTACGGTGCAGCCGGCGGCGTCGACGCGCTCGCGCGGTACCTCGCGGTGCCAGTTCTCGCCTTCGCGCTGGATCAGCACACAGCCGTCGTCCTCGACGTGCCGTCGGCACGTCTCCAGCAGCGCCTGGCGCGTGTCGTGTTCGGCCGTGTGGACCAGGTACGACGCGAGCATGACCACGTCGAACCGTCTGCCCAGGTCGAGTGCCTCGATCGGGCTGAGCACGGTCTCCACGCCCGGCACCCGCTCCCGGACGGCGGCCAGCATCTCCGCCGACTCGTCGACGGCGGTGACAGCGAACCCCCGCTCGACGAGCGGCCCTGTCACCCGGCCCGCGCCGCAGCCCAATTCGAGCAGCGTCGCGCCGGGTGGCACGGCCGCGGCGATCACGTCGGGCTCGTTCCCGACCGCGAGCCGCCGGTACAGCTCGACGGCGCATCCGTCCGGGGTGATCGCCCCGGCTCCCGTCCCTTCGTGTCCCTCACGCATCGGTCCCCTCATGCCCCGGAGAACGCGGGGGCGCGCGGCGCCGTTCCCCCGGTGGGCGGGGGCGACCCGATATCGCCCGTACGAGTGAACGAGCATCGAACACGGGCCGCCTCGGAGCCCCTCCGGTCGTGTCCCCTGGCCGCCGCACCGCGTTCCCGAACGCTCCTGGCGGGTACATCGTAAATGGACGCTCCGGCCTCTGGGGAGATGCGATCGTCATGCGTACGGGCAGTGAACCGGCGACCGCGCGCAGCCCCCTGCGCCTGCGGTTCTGGCTGAGT
The DNA here is from genome assembly GCF_040677675.1 of Streptomyces sp. NPDC053755. Classification (NCBI taxonomy): domain Bacteria; kingdom Bacillati; phylum Actinomycetota; class Actinomycetes; order Kitasatosporales; family Streptomycetaceae; genus Streptomyces; species Streptomyces sp. NPDC053755. The sequence goes on along the minus strand of NZ_JBFASK010000006.1, from coordinate 129,208 downwards.
CTGTGGGGTCTGCTCTGGGCGGGCTTCGGGGTGACGGCGTTCGCCCTGATCGGCCGGCCGGGGTGGGCGGCCGCGTGCGGCGTGCTGTTCCTCGTGGTCCTGGCCGACATGGTGACGGTTCTGCGCCGCCTTCGGCAGGGGCCGCACTGGCAGCCGGGCCGCGATGTCCCGCCCTACGAGCCGGACCACCGGGGCACGCCTCCGGGGGGCCGCTCCTCACCGTGATCACGGGGACACTCCCCGCTGACCGGACCGGTTGGCGGACCGCCCCTGGCTCAGTCCTCGGCGGCTCGGTCCTCGGCGCCGAAGCGGGCGGCCCGGAGGTACTCCGGCTTCGGGTCGAGCGCGGCCGCGAGCCGGAAGTGCCGGGTGGCCTGGTCGGGACGGCCCGACCGCTGGAAGGTGCGGGCGAGCGCGAAGTGCGCGAAGGCGTTGTCCGGCTCCCGCTCCAGGACCAGCTCGAACTCGAGCTCGGCCGGACGCAGTTGCGCGGCGGCGAAGAAGGCGCGGGCACGCAGCAGACGGGCGGCCGTGTTCTCGGGGTGGGCGGCGATCACCGAGTCGAGCAGCTTCACGGCACCGCGCGGGTCACGCGCGGCGAGCAGCTGCTCGGCGGCGCGGAAGTCGATGACGTGGGTTTCGGGGTTCCTCTCGGCCACGGTGGCATCCTTCCCTTGCTCCGGCGGTTCAACATCGGGGACCGCGGCGGTATTCCGTATCGGATGACGATCCCACCGCCGCCCCCTTCGCGATCCTTACCCAGCCGGAGCCGGAGACGATCGGCCGTGGGCCCCACCGCCCGCTCGCGCGGGCGCCATGGGCCCGGGCCGGATCCTTTCAGCGGCCTTCGGTCGAGGCCCGCCGGACGAGGTCGGCCCAGACCTTCCGCACCTGCGGCTCCAGCGCTTCGAAGGGGCCGTCGTTGTCGATGACGAGATCCGCGACGGCGCGCCGCTGCGCGCGCGTGGCCTGGGCCGCCATCCGGGCCCGCGCCTCGGGCTCCGCCATGCCCCGCAGGCGCACGAGCCGGTCGAGCTGGGTCTCGGGCGACGCGTCCACGACCACGACGAGGTCGTACAGCGGGGCGAGCCCGTTCTCGGTGAGCAGGGGCACGTCGTGGACGACCACGTCGTCCGGGCCCGCTCGGCCCTCCAGCTCGGCGGAGCGGGCGCCGACGAGCGGATGGACGATGGCGTTGAGGGTGGCCAGTCGGTCGGAGTCGGCGAAGACGATCGCGCCGAGTTTCGGCCGGTCCAGTGTCCCCTCCTCCGTGAGGATCCCGGTCCCGAACGCCTCGACGACGGCCGCGAGCCCCGGGGTCCCGGGCTCGACGACCTCACGGGCGATCCTGTCGGCGTCGATCAGCACGGCTCCGTACGAGACGAACAGCCGTGACACTGCACTCTTGCCGGCGCCGATACCGCCGGTCAGGCCCACCTTCAGCATGAGCGGCAGCTTAGGACCCCGGCCCGGTCGCCGTCCGGCGGGGGCGGGGTCCGCTCGCGCCGGACGGTCCGGGGAGCCTTACGCCTCGCCTTCACGCTCTGCGAGGAAGCGCTCGAACTCGCGGCCCAGCTCGTCGGCCGAGGGCAGGTCGACGGGCTCGGCGACCAGGCTGCCGCGGGTCTCGGCGCCCGCCATGGCGTCGTACTGGTGCTCGAGACCCTGGACCAGCGCCACCAGCTCTTCGTCGCCCTCACCGATCTGGCGGTCGATCTCGGTCTGGGTCCGCCGCGCCTCCGTGCGCAGGGCGTGCGCCACGGACGGCAGGACGAGCCCCGTGGCCGCCGTGATGGCCTCCAGGGCGGTCAGCGCGGCGTCGGGGTAGGAAGCCCGCGCGATGTAGTGCGGGACGTGCACGGCGATCCCCAGGGTGTCGTGGCCGGATTCCGTCAGCCGGTACTCGATCAGGGCCTCGGCGCTGCCGGGCACCTGGGCCTCGTCGAAGGGGCTGCGGTGGCCCGGGACGAGGTCCGTGCGGCTTCCGTGCGGGGTGAGGCCGACGGGGCGGGTGTGCGGCACCCCCATCGGAATGCCGTGGAAGTTCACCGCGAGGCGCACGCCGAGGCGTTCGACGATCTGCCGGACCGCGACGGCGAACCGCTCCCACTCCACGTCCGGCTCGGGGCCGGACAGCACCAGGAAGGGCGCCCCGGTGGCGTCCTGGACGAGGTGCACCTCGATGGCCGGCGTCTCGTACGCCGTCCATCGGTCGCGCCGGAAGGTGAGCAGCGGTCGGCGGGCCCGGTAGTCGACGAGCCGGTCGTGGTCGAAGCGGGCGACCACCTGGTGCGGCATGGTGTCCAGCAGGCGCTCGACGATCTGCTCGCCGGTCTCACCCGCGTCGATGTATCCGTCGAAGTGGTAGAGCATGACCAGCCCGGCCGACTCCTGCGCCAGGGCCACGTCCACCACGGCCAGGCCCTTCTGGTCCCATTCGTACAAATCCTGGGGATCAAGCACGATTACCGCTCCTCCTCGCGTTCCGTCAGGGGAACGCCGCACGGAGCGAGGGCATTCCCCCGCGGCGGCCTATGCCGATCTCTTCGCCCTCTGGTCCAGACCTTGACATGCACATGTGGCCATCTTTACCGTCACGGAGCAGCAAGCGTTCAGCCTGTCGTTCGCCGTACACATACGAGAACCCCCTCGCGCGGAGCGGCCGCTCCGGCGAGAACGCCACGCTTTTACGGGAAGGCACCCCCATGCGCACCCGCACTCTGCTCCTCACCCTGCTCCCGGCCCTCCTCGCCGTTCCCCTCGCCGCCCCTCCGGCCACCGCCGCCACCATCGAGGTGTCCACCACCGCCCAGCTCAAGACGGCGCTGGCCGGCGTCAGGCCCGGGGACACGATCCACCTCGCCGACGGGACGTATACCGGCAACTTCAAGGCCACCACGCCGGGAACGTCCGCCGCCCGGATCACGCTCACCGGCTCCTCGCGCGCCGTGCTCACCGCCGGCGGCGGCTACGGTCTGCATCTCGACGGCGCCTCGTACTGGACGGTCAAGGGTGTCACCGTCACCGGCGGCCAGAAGGGGATCATGGCGGACACGGCGAACGGCGTGGTCATCGACGGCGTCACGGTGCACGGTCTGGACATGGAGGGCGTGCACTTCCGCAAGTCCAGCAGGAACGGCGTCATCAGGAACTCGAGGATCTACGACACCGGGAACGACGGCCGCGGGATGGGCGAAGGCGTCTACGTCGGCTCCGCCAACACCCTCTCGGACAAGAGCGACAACGTTCAGATCGTCGGAAACATCATCGGCCCTGACGTCGGCGGGGAGGCGGTCGACATCAAGGAGGGCACCACCGGCGCGAGGATCATCGGCAACACGTTCGACGGACGCGGTCTCACCGGCGCCAACTTCGACGACTCGTGGGTCGACGTGAAGGGCAACAACGTCCTGGTGGAGAACAACACCGGCCGCAACACCACCGACAACGGCTTCGAGACCCACACGCAACAGAGCGGCTGGGGCTGCGGCACGGTCTTCCGTGGCAACCACTCCGATCTGACGGGTGCGACCGGACCGAAGCAGCTGGCGATCAACGTGACCAACCGGAGCGGCAGCTGCCCGACGACGGTCTACAGCTCGAACACGGTGACCGGGGGCAAGGGCCTGACGAACATCCCCGTCACCCCCTGACGCGTCCGGCCGCACCGAGGAGACCGGGCGGCCGGAATTCGACCGGACCGCCGCAGAAGGCGAGAAGGCCCGCTCCCCCAGAGGGGAACGGGCCTTCTCGCTTCAGCCTGTCAGCTGGTGGTCAGAGCGTTCAGCTCTGGCCGCCGGCCAGCTTCTCGCGCAGGGCAGCCAGGGCCTCGTCCGACGCCAGGGCGCCGGAGGTGTCGTCCGACTCCGAGGAGTACGAACCACCGGAGACGCCCGCCGGGGCACCGGCCGGAGCGGCGGCGCCACCCTCGGCAGCGGCGGCCTCGTCGGCCTCGCGGGACTTGATGACCTGAGCCTGGTGCTGCTCGAAGCGCTGCTGCGCCTCGGCGTACTGGGTCTCCCAGGCCTCGCGCTGGGTCTCGTAGCCCTCGAGCCAGTCGTTGGTCTCGGGGTCGAAGCCCTCGGGGTAGATGTAGTTGCCCTGGTCGTCGTAGGACGCGGCCATGCCGTACAGGGTCGGGTCGAACTCGACCGAGGCCGGGTCGGCACCGAAGGACTCGTTGGCCTGCTTCAGCGAGAGGCTGATGCGACGACGCTCGAGGTCGATGTCGATGACCTTGACGAAGATCTCGTCGTTGACCTGGACGACCTGCTCCGGGATCTCCACGTGGCGCTCGGCCAGCTCGGAGATGTGGACCAGACCCTCGATGCCCTCGTCCACGCGGACGAACGCACCGAACGGAACCAGCTTGGTGACCTTGCCGGGAACGACCTGGCCGATCTGGTGCGTCCGGGCGAACTGCTGCCACGGGTCCTCCTGCGTCGCCTTCAGCGACAGGGAGACACGCTCGCGGTCCATGTCCACGTCGAGAACCTCGACGGTGACCTCCTGGCCGACCTCGACAACCTCGGAGGGGTGGTCGATGTGCTTCCAGGACAGCTCGGAGACGTGCACGAGACCGTCGACGCCACCCAGGTCCACGAAGGCACCGAAGTTGACGATCGAGGACACGACGCCGGAGCGGACCTGACCCTTCTGGAGGGTCGTGAGGAAGGTCTGGCGGACCTCGGACTGGGTCTGCTCCAGCCAGGCACGGCGGGACAGGACCACGTTGTTGCGGTTCTTGTCCAGCTCGATGATCTTCGCCTCGAGCTCCTTGCCCACGTAGGGCTGGAGGTCGCGGACCCGGCGCATCTCGACCAGGGAGGCCGGGAGGAAGCCACGGAGGCCGATGTCGAGGATGAGACCACCCTTGACGACCTCGATGACGGTACCGGTGACGATGCCGTCCTCTTCCTTGATCTTCTCGATGGTGCCCCAGGCGCGCTCGTACTGGGCACGCTTCTTCGAGAGGATCAGGCGGCCTTCCTTGTCCTCCTTCTGAAGGACAAGGGCCTCGATCTCGTCGCCGACCTTGACGACCTCGTTCGGGTCGACGTCGTGCTTGATCGAGAGCTCGCGGCTCGGGATGACACCTTCGGTCTTGTAACCGATGTCGAGCAGGACCTCGTCCCGGTCGACCTTCACGATGACGCCGTCGACGATGTCGCCGTCGTTGAAGTACTTGATCGTCTCGTCGATCGCGGCGAGGAAGGCTTCCTCGTTACCGATGTCGTTGACCGCAACCTGCGGGGTGGTGGCGGTGGTCTCGGTGCTGCTCGTCATGTGGGAAAGGGCTCCGGTTACGGACAGAAAGTCGTAGGTACTGCTACGCCGTGAGCCCGTATCGCACCAAGAAGCCGGACAGCCAATGAAGCGCCGATCCGCGAACGGTGGCGCCCCGAAAACCGAGGGGACATACAACAGGTACGAGCGCGGCCTGCTCCGTCTGAGGCGCGCAGGCCCGCAGCGCAACCTTTAGCATACGGGGGCAGCCGGACAGGGTCAATGCGCGAAGCGCGCACCCGGGGCGGATCGCCGCATAACCGGCACAACTCAAGCCACTCGCGGCCGTCCTGGCCACGAAGGCCACCGCCGCGCTGAGCGCAAACTACATCGACGGGCGAGATGAACCAAGAGTACGGACGGCAGGACGAGAGCGACTTCGAGCCGGAGGCGACGCGGCGTGACGCCGACGACGCGGAGAGCACCCGGGCGAGTCGTGGCTGGTGGGACAGGAACGCCGACGAGTACCAGAGTGACCACGGAGCGTTCCTCGGGGACGACCGGTTCGTCTGGGGCCCCGAAGGACTCGACGAGGCCGAGGCCGGGCTGCTGGGGCCGGCCGGGTCGCTGAAGGGCCGGGACGTCCTGGAGATCGGCGCGGGCGCGGCGCAGTGCGCGCGCTGGCTCGCCCGGCAGGGCGCCCGGCCGGTGGCGATGGACCTCTCCCACCGGCAGCTCCAGCACGCCCTGCGGATCGGCGAGGACGTACCGCTGGTCGAGGCGGACGCCGGCGCGCTGCCCTTCCGGGACGGCTCCTTCGACCTGGCGTGCTCGGCGTACGGCGCGGTTCCGTTCGTGGCGGACCCGGTCAGGGTGTTCCGGGAGGTCCGCCGGGTGCTGCGCCCCGGCGGCCGCTGGGTGTTCTCGGTGACCCACCCGATCCGCTGGGCGTTCCCGGACGAGCCGGGGCCCGAGGGCCTGTCCGTCGCCGCCTCCTATTTCGACCGCACCCCCTATGTCGAGCAGGACGAGGAGGGCCGGGCCGTCTACGTGGAGCACCACCGGACGATCGGGGACCGGGTGCGGGACGTGGTGGCGGGCGGGTTCCGCCTGGTGGACCTCGTCGAGCCGGAGTGGCCCGCGTGGAACGACCAGGAGTGGGGCGGCTGGTCCCCGCTGCGGGGCCATCTGATCCCCGGCACGGCGATCTTCGTCTGCGAACGGGACTGACTCACGGCATCACCGCCGGTCATTTGAACACATGGGGCTTGTGGACAGCCGTGCCCGCCGCCGGTGACGACGTATGAGACTGAGTGCGTGATCCGACACGACGCACTCGACCTTCTGCCCGTCCGCCATGCCGTCCCCGCGCTGCTGAGCGCGCTGGACGAGCGCGGCGCGGCGGTGCTGTACGCCCCTCCCGGCACCGGCAAGACGACGTTGGTGCCGCTCGCCCTGGCCGGTCTCATAGGGGACGGGCCGCGGCGGCGGGTGCTGGTGGCCGAGCCGCGCCGGATGGCGGTACGGGCGGCGGCCCGGCGGATGGCGTGGCTGCTCGGCCAGGAGGTCGGCGAGGCCGTCGGCTTCTCCGTCCGCGGTGAGCGCCGGGCCGGGCCCTCCACCCGGATCGAGGTGGTGACGACGGGCGTCCTGCTCCAGCGGCTCCAGCGGGATCCCGAGCTGTCGGGCGTGGACGTCGTCCTGCTCGACGAGTGCCACGAGCGTCATCTGGACGCCGACACGGCGATGGCGTTCCTGGTGGACGTCCGGGCGACACTGCGGCCGGAGCTGCGGCTGATCGCGGCGTCGGCGACCAGCGACGCCGAGGCGTGGGCGGAACTCCTCACGGTCCTCGACGGGTCCGGTCCCGCGCCGATCGTGCGGGCGACGGGAGAGGGGCACGGGTGCCGCGTCCTGTTCGCTCCCCCGCCCGCCGGCATCCGGCCGGCGCACGGCACCTGGGTGGATCCGGCGCTGTTGCGTCACGTCGCGGCGACGGTGCGGCTTGCGCTGGAGCGCCACGAGGGCGACCTGCTCTGCTTCCTTCCGGGCACGGGCGAGATCGCCCGGACGGCTGGGATGCTGGCCGGCCTGGACGCGGAGGTGCTCCAGTTGCACGGCCGCGCCCCGGCGGCGGTCCAGGACGCGGTGCTGCGCGGGACGGAGCCGGGCGGACGGCGGCGCGTGGTCCTGGCGACGGCCGTGGCGGAGTCGAGCCTGACGGTGCCGGGGGTGCGGATCGTGGTCGACTCAGGGCTCGCCCGGGAGCCGCGGACGGACCATGCCCGGGGTCTCGGCTCGCTGGCGACGGTGCCTGTCTCGGTGGCCGGGGCGACCCAGCGCCTGGGCAGGGCGGGGCGCGAGGCGTTCGGCACGGTGTACCGCTGCTGGGCCGAGGCGGACGACGGACGCCGGGCGAGGTTCCCGTCCCCGGAGATGAGGATCGCGGACCTGGCCTCGTTCGCCCTGCGGGCGGCGTGCTGGGGTGACCCCTCAGCGGCCGGTCTCGCCCTGCTCGACGCCCCGCCGGCCGGGGCGATGGCGGCGGCCCGTTCCGTGCTGACGGCGATCGGGGCGGTGGAGGAGGACGGTCGGGCGTCGGAGCGGGGGGTGCGGATGGCCCGGCTCGGCCTGCATCCCCGGCTGGCTCGGGCTCTCCTGGACGGGGCGCCCGCGGTGGGCACGCGGCGGGCCGCCGAGGTGGTGGCGCTGCTCAGCGAGGAGCCCCCACGGGAGTACGGCGACGATCTCTCGGCGGCCTGGCGGGCGGCTCGACGGGGCGCGGACGGATACGGGGCGCGTTGGAAGGCGGAGGCGCGGCGTCTGGAGCGGTCGGCCGTCGACGCGGGGGCACCGCGCCCGGCCTCTGTCGGACCGGATGCGGAGCGGTCGGCCGCCGTGCGGCCGGACGGCACGGAAGGCCAGGGGGCCCCGAAACCGGTCGCCGTTTCCGCCCCTTCGGGGACGGCGGGGACGGGGGATGACTCCGCGGCCGGGCTGGTGACGGCGTTGGCGTTTCCCGAGCGGGTGGCACGGACGCGGCAGGGCAGCGGGTTCCTGATGGTGTCGGGGACGGGCGCCGAGCTCGCCGAGGGATCCGGCCTGCGGACCGCTCCGTGGCTGGCCGTGGCCGTCGCGGACCGGACGGCGCAGAACGCCACGGCGCGGGTGCGGCTGGCGGCCGTGGTGGACGAGGAGGTGGCGCGGGCGGCCGCCGGGCATCTGCTCGCCTCGGGTGAGGAGGTCCGATGGGAAGACGGGGACGTCGTCGCCCGGTGGGTGTCCCGCCTGGGCGCCGTGGAGCTGGCGGCGCGGCCGCTCGGGGGCGGGGCCGCTCCCGGAGCGGTGCGGGAGGCGCTGCTCGACGGCCTGCGCCGGGAGGGTCCGGGGCTGCTGCGGTGGAGCCGGGACGCGGAGGAGCTGCGCGGGCGGCTCGGTTTCCTCCACCGGGTGCGGGGCGAGCCCTGGCCGGACGTCTCGGACGGGGCGCTTGTGGACCGGGCGGATGAATGGCTGGAGCCCGAGCTGTCCCGGGCCCGGCGGCGCGCCGATCTCGGCCGGATCGACGCCGGTCAGGCGCTCGGGCGGCTGCTGCCGTGGGCGACGGGCGAGGCGGCGCGTCTGGAGGAGCTGGCGCCCGAGCGGATCGAGGTGCCGAGCGGCTCGCGGATACGCGTCGACTACGGCGGGGAGCAGCCGGTGCTCGCGGTGAAGCTGCAGGAGATGTTCGGGCTCGCCGAGACGCCCCGGGTGGCGGGGGTCCCCGTCCTGGTCCATCTCCTCTCCCCCGCCGGCCGTCCCGCGGCCGTCACCGCCGATCTGGCCTCGTTCTGGAAGGAGGGGTACCGCGCGGTGCGGGCGGAGCTGCGCGGCCGCTATCCGAAGCATCCGTGGCCGGAGGATCCCGGGGCCGCGGAGCCGACCCGGCACACCAGCGCGCGGCTCAGACGGGAGCGGTGACGGGCGACGGCGTCGGGCCGGGGTCCGCTTCCGGGCGCCGGGAGCGCGCCTCGAGCCAGAGGGCGAGGGCGAGGAGGGTGAGGGCGAGGACGACGAAGGTCCACGGCAGATAGGAGACGAGCAGCAGGACCATCAGGCGGTTGGACTCGACCAGCTCGACGACGGCGGTGATGTAGTCCTCGCGCATCTTCACATGGCCCTCGAAGACCGTGACGGTGTCCTGTCCCATCATCGCCCGGGCGTTGCGGAGCTCCTCCTTGTGGATCTCCTCGCCGTTGACGGGGGCTCCGGTGACGGGGTCGACCCAGAACATGCGCCGGGTGGTGTACCACCGGGTGAGGCCGGAACCGGCGAGGATCTCGGGGGTGATGCCCTTGACCGGCATGGTCTTGGGCATGGGGACCTTGGTCCAGGGGATGGTCTGTTCGAAGTAGTAGACGTCCAGGCCGCGGAAGGTCCGGGTGCCCTGGTAGTGGATGGGGGCGGAGGTCCGGGTCTGGGCGTCGAAGTACCGGTAGTCGCGCTTCTCGGTGAGGAAGGGCCATTTGAACTCGATGCCCTCGCGCCGGACGGGGTCGCCGTCGACCATCTCGCCGGTGGCGTGGACGGGGTCCTGGGTGTGGGCGTCGAAGATGTACCGCTCGGGGATCCGGGACACCATCGCGCCGTCCGGCCCGGCCACGAAGGAGAGCGAGTCCCAGACGACCACGTCCCGGCCGGCGTCTCGCTCGATCTTCCTCGACTCCTCCACGTTGCCCTTGAGGGTCTGGATGATCGTGATCTTCTCGATCTTCTCGGCCTTGAGCGTGGAGTAGTTGAGGAGGGTGGCCGGCTTCGCCTCCAGGACGGTCTCCTGGTACTGGTTCGGCGGGATCTTCGCCAGCCGGGGGAAGGCGTACCAGCGCAGGGTGGGGGCCATCGCGGCGAAGAAGACGGCGAAGGAGAGCAGGACGAGGCTCGCTCGGCGGCGCATGGAAGGGCTCCTCCTACTTCTTGGGGCCGGGGTCGGCGGTGAGGAGGGGGCGGGGGGAGGTGGGGCCGTCTGGCGGCAGCTCGACCACGGAGACGAGCAGGATGACGAGGAGGACGGGGACCAGCCCGAGGGCTGCGGCGACGAGGGCACGCACGGTCGGCCTCCCGGTGCTCGAACTGATGCGGCGTCAGGGCGGGGGCACCGTAGCAACGGGGCCGTGAGATGAGAACACGTTGCACCCAGAACACGGCTTCGTCGCCGGGCGGCGGCCCTCCCCCGCACACAGAGCCGCCCCTCCGTCCGGAGGGACGGAGGGGCGGCGCGGGGACGCGTGCGGGACCGGAGTCCGTGCGGTCAGGAGGTGGAGCTGGGCGTCGGCGACGGCGAGCCGTCGGGCGACGTCGACGGGGACGGGGTGGGCTCGGGGGCCGGGGCGGTCACCGTGAGCTCGATCAGCACGCTGCCGCCGCCGGGCGCGGTCAGCCGGAGCAGGAACGTGCCCGCCTCGCCGTCCGCGTAGATGTCCGGCAGGGTCAGCAGACCGTTCTCGTCCGTCTTGAGGCCGGTCAGGGTCCGTACGGGATCGCCGTTCGCGTCCTTGAAGAACGGTCCCTTCCCGGCCGCCCCGGAGTCCTGCGCCGAGCCGACCATGGTGGCGGTGAGGGCGACCGACGCGGCGGGGGCACCGTCGAGGGTGGCCTTGACGAGCACCCGGTCGGCGAACTGCCCGCCGGTCGTCGCGGTCAGCGCCTTGGCGTCGCTGCGTACCAGGGTGTCGGCCTCGCGAGCGGTGACGGTCGCGTCGAATTCGACGGGGGCGAGGGTCCGGCCCACGACCGTGGCCCGCACGGTGAAGGTGCCCAGCTGCTCGCCCGCCCGCAGGAGCGGGGTGACGGCCTTGCCCGTGGAGTTCGTGGTGAGGGTGAGGCTCTTGGCCACGCCGCCGAAGTTGGCACCGGTCGTGCCGGTGATCTCGAAGCGCACGCTGAGCCCGGCGACCGGCTTGCCCGCCGCGTCGAGCGCCACGACCGTGGGCCGCCCGGCGAAGACGCCACCGGCGGTCGCCGTGAGCGCGCCCGTGCCGGCGTCCTTGATGCGGACCACCCGCACGGTCGCCGGCGGGGCCGGCGGCGGGGTGGTCGGGGTCGTGCCCGGCGTGGGCGGCTTGGGCTTCGCCGTGGTCGGCGGCTTCGACGGGGACGGCGTCACGGGGGCCGTCGGCGTCGTCTGCGTGGGCGAGGTGTCGCCGGAGGAGCTGTCGCTGCGGTCGACCGGCAGCACGCCCGTACCGTCCGGGACCTGGTGGGTGCCGCGCTTGTAGTACTCGAACCACGAGAGCACCGTGCGCAGGTACTCCGTCGAGCGGTTGTAGCTGAGGATCGCCCGGTCCAGGTCCGCCTTCACCGCGAGGTCGCGGTTGTTGGCGCAGAGGTAGAGGCCGGCGGCCTGAGCGGCGTCGTAGATGTTGTTGGGGTCCTTACGGCCGTCGCCGTTCGCGTCCTGACCCCAGGTCGCCCAGGTGGAGGGGATGAACTGCATCGGACCGACCGCGCGGTCGTGCTTCGCGTCGCCGTCGTACGCGCCGTTGTCGGTGTCCGAGATGTTGGCGAAGCCGACGCCGTTGAGCTGCGGGCCGAGGATCGCCGAGAGGGTGGTGCCGTTGGCGTCCACCCGGCCGCCCCGCGCCTGGCCGGACTCGACCTTGCCGATGCCGGCGAGCAGCTGCCAGGGCAGGTGGCACGAGGCGTCGCTGGAGGCTATGGACTGTTCCGCGCGCTTGTACGCGGCGAGCACGGTCGCGGGTATGCCCGCCTCGGCGGGGCCGGTGACGATGGGCAGGTCGACGGAAGTCCCCGGCTTGTTCGGGGTGTTCAGCGGCGGGAGGTCGGTGTAGTACGGCGACTGACCGGTGGCCGAGCCGTCCGGGGGCGTCGTCGCGTCACCGGCGCCGATCGACTGGTCGCCGCTCGCGTTGTCGGTGGGAGGCGGTGCCACGCCCGGTGCCTGCGAAGCGGCCAGCGCCGCGACCGCCGCGGCGACGACGGCCCCGCTCGTGGCTCCCCTGCGCAGCCGACGGCCGAGTTGCGCTGCCATGCGTATGGTCCCTCCCCCTCGAGTACACCCGCGCTCCCCGCGCGTGGACTCAGGAGACCCTATGACAACTCCGGGCCTGCGGGCACCGGCGCCTGACCGGCTTTCACGCTTTCGTCACCACTTGGCTGCCCCCGCTTCCGACGAAATCACTCCCGCATACTGGGCGGACCGTCGAAGGGGGAGATCCGATGCCGTTCACCTTGAGTCATGCCGCGGCGGTGCTGCCCGGCATCAGGAGAGACGGAAGGGGACGGGGTCCGCTGGTGGCGTCGGCGCTCGTGGCAGGGTCCTTCTCGCCCGACATGACCTATTTCACGGCCACGGCGGTCCCCGACGCGATGATGTTCGGGGACGTCACGCACGCTCCGCTGGGCATCCTGACGGTCGACGTGCTCATCACCGCGCTGCTGGTGGCACTCTGGCTGATGGTGCGTGAGCCGCTCGTGGCCCTGCTGCCGGCCGGCCGGCGGGCACGGGTGTACGCGTTCGTCCGGGGCCGCCCCTGGCGGGACCGGCGGCCGCTGCCCCTGGCCGCGTGGTTCTGCGTCTCCGCCGTCCTGGGGGCGACGACCCACGTGGTGTGGGACTCCTTCACCCACCTCGACCGCTGGGGGACCCGCGCGATCCCGTTCCTCGGGGACGTCGTGGCCGGCTTCCCCGTCTACCTGTACGCGCAGTACGGCGGTTCGGCGCTGGCTCTGCTGCTGCTGGTGTGGTTCACGGCACGCGCGCTGCGCACGCCTCCCGCGGACGGGGCACAGGCGGCCACGGAGACGGAGGCACGCCGGGAGGAACCGGCTCCGGCGCTTCCGGTGGTCGACCGGCGCGGGCGCCGGCTGGCGGCCGGACTCATCGGAGGATGCGTCCTCGCCGGCATCGTGCACCGCTGCCTGCGCTGGTACGCGTACTGGGGCCGGATCGAGTCGCCGCTGGACGTCATCCCGACCGCCTGTTTCGGAGGCGGCGCGGGCCTCGCTCTCGGCCTGGTGCTGTACGGGGCGGTCGTGCGCCTGCGCACGGCGCCCGCCGCGCCCGAGGCGGCGGGGAGGGACCGCGAGCCGGTGCGCTCCCGACGGGGCCCTCGCTGACCGGGCGCGACATGACGGGAGCCGGCACCCGCGAGGGCGCCGGCTCCCGCCGTACGGTCAGTGCGCCGCCGACTCCCAGTCCGGTCCGACACCCACGGAGACGTCGAGCGGAGCACGCAGCGTGACCGCCGCCGCCATCTCGCGGCGGACCAGGGTCTCCACCCGCTCGCGCTCGCCGGGGGCCAGCTCCACCACGATTTCGTCGTGGACCTGCAGGAGCATCCGGGAGGACAGGCCGGCCTCCCGCAGGGCGCGGTCGACGTTCAGCATGGCGACCTTCACGATGTCCGCCGCGGTGCCCTGGATCGGGGCGTTCAGCGCCATCCGCTCGGCGGCCTCGCGGCGCTGCCGGTTGTCGCTGTTCAGGTCCGGGAGGTACCGCCGACGGCCGAGCATCGTCTCGGTGTAGCCCGTCGCGCGGGCCTCGTCGACGACCCGCCGCAGATAGTCGCGCACCCCGCCGAAACGCTCGAAGTACGTGTCCATCAGCGCGCGTGCCTCGCCCGCCTCGATGTTCAGCTGCTGCGAGAGCCCGAACGCCGACAGGCCGTACGCCAGGCCGTAGGACATGGCCTTGATCTTGCGCCGCATCTCGGCGTCCACGGCCGACCGCTCGACGCCGAAGACCTGCGAGGCGACCGTGGTGTGCAGGTCCTCGCCCGAGGTGAACGCCTCGATGAGCCCGGCGTCCTCGGAGAGGTGGGCCATCACCCGCAGCTCGATCTGGCTGTAGTCGGCGGTCATCAGGGCCTCGAAGCCCTCGCCGACGACGAAGCCGTGCCGGATGGCCCGGCCCTCGTCGGTCCGGACCGGCACGTTCTGCAGGTTCGGGTCGGTGGAGGACAGGCGTCCGGTGGCGGCCACCGTCTGGCTGAACGTCGTGTGGATCCGGCCGTCGGCGGCGATCGTCTTGATCAGGCCCTCGACCGTGGACCGAAGCCGGGCCTGCTCACGGTGGCGGAGCATGATCACCGGAAGTTCGTGCTCCGTCTGGCCGGCCAGCCAGGCGAGCGCGTCGGCGTCCGTCGTGTAACCGGTCTTGGTCTTCTTCGTCTTCGGCAGGTTCAGCTCGCCGAAGAAGACCTCCTGCAGCTGCTTGGGCGAACCGAGGTTGAACTCGTGGCCCACCGAGGCGTGCGCCTCCTTCACCGCCTGCTGCACGGCACCGGCGAACTGCTGCTCCATCGCCTCCAGATGGGCACGGTCGGCGGCGATGCCGTGCCGCTCCATCCGGGCCAGCAGCAGGGACGTGGGCAGTTCGACGTCGTGGAGCAGGTCGGTGGCGCCGACCTCGCCGAGCTTGCCGGCGAACGCCTCGCCGAGGTCGAGGACGGCCCGGGCCTGCGCCATCAGGGCGTCGGCCTCGGCGTGCTCGTCGGTACCGAAGGCCAGCTGCCCGTCGGGGGCTGCCGGGGCCAGCTCGCGGTGGAGGTACTCGACGGAGAGCGCGTCCAGGGCGAAGGAGCGGCGGCCGGGCTTGACGAGATAGGCGGCGAGCGCGGTGTCCATCGTGATGCCCTCGATGTGCCAGCCGTGCTCGGGGAAGACCCGCAGCGCGTCCTTGGCGTTGTGCATCACCTTGGGGCGGGCCGGGTCGCCGAGCCAGGCCGTGAAGGCCCGCTCGTCGGCCTCGTCGAGCCGGGTGGTGTCGAACCAGGCCGCCTTGCCTCCGCCGTGGCCATCGGTGCCGGAGGCGCCTCCGGCGGCCGCGAGCGCGACCTCGCTGACGTTGCCGACGCCCAGGGCCCAGGTGGCCACGGTGGCCACGCCGAGCGGCTGGTCGCCGTGCGCCTCCAGCCACGCGGCCAGCTCGCCGGTGCCCAGGACCGTGCCGTCCAGCTCGACGCCCGCGTCCGGAACGGGGGCCTCTTCCTCCGCCGCGCCGGGATCGACCGCGAGGAGGCGCTCCCGCAGGCTGGGATTGCGGATCTCCAGGACCTCCAGGAAGCCCTTGAGCGCGGTCCGGTCATACGGGGCGCGCTCCAGCTCCGCGACGGTGCGGGGCAGCTCGACGTCCCGGACCAGCTCGGTCAGGTGGCGGTTGAGCTTCACCGACTCCAGGTGGTCGCGCAGGGCCTGGCCGACCTTGCCCTTGACCTCGTCGGCGCGCTCCACCAGCTCGGCGAACGAACCGAACTGGTTGATCCACTTCGTGGCGGTCTTCTCCCCGACGCCCGGGATGCCGGGCAGATTGTCGGACGGGTCGCCGCGCAGGGCGGCGAAGTCCGGATACTGCGAGGGGGTCAGGCCGTACTTCTCCTGGACCTTCTCCGGGGTGAAGCGGGTCAGCTCGGAGACGCCCTTGGTGGGGTACAGCACGGTCACGTGGTCGGTGACCAGCTGGAAGGAGTCGCGGTCGCCCGTGACGATCAGCACGTCGAAACCGGCCGCCTCGGCCTGGGTGGCCAGGGTGGCGATGACGTCGTCGGCCTCGAAGCCGTCCACCGCGAAGCGCTGGGCGTTCATGGTGTCGAGCAGCTCGCCGATCAGCTCGACCTGCCCCTTGAACTCGTCCGGCGTCGACGAGCGGTTCGCCTTGTACTCCGGGAAGTCGGCCGACCGCCAGGTCTTGCGGGAGACGTCGAACGCCACCGCGAAGTGCGTGGGCGCCTCGTCGCGCAGCGTGTTCGCCAGCATCGACGCGAAGCCGTAGATCGCGTTCGTCGTCTGTCCGCTCGCGGTCGTGAAGTTCTCCGCGGGCAGTGCGAAGAACGCCCGGTACGCCAGCGAGTGCCCGTCCATGAGGAGCAGGCGGGGACGGTTGTCTTGGGTCTTCTTCGATGCTGTCTCGGCCACGTACACGATCCTGCCACGGACCGCTGACAATCCCGTCCACGCCCGGTCCGGGCGGGCTCTGTCAGCGGTCCGTGACAGGATCGGAGACGTACACCCCAGGTTTCCGCTCAAGGGAGAGCGCGATGGTCAGCAAGCCGCCGGCAGGCGACCCGGTCCAGGACGCGCCGCAGGTCGCGCCGCCCCAGCACGCGGCCGCCGGACTCCCCGCCGTGGCCCACACGCTCAAGGCGGCCCACGCGCAGATGGGGGTGCGGCGCACCGCCCGGACCCTGCTCAAGGTCAACCAGAAGGACGGGTTCGACTGCCCGGGCTGCGCCTGGCCCGAGGGCGACAAGCGGCACGTGGCGGAGTTCTGCGAGAACGGCGCGAAGGCGGTCGCCGAGGAGGCGACGCTGCGCCGGGTGACGCCCGACTTCTTCGCCGCCCACCCGGTGACGGACCTGGCGGCCCGCAGCGGCTACTGGCTGGGCCAGCAGGGCCGCATCACCCAGCCGATGTACCTGCCGGAGGGCGCGGACCGCTACGAGGCGGTCACCTGGGAGCGGGCCTTCGCGATCATCGCCGAGGAGCTGGGGGCGCTCTCCTCCCCCGACGAGGCGCTCTTCTACACCTCGGGGCGCACCAGCAACGAGGCCGCGTTCCTGCTGCAGCTCTTCGCCCGCGAGTTCGGCACGAACAATCTGCCCGACTGCTCCAACATGTGCCACGAATCGTCCGGTTCGGCGCTCAACGAGACCATCGGGATCGGCAAGGGCAGCGTCTCCCTCGAGGATCTGCACCAGGCGGACCTGATCATCGTCGCCGGGCAGAACCCCGGGACGAACCATCCGCGGATGCTCTCCGCCCTGGAGAAGGCCAAGGCGGCCGGCGCGCGGATCATCTCGGTCAATCCGCTGCCCGAGGCCGGCCTGGAGAAGTTCAGGAACCCGCAGACCCCGCAGGGCATGCTCAAGGGCGCCGCCCTCACGGACCTCTTCCTCCAGATCCGGATCGGAGGCGACCAGGCCCTCTTCCGGCTCCTCAACAAGCTGATCCTGGAGACGCGGGGCGCGGTCGACGAAGGGTTCGTGCGCGAGCACACCCACGGGTTCGAGGAGTTCGCCGCGGCCGCCCGCGCCGCCGACTGGGACGAGACGCTCGCGGCGACCGGACTGGGCCGCGACGAGATCGAGCGGGCCCTGGAGATGGTCCTCGACTCGCGGCGGACCATCGTCTGCTGGGCCATGGGCCTCACCCAGCACAAGCACTCCGTCCCGACCATCCGCGAGGTGGTCAACCTCCTCCTGCTGCGCGGCGCGATCGGCCGGCCGGGAGCCGGCGTCTGCCCGGTCCGGGGCCACTCCAACGTCCAGGGCGACCGCACGATGGGCATCTTCGAGCGGCCGGCGCCCGCCTTCCTCGACGCCCTCGACAAGGAGTTCGGGATCGTCTCGCCGCGCCACCACGGCTTCGACGTGGTCCGGTCCATCCAGGCCCTGCGCGACGGCGAGGCGAAGGTCTTCTTCGCCATGGGCGGCAACTTCGTCGCGGCGACGCCGGACACGGAGGTCACCGAGGCCGCGATGCGCCGGGCCAGACTCACGGTGCACGTCTCGACGAAGCTGAACCGCTCCCACGCGGTCACCGGCAGGCGGGCGCTCATCCTGCCGACGCTCGGCCGCACCGACAAGGACGTGCAGCGCGGCGGCAAGCAGTTCGTGACGGTGGAGGACTCGATGAGCCTGGTGCACGCCTCGCGCGGCAACCTGCCCCCGGCGAGCCCGCACCTCCTGTCCGAGCCGGCGATCGTGGCCAGGATGGCGCGGGCGGTCCTCGGCGCCGCCTCCGCGACGCCCTGGGAGGAGTTCGAGAAGGACTACGCCACCATCCGCGACCGCATCGCGCGCGTGGTGCCCGGCTTCGAGGACTTCAACGCCCGCCTCGCCGCGCATCCCGGCGGCTTCGCCCTGCCGCACGCCCCGCGCGACGAGCGCCGCTTCCCCACGGCCACCGGCAAGGCGAACTTCACCGCCGCGCCCGTCGAGTACCCGAGGGTGCCGCAGGGCCGTCTGCTGCTCCAGACGCTCCGGTCGCACGACCAGTACAACACCACCATCTACGGCCTCGACGACCGCTACCGAGGGATCAAGGGCGGCCGCCGGGTCGTCCTGGTGCACCCCGAGGACGCGGCGGAGCTGGGCCTCGCCGACGGGGCGTACACGGACCTGGTCAGCGAGTGGACGGACGGCAGCGAGCGCCGGGCGCCCGGCTTCCGGGTGGTGCACTACCCGACGGCCCGGGGCTGCGCGGCGGCGTACTACCCCGAGACGAACGTCCTGGTGCCGCTGGAGTCCACCGCGGACGTCAGCAACACACCCGCGAGCAAGTCGGTCGTCGTGCGTCTGGAACAATCACCCACCGCCTAAGCGTTTGCTCAGGCACCCGGGCCGCGTCGTGGCGGCGCCGGTCGCACCACACTGACGACGTACGACGACGTACGAAGACGAACGGAGCCGGGCCGATGGGCGAGCAGCAGCACGTGAAGTTCCCGCAGGAGGTCATCGACGAGTACGCCTCGCTCGGCGTCGACCTGCCCGCCCTCTTCTCGGCCGGGCACCTCGGCAACCGGATGGGCGTGCAGATCGTCGAGGCCTCGGCGGAGAAGGTCGTCGGCACGATGCCCGTGGAGGGCAACACACAGCCCTACGGCCTGCTGCACGGCGGCGCCTCGGCGGTGCTGGCCGAGACGCTCGGCTCGATCGGCTCCATGCTGCACGGAGGAGTCTCCAAGATCGCGGTGGGCGTGGACCTGAACTGCACCCACCACCGCGGGGCCCGCAGCGGCCTGGTCACCGGCGTCGCGACCCCCGTCCACCGCGGGCGCTCCACCGCCACCTACGAGATCGTGATCACGGACGAACAGGACAAGCGGGTGTGCACGGCGCGCCTGACCTGCATGCTGCGCGAGGTCACCGCCAAGGACGCGGCGAACGTCCCGGACGCCGGGACGACGACGGCCGTCTGACCGCACGGGCGGGGCGAGCGGGCCGAGCGGGGCGGGCACCCGCCCGGCCCGGCCCGCACCCGGCGGCACATCCGCCCCGCCCGCAGCCCCGGCGGACCCGCTCAACATCCGCCTCGCACCCGGCGGCACGTCCGCCCGGCCCGGCCCGCTGTCCCCGTGGTACGTCCGCCCCGCACGGCCCGCTGTCCCCGTGGTACATCCGCCCCGCACGGCCCGCTGTCCCCGTGGTACATCCGCTCGCCCTACCCGCAGCCCCGGCGGACCCGCTCAACATCCGCCTCGTGCGGCCCTCTTGCCTCGCAGGGTGTCAGGCGTTTCACTTGCGGCCTTCCCCCACAGGAGAAGACCCGATCCGCTCACACACCGAGGGGCTCTTCTTGACCGCCGTACGCACCACCGCCGTACGCACCACCGCCGTACGCACCACCACCGTGGCGACCGCCGTCGCCGCCGCGGCCTGCGCTGCCGTACTCGCCACCGCGATCCCGTCCTCAGCGATCAACTCGTACCACGCGACCCCCGCGCCCGAGCGCACCGAGGTCGGAGCGCTCGTCGCGACCTGGGACGACGACGCGGACCCGGGCACACCCGACCGGGTCGACTGGGTCTGCTCCGGCACGATGATCGACGCAGACACCTTCCTGACCGCCGCGCACTGCACCACCGACTGGCCGGAGAACGTGCGGTTCCACGTCTCCCTCGACCAGGACGTGCAGACCGGTCTCGACGAGGCCGCCGCCCGGCACCCGGGAGACCCGGCCGCCGTCGCGAAGGCCGTGGCCGTCGAGGGCACGGCGCACAACCACCCGGCCTACCCCGGCCCGGCCTCCGACACCCACGACATCGCCGTGGTGGAGGTCCCGGCCGCAGCGATGAAGGCCCGCTGGTCCTTCACGCCCGCCGCGCTCCCGAAAGCGGGCGCGCTCTCCGCGCTCGGCCCGCAGGGGCTGAACGCCACCCCGTTCGTCGTCGCCGGATACGGCACCCAGGAGGCGCGGCGCGGCCCCGGCGGCCACACCCACCCCGGCGGCGGCGTCCGGCTGAAGGCGCCGGTCGCCTTCAACGCGCTCAACGAGGTCTGGATCCGGCTGGCGATGACCGCCCCCCAGGGCAACGGCGGTGCCTGTTACGGCGATTCGGGCGGCCCGAACTTCGCCACGCTGGACGGCAAGCGCACGCTCGTCGCCACCACGATCACGGGCGACACGCCCTGTTACGCCACCAACGTGGTCTACCGCCTCGACGCTCCGGGCGCCCGGGACTTCCTCAAGCCTTTCACGCAACTGCCTTAGCCGGCACGGGCGTTGTGCGCCGGAGCCTGATCGCCTAGCGTGACGGCCATGGCGCCGCCGCCGCACACCCGGGCCAGGACCGCACTGCGCGCGGTCCTGGCCTTCGGCGTGCTGAGCGCCGCACCGGCCTGCGCCCCGGCCCCCGCACCGCGGGAGCCGCCGGCTCCCCGCCCCCGGACGGCAGTGGATGTCTGCGTCGACCTTGTCGCGTACTGGGTGAGGGAAGCCCTGCGCGGCAGCACGTGGGCCGGCCTCGACTGGGAGCAGAAAGGGCTCTCCAACGAGCAGCTGGTGATCCACGACGACGTGCTCGCGCTCGCCCGCGCCCGGGACCGCATCGAGGGGCGCGAGGCCGCGCTCGCCGCGACCGACCGGGAGACCCGAAGACGGTGCGCGTCGGCGGACGGCGCGACCGGCAGCTCGGAGAACTGGAGACCGCCTCCGGCGCGGAGCACACCGGAACCCTCTCCCTCGTAACACTGCGTAACATTTCCGCAATGGTGCCGCGGAGTACGGCGCTCGACGCTTCGTCCGCTCAGATTTGAGGGCTTGTCCGCTATGCGGACACCTTCGAGGCCGGGCCGACAGGAGCAAGATCCGCTCAAGCACCTTAACGGAACTGCGCGTTCTCACTATGTGAACACCCTCCGACTGCCCGATACGTACCCATTTGCCCCCTGCCTGCGCACCTCCTCTCCCCCTCGCGATAACAAGACAGTCACATCCTGACCTCGCCGCTCCCCACCTCCCCCACCTGCGCTTAGAGTCACCGCCAGTCACCGCGCCGCCGGGCGCGTCCACTGCACGGCCCTGCATCACCCAGTCATCCCCGTACGGCCCGGCACTCACCAACGGCACCTCTTGCCACGGCTTCACGGCACCGCCTCAGCTCGAGGGGGCCGCGCCAGGGAAAGGATTCATCGTGCGACACCGTTCCTTGCTCATCCTCACCACCGTGATCACCACGGGAGCACTCACCCTCACCGCCTGTGGTTCGCGCGACGACAAGGGCGGAAGCGACGCCAACTCCCAGGGCGGCACGACGGTCGTCATCGGCGTCGACGCCCCGCTCACGGGCTCGCTCTCCGCGCTGGGTCAGGGCATCAAGAACTCCGTGGACCTGGCGGTGCAGACCGCCAACAAGAACAAAGAGGTCCCGGGCGTCACCTTCAAGATCGAAGCCCTCGATGACCAGGCCGTCCCGGCCACCGGCAAGGCCAACGCCACCAAGCTGGTCGGCATCAAGGACGTCCTCGGCGTCGTCGGCCCGCTGAACTCCGGCGTCTCGCAGTCCATGCAGGCGGACTTCGACAAGGCCAACCTCACCCAGGTCTCGCCCGCCAACACCAACCCCTCGCTCTCCCAGGGCGACAACTGGGGCAAGGGCGAGTTCAAGCGCCCCTTCAAGACCTACTTCCGCACCGCCACCACGGACGTCGTCCAGGGCAAGTTCGCCGCGAACTACCTCTTCAAGGACGCCGGCAAGAAGAAGGTCTTCGTCGTCAACGACAAGCAGACCTACGGCGCCGGCCTCGCCGCGATCTTCTCCGACGAGTTCAAGCGCCTCGGCGGCACCGTCGTCGGCACCGACTCCGTCACCGTGAAGGAGACCGACTTCTCCTCCACCGCCAACAAGATCAAGGCCTCCGGCGCCGACTCCGTCTACTTCGGCGGCCAGTACCCCGAGGGCGGCCTGCTCTCCGACCAGGTCAAGAAGGCCGGCGCCAAGATCCCCACCATGGGCGGCGACGGCATCTACGACCCGCAGTTCATCAAGGCCTCCGGCGAGGCCAACGACGGTGACCTCGCCACCTCGGTCGGCTTCCCCGTCGAGAAGCTCCCGACCGCCAAGAAGTTCATCGCCGACTACAACGCCGGCGGCTACAAGGACCCCTACGCGGCCTACGGCGGCTACTCCTACGACGCCGCCTGGTCCATCATCCAGGCCGTCAAGGCCGTCGTCGCCGACAACGGCGGCAAGCTGCCCGAGGACGCCCGCGCCAAGGTCACCGAGGCCATGTCCAAGGTCTCCTTCGAAGGCGTGACCGGCAAGGTCTCCTTCGACCAGTACGGCGACACCACCAACAAGCAGCTCACCGTCTACCAGGTCAAGAACGGCGCCTGGGCCGACGTGAAGTCCGAGACCTTCAAGGACTGACCCACCGCACTGCCCCGCACACGCACCACCTGAACCAAGCCGCGCGAGGGCGCAAACAGCGCCCTCGCGCGGTGTCATATCCGACACGCTCATCGGAGGCCCTGCGGTGAACGAACTGCCGCAACAGCTGGCCGACGGCCTTGCCCTGGGGGCCCTTTACGGCCTCATCGCCATCGGTTACACGATGGTCTACGGCATCGTCCAGCTCATCAACTTCGCCCATGGCGAGATCTTCATGATCGGGGGCTTCGGCGCCCTCACGGCATACACGATCCTCCCCGAGGGCACCGCCCTCGTGATCGCGATCCCCGTGATGCTCATAGGCGGCGCGGTGGTCTCCGTGGCCGTCGCCACCGCCGCCGAGCGCTTCGCCTACCGGCCCCTGCGCGGCGCCCCCCGCCTCGCCCCGCTCATCACGGCGATCGGCCTGTCGATCGTGCTCCAGCAGCTCGTCTGGGGCTTCTACCCCGACGCCAAGAGCCCGGTCAGCTTCCCCGAATTCAAGGGAGGCAGCTTCGAGATCTTCGAGAACCTCGCGATCTCCCGCGCCGACGCGTTCGTCCTCGTCGCCGCCCCCGCCTGCATGCTCGCGCTCGGTCTCTTCGTCTCGAAGAGCCGCAGCGGCCGCGCCATGCAGGCGACGGCCCAGGAC
The DNA here is from genome assembly GCF_040677675.1 of Streptomyces sp. NPDC053755. Lineage (NCBI taxonomy): Bacteria > Bacillati > Actinomycetota > Actinomycetes > Kitasatosporales > Streptomycetaceae > Streptomyces > Streptomyces sp. NPDC053755. The sequence goes on along the minus strand of NZ_JBFASK010000006.1, from coordinate 105,965 downwards.
CCCGACACCGCGAAGCTGATGGGCATCAACACCGACCGCATCATCGTGATGGCCTTCGCCATCGGCGCGGCCTTCGCCGCCGTCGCCGCGGTCGCCGAAGGCCTCGACAAGGGCCAGATCCGCTTCGAGATGGGCTTCCTCCTCGGACTCAAGGCCTTCACGGCCGCCGTCCTCGGAGGCATCGGCAACATCTACGGCGCCATGATCGGCGGCGTCGTCCTCGGTGTCGCCGAAACCCTCTCCATCGCCTACGTCGAGCACATCCCCGGGATGGCCCAGTTCGGCGGCGGTGCCTGGAAGGACATCTGGGTCTTCTCCCTCCTCATCCTCGTGCTCCTGTTCAGACCACAAGGTCTGCTCGGACAGCGCGCCGCGGACAGGGCGTGATCGCGATGACGACCGACCTCACCAAGACGCCGGAGACCACCGGCACCCCCGAGCAGACCGCGGCCCCCCAGAAGCCCGGCCTCCTCCACTGGGTCATCGCCGCCGGTGGCCTCGCCACCGTCGCGAGCACCTTCCTCGCCTGGACCTACACCACCGAATTCCCCGGCAACCTCACGGTCTCCGGCTACCCCGGCGGCCTCCAGGTCCTCACCCTCGTCGGCGGCCTCCTCGTCACGCTGTTCGCCCTCTCCGGGCTCGGCATCAAGGGCCTCCGCTGGCTGACCCCCGCCGGCTCCACCAAGGCGCTGCAGTTCCTCGCCCTCGGCGCACTCGGCACCACCTGGTACACCGTGATCGCGATCGCCGCCCAGCTCGGCGGCCTCGCCCACTGGGAGCCCGGCGCCTACGTCGCCTTCGTCGCCGTCCTGATCCCCCTGGCGGCGTTCTCCCTCAAGGACGACTCCCGCAAGCCGTCCAAGCCCAAGGAGATCCCCTCCTGGGCGGAGATCCTGATCATCGTCGCCGCGTTCGCGATCGGCATGTACGCCGTCACGTACGGCATCTCCACCGAATACCCCGAGCTGTTCCTCGGCTACCTGCTTCTCGCGGGCCTCGGCGCCGGCGCACTCAACAAGTCCGGCCTCATGGGCCGGATCTCCGCCATCGCCTCCAAGAACAAGCAGGTCGCCGCCGTCGCCGCCTTCGCAGCGGCCGCCGTCTTCCCCTTCACCCAGACCACCGACACGTTCACCGTGATCGCCGTGCAGATCCTGATCTTCGCGACGGTCGCCCTCGGCCTGAACGTCGTCGTGGGCCTGGCGGGCCTGCTCGACCTCGGATACGTCGCCTTCCTCGGCGTCGGCGCCTACACGGCCGCCCTCGTCTCCGGATCCACGGCCTCCGCGTTCGACATCCAGCTCCCCTTCTGGGTCGCCATGATCATCGGCGCCATCGCCTCGCTGATCTTCGGCGTGATCATCGGCGCACCCACCCTGCGGCTGCACGGCGACTACCTCGCCATCGTCACCCTGGGCTTCGGAGAGATCTTCCGCATCACCGTCAACAACATGGACGGCGACAACGGACCCCAGATCACCAACGGCCCCAACGGCATCCCGAACATCCCGGCGCTGAACATCTTCGGCTACGACTTCGGCGAGACCCACACCATCCTCGGCGTGGAACTCGGCTCGTACGCCAACTACTACCTGCTGATGCTCCTCGTCATGGTGTTCGTCGTGCTGGTCTTCAGCCGCGCCCAGGACTCCCGCATCGGCCGCGCCTGGGTCGCCATCCGCGAGGACGAGACCGCCGCCACCGCCATGGGCATCAACGGCTTCCGCGTCAAGCTCATCGCCTTCGCCCTCGGCGCCACCCTCGCCGGCGTCGCCGGCACCGTCCAGGCCCACTTCCAGGGCACCGTCCTCCCCGAGATGTACGTGTTCGCCGGCCCCGTCGCCCCGAACTCCGCGTTCCTCCTCGCGGCCGTCATCCTCGGCGGCATGGGCACCATCCGCGGCCCGCTCCTCGGCGCGGCGCTGCTCTTCCTCATCCCCGAGAAGCTGGCCTTCCTCAAGGACTACCAGCTCCTCGCCTTCGGCCTCGCGCTCATCCTGCTGATGCGTTTCCGTCCGGAGGGCCTCATCCCCAACCGGCGCGCGCAGCTCGAATACCACGAGCACGACGAGAGCGCCGACAAGCTCGACGTACCGGAACAGCGGCCCCCCGCCGACCCGATCGTCGGAACCTCGAAGGCGGGTGCGTGAACGCCATGACGACGACCACCACCACGGAGACCACGGCAGCGACGCCCACCGGTGCCACCGTCCTCGACGCCAGCGGCGTCACCATGCGCTTCGGCGGACTCACCGCCGTGCGCGGAGTGGACCTCACCGTCCGCGAAGGCGAGATCGTCGGCCTCATCGGCCCCAACGGCGCCGGCAAGACGACCTTCTTCAACTGCCTGACCGGCCTGTACATCCCGACCGAGGGAACGGTCAGCTACAAGGGGACCGTGCTGCCGCCCAAGCCGCACCTGGTCACCAAAGCCGGCATCGCCCGCACCTTCCAGAACATCCGTCTCTTCTCCAACATGACGGTCCTGGAAAACGTCCTCGTCGGCCGCCACACCCGCACCAAGGAGGGCCTCTGGTCCGCCCTCCTGCGCGGACCCGGCTTCAAGAAGGCCGAGACCGCCTCCCGCGAACGGGCCATGGAACTCCTTGAGTTCATCGGCCTCCAGCACAAGGCGGACCACCTCGCCCGCAACCTCCCCTACGGCGAGCAGCGCAAGCTGGAGATCGCCCGCGCGCTCGCCAGCGACCCCGGCCTGCTCCTCCTCGACGAGCCCACCGCGGGCATGAACCAGAACGAGACCCGGGCCACCGAGGAACTCGTCTTCGCGATCCGCGACAAGGGCATCGCCGTCCTCGTCATCGAGCACGACATGAAGTTCATCTTCAACCTGTGCGACCGGGTCGCCGTCCTCGTCCAGGGCGAGAAGCTCGTCGAAGGCACCTCCGACGTCGTCCAGGGCGACGAGCGCGTCGTGGCCGCCTACCTCGGAACGCCGTACGAAGGCGCACCGGGCGCGGACGAGGTCGCCGAGGTCGAGGCGGCCGAAGCCCACGCCGAGGCCGACACGTCCGACACCACCGAGACGGCGGAGCCGGCCGACGCCGACGACGCCCCGGCGGCCGACGCCCCCGAAAGCCCCGAGGCACCCGAAGCCCCCCAGGCCGAGGAGACCCCGAAGGCCGGCACACCGGCCGACGAGGCCGCCCCCGAGGCACCCGCGACCAAGGACGCGGACAGCACCACCGAAGGAGACACCAAGTGACCGCACTCCTCGAGGTCGAGGACCTCAGGGTCGCCTACGGCAAGATCGAGGCCGTCAAGGGCATCTCCTTCTCCGTCGAAGCCGGCCAGGTCGTCTCCCTCATCGGCACCAACGGCGCGGGCAAGACCACCACCCTGCGGACCCTCTCCGGACTGATCAAGCCCGCCGGCGGGAAGATCACCTTCGACGGCCAGGTGCTCAACGGCATCCCCGCCCACAAGGTCGTCTCCCTCGGCATGGCCCACTCCCCCGAGGGCCGGCACATCTTCCCCAAGCTCACCATCGCCGAAAACCTCCAGCTCGGCGCCTTCCTCCGCAAGGACAAGGACGGCATCGAGCGGGACGTCCAGCGCGCCTACGACCTCTTCCCCATCCTGGGCGAACGTCGCAAGCAGGCCGCGGGCACCCTCTCCGGCGGCGAACAGCAGATGCTCGCCATGGGCAGGGCGCTCATGTCCCAGCCCAAGCTGCTCATGCTCGACGAGCCCTCCATGGGCCTCTCCCCGATCATGATGCAGAAGATCATGGAAACCATCGCCACCCTCAAGGCCGAGGGCATGACGATCCTGCTCATCGAGCAGAACGCCCAGGCCGCCCTCTCCCTGGCGGACTACGGCTACGTCCTCGAAGTCGGCACGATCAAGCTGTCCGGCACCGGCCAGGACCTCCTCCACGACGACGAGGTCCGCAAGACCTACCTCGGCGAGGACTAGTCCACACGAACGGAAGGCCCGCTCCACAGCGTTGTGGGGCGGGCCTTCTCACGTACGGACGGCGCTCCTACTGGCCCTGCTGGCCCTTCGCCGCCTTCTTCTCCTCGGCATCCTCGATGACCGCCTCGGCCACCTGCTGCATCGACATACGGCGGTCCATCGAGGTCTTCTGGATCCACCGGAACGCCGCCGGCTCCGACAGCCCGTACTGCGTCTGGAGCACGCTCTTCGCCCGGTCCACCAGCTTCCGCGTCTCCAGACGCTGGGAGAGGTCCGCGACCTCCTTCTCCAGGGCCCGCAGCTCCGCGAAACGGGACACGGCCATCTCGATGGCCGGCACCACATCACTCTTGCTGAACGGCTTCACGAGATACGCCATCGCCCCGGCGTCCCTCGCCCGCTCCACCAGGTCCCGCTGCGAGAACGCGGTCAGCATGAGGACGGGCGCGATCGACTCGCCGGCGATCTTCTCGGCGGCCGAGATCCCGTCGAGCACCGGCATCTTCACGTCCAGGATCACCAGGTCGGGCCGGTGCTCCCGGGCCAGCTCGACGGCCCGGGCACCGTCGCCGGCCTCGCCGACGACCGTGTAGCCCTCTTCTTCGAGCATCTCTTTGAGGTCGAGGCGGATGAGGGCCTCGTCCTCGGCGATGACGACGCGGGTCGTCAGCGGCGGGACGTGCGACGCGTCGTCATCGTCGGCGGCGGGCTGGGGCGACTCGGGGGCGGTCACGGGGGCTCCTCGTTCAAGGCCTCTTCCAAGGCGGATACAGCTGCCTCAGAGCCTACCTAGTGGGCTGGGGCGGCGCGCACACGGTATGCTGCACGCGGTCACCCTGCCGGGTTGGCGCAACTGGTTGACGCGGAGGCCTCAAAAGCCTCTGTCCGCGAGGACATGTGGGTTCGAATCCCATACCCGGTACCGTAAGCGGATGTTCACCCTCTGGTGAACATCCGTTTTTCGTTCCCGCAGGCTCGAGAATGCACGCAGAGTAGTTGTGCGTAGGCATCGGAGAGAAGAGCGCAAGCGGTACGAGTACCCCCGCCGCTTCTTCACCGACGGCTCGGACGACATCCGGCGGCTCCCCACCGACACACTCGACCGGCTCGGCATCGAGTGGACGCCTTGCACCCGGTACGGGAAGCCGTACGACATCCCCGTCGCCCGCCAAGCCGCCGTCGCGCTCATGGACCTGCACGCCGGGCCCACGTCCTGAGTCTCAGTTGGTCAGCGGGTCGCCGATGTGGTGGACGCGGACCAGGTTGGTGGAGCCGGCCACTCCGGGCGGGGATCCGGCCGTGATGACCACGATGTCGCCCTTCCGGCAGCGGCCGATGCGCAGAAGTTCCTCGTCGACCTGGGCCACCATCGCGTCGGTGGAGTCGACGTGCGGGCCGAGGAAGGTCTCGACGCCCCAGGTGAGGTTGAGCTGGGAGCGGGTGGCCGGGTCCGGGGTGAAAGCCAGGAGCGGGATGGGTGAGCGGTAGCGCGAGAGGCGTTTGACGGTGTCGCCGGACTGGGTGAAGGCGACGAGGAGTTTGGCGCCGAGGAAGTCGCCCATCTCGGCGGCGGCACGGGCGACGGCACCGGCCTGGGTGCGGGGCTTGTTGCGTTCGGTCAGCGGGGGCAGGCCCTTGGCGAGGACGTCCTCCTCGGCGGCTTCGATGATGCGGCTCATCGTCTTGACCGTCTCGATGGGGTACGTGCCGACGCTGGTCTCGCCGGAGAGCATGACGGCGTCGGTGCCGTCGATGACGGCGTTGGCGACGTCGCTGGCCTCGGCTCGGGTGGGCCGGGAGTTGTCGATCATCGAGTCGAGCATCTGGGTGGCGACGATGACCGGTTTGGCGTTGCGCTTGGCGAGTTTGACGGCGCGCTTCTGGACGATGGGGACTTGTTCGAGGGGCATTTCGACGCCGAGGTCGCCGCGGGCCACCATGATGCCGTCGAAGGCGGCGACGATGTCGTCGATGTTGTCGACGGCCTGGGGCTTTTCGATCTTGGCGATGACGGGAAGGCGACGGCCTTCCTCGTCCATGATGCGGTGGACGTCCTCGATGTCGCGTCCGCTGCGGACGAAGGAGAGGGCGATGACGTCGGCGCCGGTGCGCAGGGCCCAGCGGAGGTCGTCGATGTCCTTCTCGGAGAGGGCGGGTACGGAGACGGCTACTCCGGGGAGGTTCAGTCCTTTGTGATCGGAGACCATGCCGCCTTCGATGACGCGGGTGTGGACGCGGGGGCCCTCGACGGAAGTGACTTCGAGGGTGACGCGACCGTCGTCGACGAGGATGCGTTCGCCGGTGGTGACGTCGGTGGCAAGGCCGTCGTAGGTGGTGCCGCAGGTGTGGCGGTCGCCTTCGACGGGTTCGACGGTGATGGTGAAGTCGTCGCCGCGTTCAAGGAGTACGGGGCCTTCACGGAAGCGGCCGAGGCGGATCTTCGGGCCTTGAAGGTCGGCGAGGACTCCGATGCTGCGGCCGGTTTCGTCGGAGGCTTTGCGTACGCGGTGGTATCGCTCCTCGTGCTCGGCGTAGGTGCCGTGGCTGAGGTTGAGGCGGGCCACGTCCATTCCGGCTTCGACCAGTGCCTTGATCTGGTCGTATGTGTCGGTGGCGGGACCCAGGGTGCAGACGATTTTCGCTCGGCGCATGGGTTGAGCCTAGGGCTTACCGATGGGTAGGGCAGGGGCCCGGCATGACTGTTCAACAACCTTTGCGTGAAAGGTTATTGACAAGACTTGAATCTGTGCGGGGTGGTGCTCCGATGAGCATGTCCAGAGGCCGGCGGGGTGTGCCGGGGGCTGGGGTTCGCTCGTCGCGCGGGATTCCTCGCCGGACGGACGCGGGGTGCGGTCCCGGATACTTTCCCACTCCGTAACCGGAAAGGTCTGTTGCCTGAGTGGCGTCTGAGCCAGAATCTACGCGCGTTGTGCGCCACTGGACCAAGGAGAACACATGCCGCTGAACCGCCGGACGTTCCTGGAGGGCTCCGTCGCCGTCGGGGCGGGAGCCGCCGTCACCGCGGGAGCCGTCGCGCCCGCGCAGGCCCATGGGCGTCCGCCCACGCCGGCGAAGCGGTACTCGTTCACCGTGATGGGTACGACGGACCTGCATGGGAACGTCTTCAACTGGGACTACTTCACGGACAAGGAGTTCGACGACAAGGCGCACAACGATGTGGGTCTGGCGAAGATCTCGACCCTGGTCGACCAGGTACGGGAGGCGAAGGGGCGGCACAACACGCTGCTGATCGACGCCGGCGACACGATTCAGGGCACGCAGCTCTCGTACTACTACGCCAAGGTCGATCCGATCACCGCTCGGCGTGGTCCGGTGCACCCGATGGCGCAGGCGATGAACGCGATCGGCTACGACGCCGCGGCGCTGGGCAACCACGAGTTCAACTACGGCATTCCGGTGCTGCGGAAGTTCGAGGAGCAGTGCGACTTCCCGCTGCTGGGTGCGAACGCGCTGGACGCCAAGACGCTGCGCCCGGCGTTTCCGCCGTACAGCATGCACCGGCTGCGTACGCCGCACGGCCGGGACGTGCGGGTGGCGGTGCTGGGTCTGACCAATCCCGGGATCGCGATCTGGGACAAGGCGAACGTGACCGGGAAGATGGTGTTCCCGGGTCTCGAGGAGCAGGCGGCGAAGTGGGTGCCGCGGCTGCGTTCGATGGGTGCGGATGTGGTGGTGGTGTCGGCGCACAGTGGGTCGAGTGGCACGTCGTCGTACGGTGATCAGCTGCCGCACATCGAGAACGCGGCGGGACTGGTCGCCGAGCAGGTGCCGGGGATCGACGCGATCCTGGTCGGGCACGCGCACACCGAGATCCCGGAGTACCGGGTGAGGAACAAGGAGACGGGGCGGGACGTGGTCCTGTCGGAGCCGCTCAAGTGGGGTCAGCGGCTGACGCTGTTCGACTTCGACCTGGTGTGGAGCCGGGGTCGCTGGACGGTGGAGAAGGTGGCGGCGCGGGTTCTGAACTCGAACACGGTGGCGGAGGACCCGAAGATCACCGGGTTGCTCGTCGACGAGCACGAGAAGGTCGTGGCGTACGTCAATCAGGTGATCGGTACGTCGACGGCCGCGATGGCGACGGCGGACGCGCCGTGGAAGGACGAGCCGATCATCGATCTGATCAATCACGTGCAGGCGGAGACGGTGAGGGGGGCGCTGGCTGGTGGGGCGTACGCGGCGCTGCCGGTGCTGTCGCAGGCGTCGTGCTTCTCGCGTACGGCGGCCATTCCGGCGGGTCAGGTCACGATCAGGGACGCGGCCGGGTTGTACCCGTTCGAGAACACGTTGGAGGCGCGGGTTCTGACGGGCGCGCAGCTGAAGGACTATCTGGAGTTCTCGGCGCGGTATTACGTCCAGACCGCGGCGGGGGTGCCGGTCGACACGGCGAAGCTGACGAACGCGGGCGGGATACCGGATTACAACTACGACGCGGTGTACGGGCTGACGTACGAGATCGACATCGCGAAGCCGGCCGGTTCGCGGATCGTGGGTCTGTCGTTCGAGGGTCGGCCGGTCGATCCGGCGGCGCGTTTCGTGTTGGCCGTGAACAACTACCGGGCGAGTGGTGGTGGCGCGTTTCCGCATGTCGCGGGGGCGGAGCAGGTGTGGGCGAACTCGGATGAGATCCGTAACACGATCATTCAGTGGGTGACGGCGAAGGGGACGATCGACCCGGGGCAGTTCGCCTCGGTGGGCTGGAAGCTGACCCGGGACGGTGTGCCGGTCTTCTAGCGCAGTGGTGTGAGGGGCGTCAGCTTCTGGCCTTGGGCCGGGATGCGTGGCGCCTCTTGCCGTTCCAGGCCGAAGCTGGTGAACGCGGTGCGGCGTGGGAGGGGATAGGGCTCGTCGCCGGTGAGGGTGTTGAGGATGGTGGCGCTGCGCCAGGCGGCGAGTCCGAGGTCGGGGGCGCCGACGCCGTGGGTGTGCTTTTCGGCGTTCTGTACGTAGACGGAGCCGGTGACGGACTTGTCCAGGACGAGCCGGAAGGCGTGGTCGATGTGGGCGCGGCCGGCCGAGTCGTGGCGGAGGTAGGGGTCGAGTCCGGCGAGCATGCGGTCGAGAGGGCGTTCGCGGTAACCGGTGGCGAGGACGACGGCGTCGGTGGTGAGGCGGGAGCGGGTGGCTTGCTGGGTGTGTTCGAGGTGGAGTTCGACCTTGGTGGTGGCGACCCGGCCGGCGGTGCGGACGCGGACGCCGGGGGTGAGGACGGCGTCCGGCCAGCCGCCGTGGAGGGTGCGGCGGTAGAGCTCGTCGTGGATGGCGGCGATGGTGTCGGCGTCGATGCCTTTGTGGAGTTGCCACTGCCGGGGGACGAGGTCGTTGCGGACGGGTTCGGGGAGGCTGTGGAAGTAGCGGGTGTAGTCGGGGGTGAAGTGTTCGAGGCCGAGTTTGCTGTATTCCATGGGCGCGAAGGCCTCGGTACGTGACAGCCAGTGGATCTTCTCGGCCCCGGTGGGGCGGGCGCGGAGGAGGTCGAGGAAGATCTCGGCGCCGGACTGGCCGGAGCCGATGACGGTGACGTGTTCGGCGGTGAGGAGCCGTTCACGGTGGTGGAGGTAGTCGGCGGAGTGGATGACGGGGACGCCGGGGGCGTCGGCGAGGGGTCTGAGGGGTTCGGGGACGTAGGGCTCGGTGCCGACGCCGAGGGCGATGTGGCGGGCGTAGGCGCGGCCCAGGGCTTCGGCTTCGCCGTCGGTGTCGAGCTGGGTGTAGTCGATTTCGAAGAGGGCGCGTTCGGGGTTCCAGCGGACGGCGTCGACGTGGTGGCCGAAGTGGAGTCCGGGGAGTTGGGTGGAGACCCAGCGGCAGTAGGCGTCGTATTCGGCGCGCTGGATGTGGAATCTCTCGGCGAAGTAGAAGGGGAAGAGCCGCTCCCTGGTGCGGAGGTAGTTGAGGAAGGTCCAGGGGCTGGCGGGGTCGGCGAGGGTGACGAGGTCGGCGAGGAAGGGGACTTGGAGGGTGGCGCCTTCGAGGAGGAGGCCGGGGTGCCAGTGGAAGGCGGGGTTCTGGTCGTAGAAGGCGGTGGAGAGCCGGCTGGGGATGCCGTGGGCGAGGGCGGCGAGGGAGAGGTTGAAGGGGCCGATGCCGATGCCCACCAGGTCGTGGGGGTGGTCGAGGTCGTGGTGTGGGGTGGTGCCGGTCATCGGTCGGTGCTGCCTTCCACGAGGGTGAGGAGTGCTTCGAGGTCGCGGGGGGTGGCGTGGGGGTTGAGGAGGGTGGCCTTGAGCCAGAGCCGGCCGTCGGCGCGGGCGCGGCCGAGGACGGCGCGGCCTTGGGTGAGCAGGGTTCGGCGGATGGTGGCGACGGTGGTGTCGGGGGCGTGCCGGGGGCGGAAGAGGACGGTGGTGAGGGTGGGGCGTTCGTGGAGTTCGAGGTCGGGGTTCTTCTCGATGAGGTCGGCGAGGTGGTGGGCGAGGGTGCAGCACTGGTCGACGAGGGTGCCGAGGCCGGTGCGGCCGAGGGCGCGGAGGACGACGGCGATCTTCAGGACGTCGGGGCGGCGGGTGGTGCGGGGGGAGCGTCCGAGGAGGTCGGGGAGGCCGGCTTCGGTGTCGTCGTCGGCGTTGAGGTAGTCGGCGGTGTGGGTGAGGGGGGTGAGGTCGGCGGTGTCGCGTACGGCGAGGATTCCGGCGGCGGCGGGGAGCCAGCCCAGTTTGTGCAGGTCGAGGGTGACGGAGTGGGCGCGGTCGAGGCCGGCGAGGAGGGGGCGGTGGGTGGGGCTGAAGAGGGCGGGGCCTCCGTAGGCGGCGTCGATGTGGAGGTCGGCGCCGTGGGTCTGGCAGAGGTCGGCGATCTCGGGGAGGGGGTCGATGCGGCCGGTGTCGGTGGTGCCGGCGGTGGCGGCGACGAGGAGGGGGCCGTGGAGGCCGGTCAGTGTCGTGTCCAGGGCGGCGGGGTCGAGGGTGCCGCGGGGGGTGGGGACGGTGAGGGGTTCGGGGAGGCCGAGGAGCCAGGCGGCGCGGCGGAAGGAGTGGTGGGCGGCGGCGCCGACGACGGTCCGGACGGGGTGGTGGCGGTGGCGTTCGCGGGCGAGGAGCAGGGCGAGTTGGTTGGATTCGGTGCCGCCGGTGGTGACGAGGGCGTCGGGGCGGGGGGCTCGCGGGTACACCTCGGTGGCGAGGGCGTGGGTGACCAGGTCTTCCAGGGCGGAGGCGGCGGGGGCCTGGTCCCAGGAGTCCATGGAGGGGTTGAGCGCGGAGGCGGCGAGGTCGGCGGCGGCGGCGAGCGCGAGGGGCGGGGTGTGGAGGTGGGCGGCGCAGTGGGGGTGGGCGGGGTCGGCGGCGCCTTCGGTGAGGGCGCGGGTGAGGGTGTGGAGGGCGTGGCGGGGGTCGGTGCCGGTGTCGGGGAGGGCGTCGCCGAGTGCGTGCCGGAGGCGGCGGGTGACTGCGTCGGGTCCGCCGGCGGGTAGGGGGCCGCCGCGGTGGGTGGCTCCCTCGCGCAGGGCGTCGAGGACGGTGTCGAGGAGCGGGCGCAGGGCGTCGGGGCCGGTCTCGCCTCCGGCCAGGGGCGGGATCGTCGGGGAGGGCGCGGCACGCATGGCACGAGCTTGCCGGGGGTTCCGGGGGTTTGTCCGATGAGCGTGGGCATGCAACCCGAACGAGGGACGGCGCGCCCGGGGCGGGCGCGCGCCGGGGGCCCGGTGGCGGGTCCGCTTCGGATGGTCCCGGGGGCCGGTGGGTGGGTGCCCCGCCTCCGGTGGTCCGGGGGCGGGGCGGGAGCGTCAGGCGCCGCGGACGCGGAGGGCTCGGGCGAGGTCGTCCAGTTGGTCGACGAGCTTGCGGCGGAGGGCGGGGATCGGGGTCTCGTCGGTGAGGTGGGCGTGGCCGAGGGCCAGGGAGTCGGCGTCGACCGCGTACGCGGGGAAGGCGTGGCGGCCGGCGGCCTCGGCGATCGCGGGGCCTCTGCGGGCGCCGAGGGCGGTGGCGGCGGGGTAGAACCGGGGGACGTACTCCCGTACCAGTTCGGCCTGTTCGGGCTGCCAGAAGCCTTGGGCGGTGGCGGAGAAGAGGTAGTTGGACAGGTCGTCCGTGTCGAAGAGACGTGACCAGGCCGCGGCCTTGGCCTGCGCGGTGGGCAGGGCGGCGCGACAACGGGCGGCGCCTTCCTGGCCGGTGGCGCTGGGGTCCCTGGCCAGCTCCCGGTCGATCGCGGCCTCGTCGACGGCGCCGAGGACGGCGAGGCGGGCGAGGATCCGCCAGCGCAGTTCGGGGTCGGTCTCCGGGCCGCCGGGGACGGTTCCCTCGGCGAGCCAGGCGGCGATGGTGTCGGGCTGGGTGGCGCTGCCGATGAAGGTGCGGACGGCGGTCAGGCGCAGTCCGGGGGCGGAGCCGTCCTCGGTCCGGCGGATGAGGTCGCGGGCCAGGGAGGTGATGAGGGCGAGGGCGGCGGGGCGCTGGTCGGCCGGTACGTACCGGTCGGCGATCTGGGTGCGGGCGAAGGTGAGGACGCCCTGCACGATGGCGAGGTCGGTCTCCTCGGGGAGGTGGGCGTGGGCCGTCTCCAGGTAGGCGGCGGGTTCGAGTTCGCCGTCGCGGACCATGTCGCGCAGGGTGTTCCAGACGACGGCGCGGGTGAGGGCGTCGGGGATGCCGGAGAGGGTGCGCAGGGCCGTCTCGAGCGAGGTCTCGTCGAGGCGGACCTTGGCGTAGGTGAGGTCGCCGTCGTTGAGGACGATCAGGGCGGGGCGGGGGCCGCGGAGTTCGACGGGTCCGGTGGGGGTGTCGGTGATGTCGAGGTCGAGGCGGTCGCGCAGGACGAGGCGGCGGCCGTCGATGAGGTCGCGGTCGTAGAGGCCGGCGGTGACCCGGTGCGGGCGGCTGCCGTCGCGGCGCACGGTGAGGGTGGTGCGGGCCGGTTCGACGTCCGGTCGCGGGGTGAGGGTGTCGACGCCCGTGGTCCGCAGCCACCGCTCGGCCCAGGCGTGCACGTCGCGGTCGGTGGCGGAGGCGAGGTTGTCGATGAAGTCGGCGAGGGTGGCGTTGCCGAACTTGTGCCGTTTGAAGTGGGCGTTGATCCCCGCGAGGAAGTCCTTCTCGCCCATCCAGGCGACGAGCTGGCGGAGGGCTGAGGCGCCCTTGGCGTAGGAGATGCCGTCGAAGTTGAGCAGTGCGGAGGCGGTGTCGGGGACGGCGGCGGGGTCGGGGGCGACGGGGTGGGTGGAGGGCCGCTGGTCGGCGTCGTAGCCCCAGGCCTTGCGTTCGATGGCGAAGTCGACCCAGGTGTCGGGGAAGCGGCGGGTGGCTTCGTTGACGGTCTGGTAGCCCATGTACTCGGCGAAGGACTCGTTGAGCCAGATGTCGTCCCACCAGCGCAGGGTGACGAGGTCGCCGAACCACATGTGGGCCATTTCGTGGGCGATGACCATGGCCCGGGTCTGCCGCTCGGTGACGGTGACGGCGGAGCGGTAGACGAACTCGTCGCGGAAGGTGACGAGCCCGGGGTTCTCCATGGCGCCGGCATTGAATTCGGGGACGAAGGCCTGGTCGTAGGAGTCGAAGGGGTACGGCTCCTCGAACATCTCGTGGAAGCGGTCGAAGCAGGCCTTGGTGACGTCGAGGATCTCGTCGGCGTCGGCGTCGAGGTGGGGGGCCAGCGAGCGGCGGCAGTGGATGGCGAAGGGCAGGCCGGCGTGTTCGGTGCGCACGGAGTGCCAGGGGCCCGCGGCGACGCAGACGAGGTAGGTGGAGATCGGTGGGGTGGGGGCGGCCTTCCAGGAGCCGTCGGGCCGGCGCTCGGTGATGCCGTTGGAGAGGACGGTCCAGCCTTCGGGGGCGCGGACGGACAGTTCGAAGACGGCTTTGAGGTCGGGCTGGTCGAAGGCGGCGAAGACGCGCTGGACGTCTTCCATGAAGAGCTGGGTGTAGGTGTAGGACTCGCCGTCGGTGGGGTCCGTGAAGCGGTGCATGCCCTCGCCGGTGCGGGAGTAGCGCATCTCGGCGGTGACGCGCAGCTCGTGCTCGCCGGCGGTGAGGCCGGGGAGCGGGAGCCGGTTGCCGGCCAGCGTGGCGGGGTCGAGGGCGACGCCGTCGAGCGTGGCGGAGTGCAGGGCCTCGGGCTTCAGCTCGACGAACGTGTCCCCGGTGGTGCGGGCGGTGAACCGGATCACGGCCGCGGAGGCGAAGGTCTCGTCTCCGGTGGTGAGGTCGAGCTCGACCGCGTAGTGCTGGACGTCGAGGAGCTGGGCACGGGTCTGCGCTTCGTCGCGCGTCAGTACGGACATGGGCCCATGCTGCCTGATGGCCGGGGCCGCGGGGAGGGGGGCCCGCGTTCTCCCTTCACGCCCGTGCGGTGCCGGTGAGGTGGGTGAAGGCGGCGGTGATGCGGGGGCGGTCGTAGCCGCCGGGGCCGGCGACGCCGCTGGAGAGGAGGGCGTGGAGCAGGAGGCGGGCCTTGGCGGGGTCGAGGGCGCCGGCCGGGATGAGGCCGCGGTGGAGGATGTCGTGTTCGGATCCGGGGCCGCGGTAGGTGTGGGTGAGGATGGCGCCGGCGCCGGTGCGGGAGGCGAGGACGACGGGGATGCGGGCCGCCAGGGTCTCCAGGGGCTCGATGAGCCAGGTCGGGACGTGTCCGGCTCCGAAGGCGGCCAGTACCAGGCCGTCGAAGCGGGTCTCCAGGCCGTCGAGGAGTTCGCCGCGGTCGCCGAGGGAGAGGGTGACGAGGGCGACCCGTACGGCGGGGTCGAGCCGCAGGGGGCAGAGCGCCGCGGGCCGGGAGGGCCGGAGGAGGATCCGCGGTTCGCCTTCGACGACCGAGCCGAGCGGGCCCGCGCCCGGTGAGGCGAAGGTCGCCACGGAGGTGGTGTGGGTCTTGCGGACGTGGCGGGCGGCGTGGATCTCGTCCGCGAACACCACGAGGACGCCGAGATCGCGGCAGGCCGGGTCGGCGGCGACGGCGATCGCCGCGGCGAGGTTGGCGGGGCCGTCGGCGCCGGGCAGGTCGGGCCGGCGCATGGCGCCGGTGACGACGACCGGTTCGCTCGTGGCGCACAGCAGGTCGAGGAGGAAGGCGGTCTCCTCCAGGGTGTCCGTGCCCTGGACCACGACGACGCCGGAGCCTTCGGCCACGGTCCGGCGGACTTCGTCGGCGAGCGCGGCGAGGTCCTCGAAGGAGAGGGAGGAGCTGGGGAGGCGCCGGAAGTCGCGCAGCCGCACGTCCGGGCCATCAGAGCCGGGTGCCGGCCCCGCGCCGGGCTCCGGGGCCGGCCCCGCGCCGGGTACGGCTTCCGCACCGGGTACGGCTTCCGCGCCTGACACCGGGCCCGCGCCCTGCTCCGAGCCCGGTCCCCCGCCCGGTCCGTGCCCCGGTCCCGTTCCCGTGCTCCGGCTCTTCGCCAGGCCCAGTCCCGCGAGGACCTCCGTGCCCGTCATCCGGGTGGCGTCACCGCCCCGGGCCGAGATGGTGCCCCCCAGCGTGAAGACCGTGACACGGCCCATCAGCGTGCTCCGTCCGCGATGGTCTCGTGGTGGCGGATGACCTCCGCGATGATGAAGTTCAGGAGCTTCTCGGCGAACGCCGGGTCGAGCTTCGCGCTCTCGGCCAGCTCGCGCAGCCGGGTGATCTGGCGGGCCTCGCGGGCCGGGTCGGCGGGCGGGAGCTGGTGCCGTGCCTTGAGGACGCCGACCTGCTGGGTGCACTTGAAGCGTTCGGCGAGCATGTGGACGACCGCCGCGTCGATGTTGTCGATGCTCTCGCGCAGCCGGTTCAGTTCCGCTCGGACGGTCTCGTCGATCTCGCTCATGAGCAGCGAGCTTAGACGGATCGGGAGCCGATCGTCGGTGGGTGGTCGGGATGCGGGACGCGGTTGCTCCAGCCTCCCGGCACGGTCCGTCCCTGCTGTTCGCGGAAGCGGATGGGGGCGGTGCCGACCCGGCGGGTGAACAGCCGGGAGAAGTAGGCCGGGTCGTCGTAGCCGACCCTGCGGGCGACCGCCGCGACGGGCAGTTCGGTGGCGGCGAGGAGTTCCTTGGCGCGGCCGAGGCGGAGGGAGAGGAGGTAGTCCTTGGGGCTGCATCCGGCGGCGCGCCGGACGGCGGTGCGCAGTTCGGTCGGGGTCATGCCGTGCCGGGCGGCGTGCTCGGCGACGGACAGGGGCTGGAAGGCGTCGCGGGCGAGGGCGGAGAGGACGGGGTCGCCGTCGGCGGTGGTGTCGGCGCGTGCCCTGCGCAGGGCGACGAGGAGCTCGTGGACGGCGGCGCCGGTCTCGACTTCGAGGAGGGGGTTGCCGCGGCGGGCGGCGCGGGCGATCCGGCCGACGGCGGCGCGGGCGCCGGCGGCGTCGGAGAGCGGGACGACGGGCCGGTCGGGTTCGATGTAGCCGAGTTCGGTGTAGGTGGCGGTGGCGGGTCCGCCGAAGTCGACGAAGCTCTCGTCCCAGCCGGTGACGGGGTCGGCGGAGTAGTGGTGGGGCACGCCGGGGGTGAGCCAGATCAGGGCGGGTGCGGTGATGGTGGTCCGGCGGCCGTCGGGGGCGCGGTACCAGCCGCTGCCTGCGCTGACGACGACGGCGACGTGGTGGTCGAGGGTGCGCGGGCCGACGGTCGGCAGGGCGCCGTGCTGGAGTCCGACGCCGAGGCAGACGAGGCCCAGGCGGTGGTGGACCGGGCTGGGTGTGAAGTAGCGCATCCAGGTGTGGTACATCCGCCGTCCCTGCCTCTCTTCCGTCCAAACAGCGACGATCTTTGTCCATGGACCGGTCCGCCGCCAGAGGGCGAGGGTGACGCCATGAGCACGTTCGCTGTGGGTGACGAGAATTTCCTCCTGGACGGGCGGCCGGTGCGGCTGCTCTCGGGGGCGCTGCACTACTTCCGGGTGCACGAGGAGCAGTGGGGGCACCGGCTGGGGATGCTCCGGGCGATGGGGCTCAACTGTGTGGAGACGTACGTCCCGTGGAACCTGTACGAGGCGGAGCCGGGGCGGTACGGGGACGTGGCGGCGCTCGGCCGTTTCCTGGACGCGGTGGGGCGGGCCGGGATGTGGGCGATCGTGCGGCCGGGGCCGTACATCTGCGCCGAGTGGGAGAACGGCGGGCTTCCGCACTGGCTGACGGGCCGGCTGGGGCGGCGGGTCCGGACGGACGACGCGGAGTACCTCGCCGAGGTGGAGGGGTGGTTCGGCCGGCTGCTGCCGCAGGTGGTGGAGCGGCAGGTCGACCGAGGTGGCCCGGTGGTCATGGTGCAGGTGGAGAACGAGTACGGGAGCTACGGCTGCGACCGGGGCTATCTGCGCCGTGTCGCGGGGCTGCTGCGGGGCCTCGGCGTGAGCGTGCCGCTGTTCACGTCGGACGGGCCGGAGGACCACATGCTCACGGGCGGTTCGGTGCCGGGGGTGCTGGCCACGGCGAACTTCGGTTCGGGGGCGCGGGAGGCGTTCGCCACCCTGCGGCGGCACCAGCCGTCGGGGCCGCTGATGTGCATGGAGTTCTGGTGCGGCTGGTTCGACCACTGGGGGACGGAGCGTGCCGTGCGGGACGCCGGGGACGCGGCGGTGGCGCTGCGGGAGATCCTGGAGTGCGGGGCGTCGGTCAATCTGTACATGGCGCACGGAGGGACGAACTTCGCCGGGTGGGCGGGGGCGAACCGGGCCGGCGCGCTGCACGAGGGGGAGCTGCTGCCGACGGTGACCTCGTACGACTACGACGCTCCGGTGGACGAGGCGGGGCTGCCGACGGAGAAGTTCTGGCGGTTCCGTGAGGTGCTCGCGGAGTTCGCGGAGGGGCCGTTGCCGGAGGTTCCGGCGGCTCCGCGCCGGATCGCGGGTGCGGTGGGGGCGGCTGCCGCGCAGTGGGCGCCGGCGGCGGAGGTCCTGGAGGCCCTGGGTGACGCGGAGGCGAGCGGTCCGCTGCCGCCGACGTTCGAGGAGCTGGGGGTGGACCGGGGTCTTGTCCGCTACCGCCTGGAGATTCCGGGGCCCCGGCAGCCGTACCCGCTGTCGGTGGCCGGGTTGCGCGACCGGGCGGTGGTGTACGTGGACGGGGTGCGGGCGGGGGTGCTGACGGCCGAGGACGCGGTGCTCGCGGAGCCGGTGGCGGGGCCCGCGATGGTGGAGCTGTGGGTGGAGTCGCTGGGCCGGGTGAACTACGGGCCGCGTCAGGCGGAGGCGAAGGGGATCACGGGCGGGGTGCGGCACGAGCGGCAGTACGTGCACGGGGTGCGCGCCCGCGGGCTGCGGCTGGACGCCTTCACGCCGGAGGCGGTACGGAAGGTGCCGTTCCGGCCGGTGGCCGGGGGCGGGACGGAGCCGGGCCTGTACCGGGCGGTGGTGGAGGTGGCCGGGCGTCCGGGTGACGCGGCGCTCTCGCTGCCGGGCTGGGGGCGCGGTTTCGTCTGGGTCAACGGTTTCTGTCTGGGGCGGTACTGGGAGGTGGGCCCGCAGGATTCGCTGTTCACGCCCGGGCCGGTGCTGCGGGAGGGCGCGAACGAGGTGTGGGTGCTGGAGCTGGAGGGCGGCGGGCCGGAGCCTCGGGTGGAGCTCGCGTAAGAGGGTCCCGCCGGCGGACCGGGCCCGGGTGGAGCCGGCGTAGGGGGGCCCGCCGACGGGCCCGTACGCCCGGCGCGGGTACAGCCCCCGGGCGTACGGGTGGTGCCGTCGGTGCGTCAGAGGGTGGCCGCGGCCGACTTGATGGCGGTGGCGAACGTCGACACCTCGGTGTAGACGCCGGGGTAGCCGGGCCGTGCGCAGCCCTCGCCCCAGCTCACGATGCCGACCTGGATCCAGGCGCCGGCGTTGTCGCGGCGGAACATCGGGCCGCCGGAGTCACCCTGGCAGGTGTCGACGCCGCCCTGGTTGTAGCCGGCGCAGAGCTCCTCGCTGGGCACGAGGTCGCTGCCGTACGACGCCTGGCAGGAGGCGTCGGAGACGAACGGGACCGTGGCCTTGCGCAGGTAGCGCTGCTGCGCGCCGCCCTCGCGGGTGGCGCCCCAGCCGGCGACGGTGAAGGTGCCGCTGTTGTACGCGGTCGTGTCGGCGATCTTGAGGGTGGGCAGCGTGGTGATCGGCGAGGCGAGCTTGATCAGCGCCCAGTCCTTGCCCTTGCCGTTGTAGCCGGGGGCCTGGAGGACCTTGGTCGACCGGACCTTGACGGCGCTGCTGCTCTGCAGGTCCACGACTCCGGCGGTGGCGGTGATGCCGGTGTTGTTGCCGGAGCCGCTCACACAGTGGGCGGCGGTGAGCACGATCTGCGGGGTCAGCAGCGAGCCGCCACAGCCCATGGAGAGCCTGACCATCCAGGGGAACTCGCCCTGGGCGGCGCGGGTGCCGCCGACGACGGGCGCCGGCGCGGCGGAGGCGGTGCTGGGCTGGAGGCTGACGGCGGCGAGGACGACGGCACCGGCGGCGGCGATTCTCTGGAGCGCGCGGACGATCCTGTTCTTCTGCAAGTGACTGCCTTTCATGGGGGGTTGAGCCTTGATGGCATGAGCCCGTCAAGGCGTGGTCCGGATTATGGGCAAGGGCTCCTGGGGCCCACAAGCACCCGTTTTCGGCCAGGCGAACGAAGCCCGGGGGCCCGTAGAGTGGAAGGAAGGGGGTCCGGCGTGCCGAACGGTAACGAAGTCGTCCACGGGTTTCCGCATCTCGACACGGTCCGGGCCGCGATCACCGCGTTGTACCGCCGACTGTCGGCGGACGGAGTAGGGCGGTACGCGACGAGCGTGCCGGCGGCGGACGTGGCCTTCGGGGACGACGACGAGCTCCATCTGGGTGCGCAGCGGGTGGCCGCCGCGCTGGTGGGGCACCTGGGGCTGCCGGGTCTGCCGCGGGCGCGGATGGTGGTGAGCTTCCGCGCGATGGAGCACGCGGCGAGCGTCGAGCTGGCGGCGGGACCGGAGTACTTCATCGAGCTGAACGACCGCTTCCGGCGGCACCGCAGGGACGTGGGGGCGGCGCTGGCCCACGAGATCACCCATGTGCTGCTGCACCGGCTCGGCCTGCACTTCGCGGACGTCCGGGAGAACGAGATCCTCACGGACGTGGTGACCACCTACCTGGGGGCGGGGTGGCTGCTGCTCGACGCCTACCGGGAGGACGAGGTGTCGAGCCAGAAGCTCGGCTATCTGACGCCGGAGGAGTTCGGCTACGTCCTGGCCAAGCGCGCGGAGGTCTTCGGTGAGGACCCCTCGCCCTGGTTCACCAGCGTCGCGGGGTACGAGGCGTGGGCGCGGGGCCGGGAGCTGGCCTCCCGGGACGGGCGGCGGCCGCCGCTGGAGACGGCGGGGTGGGCGGCGCGGCACCGCTACTCCAAGGAGCGGCGGTACGGCCAGGCGGGCACGGACGCCTCGTACGCCTTCGAGGGCACGGGGCGGTCGATGCGGGTCTCCTTTCCCTGCCCGGTCTGCTGGCAGCGGCTCCGGGTGCCGACCGGGCGCAGGCTCCGGGCCAGGTGCCGGGTGTGCGGGACGTTGCTCGCGTGCGAGACGTGAGGCCGGCGCGGCGCACGCGACCGGCACGCGCCGGCACGCCCCGGTGCGGGGCGGCAGGGGATGGCCTGGGACGGTCCGCGGTGACATGGGGTGGCATGAGGCCGCCGACGGCGTGACGAGCGCGATGACCTGAAGGCGTCGGGACGTAATGATTTGCGTCGTTCGGCCGGCCCGGGTGAGGGTCGGTGGATGAGCACGTTGTTCGAGGGGATCCACGACGGTGATGTCGACGCCGTCGTACGGGCGTTGCGGAGCGGGGAGCGGGCCGAGGCCGACGAGGGCGGGGAGACCGCGCTGTACCGGGCCGCGTTGGCGAACGAGGCGGGGATCGTACGGGTGCTGCTCGCGGCGGGCGCCGATCCCGCGCGGGGCGGCGGCGCGGAGGGCGGGGACCTGGCCCTGTGCGCGGCCGCCTGCGGTGGACACGCCGAGGTGGCGCGGGCGCTCCTCGCCGCCGGGGCCCACCCCGACCAGGAGGAGGCGTACGGCTTCACGGCCATGGCGTGGGCCGTACGGCTCGGCCACGCCGAGACCGTCCGGGCCCTCCTGGAACACGGCGCCTCCCCTGACCGGCCCGGGCCCGACGGCCTGCCGCCGCTCGTCGCCGCCGCCCGGCGCGGGTCCGCGTCGAGCGTGCGGGCGCTCCTCGAACACGGCGCCGGTGCCCGGGAGGAGGCGTTGCGCGAGGCGCGTCGCTGGATCGGCGTGGACGTCGCGGGGGCCGTGCTGCGCGGGCTGCTCGACACGCACGGCTCCCAGCCGTACGAGGCCGTCGTGCGCCGGGTCCGGGAGGACGGGGGGATCACCGTCGTCGTCGACCTGCTGCGCGCGGACGGCGCCCCGGGCAGCGGCGACGAACAGCAGACCGGTCACGCCGCCGTCGCCACCCTCCTGGAGACCTCGCTCGGCGTCCGCGTGCCGCACGAGGAACTCGCCGCCCGGGCCCTGCGGTGCGGCGACCCCGACCTCGACGACTGGACCGAGGCGGTCGCGGCGCTGGCCGCCCGCGGCGACGAGGAGACCTTCCGCGCGGCCGCCGCCTGGTGCGCCTTCGACGACGCCCCGCGCCGGGCGTTCGGCGCGTACGTCCTGGGGGCACTGGACGGCTTCGCCGACCGCGCCCTCCCGGTCCTGCGCCGCCTGGCGACCGAGACCCTGACGGGGGACGGGCCTCCCTGGCACGGGGCGGGAGCGGCCGACCGGCCGGGCGACCGAGTCGGCGGGCGGGGCGTGGGCGGCGGACCGGCCGTGGACGGCGGGCGGGGCGTGGGCGGCGGACCGGCCCTCGGCGGGGCGCCGACCGTGGGCAGTCGGCCGACCGTGGGTGGCCCGGCGCGTGAGCCCGCGCTGGCGGTGGTCACCGCGCTCGGGCGGGTCGCGCCCTCGGCGCGGGACCGGCGGGAGGCGGGCGGGGAGCCGGCCGGGCTGGGCGAGCTGCTGCCCTTCGCCGCGCATCCCGACGCCGAGGTGCGGCGCGCGCTCGGGACGGCGCTCACCGGGCTCGTACCGGCCGGGCACGCGCGGGCCCTCGACACGCTCCTCGCGCTGAGCGGGGACCACGACTCGGGCGTGCGGGACTGGGCGACGCTGGCGCTCGCGGAGGTGCCCGGGGACACCCCCGTCCTGCGCGAGGCGCTGGCGGCCAGGCTGGGCGACCCGGACCCGGACGTGGTCGCCGAGGCGGCCCGTGGCCTGGCCATGCGCCAGGACCCCCGCGCGCCCGACGCGCTGGCGGCCCTCCTCGCGGACGGCGCGCCGGACTCGGCGGCCCGTGACACGGCCCTCGCCGCCCTGGAATTCGTGCGGGACGAGCGCGTCAGGAACCGGCTGGAGTGGACGAGCCCGCGCTGCCGATGACCGGAGCCCCCGGCCGGCCTGGCAGCGGCCGGCCGGCGCGGGGCAGGCAGGGCCGGCCCTCGCCCTACGCTCCGTACACCGCTCGCGGCCTCTCCGCCGCGGTCAGGAGTTTCGCTGCCGCCTCCCCCGCCTCCGCGGGCGTCCAGCGCGCTCCCCTGTCCGCCGTGGGGCCGAGGCGCCAGCCCTCCATGACGGTGATGCGGCCGCCTTCCGCCTCGAAGACCCGGCCGGTCACCCCCGCCGAGGCGGCCGAACCCAGCCAGACCACCAGGGGGGAGACGTCCTCCGGGACGCCCGCCAGGTCCGCGAAGGCCCGCTCGGTCATCCGGGTCCGGGCCGCCGGGGCGACGGCGTTGACCTGGACGCCGTACCGGCTCGTCTCCGCCGCCGCCACCAGCGTCAGCCCGACGATCCCGGCCTTGGCCGCCGCGTAGTTCCCCTGCCCGACGCTGCCCAGCAGCCCCGCGCCCGAGGTGGTGTTGACGACCCGCGCCACCGGCGGGCGGCCCGCCTTCGCCTCCGTCCGCCAGTGGGCGAGCGCGTGCCGCAGCGGCAGGAAGTGCCCCTTCAGATGCACCCGCACGACGGCGTCCCAGTCGTCCTCGTCGAGGTTGACGAGCATCCGGTCGCGCAGGAAGCCGGCGTTGTTGACGAGGGTGTCGAGCCGTCCGTACGCGTCGAGCGCGGTGGCGATCAGCGAGGCCGCGCCCTCCCCCGTCGCGATGTCGCCGCCGTGGGCCACCGCGTCCCCGCCCGTCGCCCGGATCTCCTCGACCACGCGTGCGGCCGGCGACCCGGCCGAAGCGGCGCCGTCGAGGCCCACCCCCAGGTCGTTGACGACGACCTTCGCACCCTCCGCGGCGAAGGCGAGCGCATGGGCCCGTCCCAGGCCCCGTCCGCCGCCGGTCACGATCACGACCCGGCCCTCGCACATACCCGTACCGGTCATCTCAGCTCCTGCTCTCCTTGTCGGGGTTCACGGCGTCGGCGTTCACGGCGTCGGCGTTCCCGGCGTCGGCGTGCGCGGTGTCGGCGTTCCCGGCGTCGGCGTTCGCGGCGTCCAGGAAGGCGGGCCGCTCCCCGCCCCCGTGCACCAGCAGTGAGGCCCCCGAGACGTACGCGGCCCGATCCGAGGCGAGGAAGACGGCCGCCTCCCCGACGTCCGACGGGTCGGCCAGACGGCCGAGCGGGACGGTCCGGCCGACGGCGGCGACCCCGTGCTCGTCGCCGTAGTGCAGGTGGGACAGTTCGGTGCGGACCATGCCGACGACGAGGGTGTTGACCCGGATGTCGGGGGCCCACTCCACGGCCATGGAGCGGGCCAGGTTCTCCAGGCCCGCCTTCGCGGCCCCGTAGGCGGCCGTGCCCGGCGAGGGCCGCGTCCCGCTGACGCTGCCGATCATGACGACCGAGCCCCGGGCGGCGCGCAGGGGCTCGTACGCGGCGAGGGTGGCGGTCAGCGGGGCGGTCAGGTTGAGCGCGACGACCCGCGCGTGCCGCGCCGCCTCGCTCTCCCGCCGGTCGGGACCCCCGCTGCCGCCGCCTCCGCCGCCCCCGCCGAGCAGCCGGTAGGGCGTTCCGCCCGCGTTGTTGACCAGGACGTCGAGCCGTCCGTACCGCTCCGCGACACCGGCGAAGAAGCCGGTGACGGCCGACGCGTCCCGCAGGTCGAGCGGGGCGTAGTCGGCCCGCCGCCCCCCGTCCTCGACCGGCGCCTCCGGAGGTCTGCGGGCGCAGACGACGACCCGCGCTCCGGCCCGCAGAAACGCCCGGGCGATCCCGGCGCCCACACCGCGTGTGCCGCCGGTGACGACGGCGACCCTCCCGTCCAGCTCCATCGGCTGCTACCTTCCTCAGCACGCAGTCACCTAACAAACGTTTGGTGGAAAGGTAGCTGATCCGCTCATGGGTGTCTCCACCTCACGCCCGGGCAAGGGCATCGCACTGGTCACCGTCGACTTCCCGCCCGTCAACGCCCTCCCCGTCCAGGGCTGGTACGACCTCGCCGACGCCGTCCGGGCGGCCGGCCGCGACCCGGAGGTCCGCTGCGTGGTCCTGTCGGCCGAGGGCCGCGGATTCAACGCGGGCGTCGACATCAAGGAGATACAGCGCGAACACGGCGTCGGGCACACGGCGCTGATCGGCGCCAACCACGGCTGCGCCGATGCCTTCTCGGCGGTGTACGCCTGCGAGGTGCCGGTCGTCGCGGCCGTCGGCGGCTTCTGCCTGGGCGGCGGTATCGGACTCGTCGGCAACGCGGACGCGATCGTCGCCTCCGAGGACGCCACCTTCGGGCTGCCCGAGCTGGACCGGGGCGCCCTCGGCGCCGCCACCCATCTCGCCCGGCTCGTTCCGCAGCACCTGATGCGCGCGCTGTACTACACCTCCCGCACCGCCACCGCCGCCGAACTCCACGCGCACGGCTCGGTCTGGAAGGTGGTCCCGCGCGCCGGGCTCCTGGACGCCGCGCTGGAGCTGGCCCGGGAGATCGCCGCCAAGGACGGACGGCTGATCCGGCTCGCGAAGGCCGCCCTCAACGGCATCGACCCCGTGGACGTGCACCGCAGCTACCGCTTCGAGCAGGGCTTCACCTTCGAGGCCAATCTCAGCGGTGTCGCCGACCGGGTCCGCGACACCTTCGGGAAACGACGGCAGGCGGAGGAGGGCTCGCGGTGACCGACAAGACGATGACCGCCGAGGAGGTGGTGGGCCGGCTGCGCAGCGGCATGACCCTCGGCATCGGCGGCTGGGGCTCCCGCCGTAAACCGATGGCCCTGGTCAGAGCGCTGCTCCGGTCCGAGATCACCGATCTCACCGTGGTCTCCTGCGGCGGCCCCGACGTGGGTCTCCTCGCCGCCGCCGGCCGGATCCGACGGCTCGTCGCCCCCTTCGCGACCCTCGACTCCATCCCGCTGGAGCCCCACTTCCGGGCCGCCCGGGAGAGCGGCGCCCTCCGGCTGACGGAGCTCGACGAGGCCATGTTCCTGTGGGGCCTGCACGCGGCCGCCAACCGCCTGCCCTTCCTGCCCGTCCGGGCCGGTCTGGGCTCGGACGTGATGACGGTGAACCCGGAGCTGCGCACGGTCCGCTCGCCCTACCCGGACGAGGACGGCGCATACGAGGAGTTCGTCGCCGTGCCCGCCCTGCGGATGGACGCGGCCCTGGTCCACCTCAACCGCGCCGACCGGCTCGGCAACGCCCAGTACCTCGGCCCCGACCCCTACTTCGACGACCTGTTCTGCGAGGCCGCCGACACCGCCTACGTGTCCTGCGAGAAGATCGTGGACGGCTTCGGCGACGCCGTCCCGCAGACCCTCCTCGTCGGCCGGCACTCCGTCACCGGAGTCGTCGAGACGCCGAACGGCGCCCACTTCACCTCCTGCGTCCCCGACCACCCCCGCGACGAGCCCTTCCAGCGGCTGTACGCGACCACCGCCTGGCCGGAGTTCGCGGCCCGTTTCCTGGCCGGCAAGAGCGAGGACGACTACCAGCAGGCCGTACGCGCCTGGCACGAGGAGCAGCAGTGACCACGACCGCCGTCACCCGCGCCGAGTACTGCGTCGTCGCCTGCGCGGAGGCATGGCGGGACGGCGGCGAGGTCCTCGCCGCCACCATGGCCCCCGTCCCCTCCTTCGGTGCCCGGCTCGCCAAGCGCTCCTTCGCCCCGGACCTGCTGCTCACGGACGGCGAGGCGATGCTCGTCGGCCTCGACGGGGAGGTGGAGGGGTGGCTGCCCTACCGCCGTCACCTCACCATGGTCACCGGCGGCAAGCGGCACGTGATGATGGGCGCGAGCCAGATCGACCGGTACGGCAACCAGAACATCTCCTGTGTCGGCGACTGGTCCCGGCCCGCCCGCCAGCTCCTCGGCGTTCGCGGCGCACCCGTCAACACCCTCAACAATCCGGTGAGTTACTGGATCCCCCGGCACTCACCGCGGGTCTTCGTGGAGCGTGTCGACATGGTCTGCGGCGTCGGCTACGACCGCGCGGCCGCGGCCGGGGCGGGCCGCTTCCACCGGATCCCCCGGGTCGTGACGGACCTCGGCGTACTCGACTTCGAGACGCCCGACCGCGCGATGCGGCTCGCGTCGGTCCACCCCGGGGTGAGCGTGGAGCAGGTGAGGGCGGCGACCGGCTTCGCGCTGGTGATCGGCGAGGAGGTGCCGTACACCCGGGAGCCGACCGCCGAGGAGCTGCGGCTGATCCGCGAGGTGATCGACCCCGCGGGACTGCGCGAGCGCGAGGTCAGGGTCTGATGGAGACCGCGCTGACCCGGCTCACCGGGGTGGAGCACCCGATCGTGCAGACCGGGATGGGATGGGTCGCCGGGCCGCGTCTCGTCTCGGCGTCGGCGAACGCCGGGGCGCTGGGCATCCTCGCCTCGGCCACGATGACCGTCGAGGAGCTGCGGGCCGCGGTCCGCGAGGTGAGGTCCCGTACGGACCGGCCGTTCGGGGTCAACCTCCGGGCGGACGCGGCCGACGCCCGGGAACGGGTGCGGATCATCGTCGAGGAGGGGGTCCGGGTCGCCTCCTTCGCCCTCGCCCCGTCGCGCGAGCTGATCGCCGGACTGAAGGACGCCGGGGTGGTGGTGATCCCGTCGGTCGGCGCCCGGCGGCACGCGGAGAAGGTCGCCGCGTGGGGCGCGGACGCGGTGATCGTCCAGGGCGGCGAGGGCGGCGGCCACACGGGCGAGGTGGCGACGAGTGTGCTGCTGCCCCAGGTGGTGGACGCGGTCGGCATCCCGGTGATCGCGGCCGGCGGCTTCCACGACGGCCGCGGCCTGGTCGCCGCGCTCTCCTACGGGGCGGCCGGCGTCGCGATGGGGACGCGGTTCCTCCTGACGTCGGACTCGACCGTCCCCGACGCGGTGAAGGCGCGGTATCTGGCGGCGACGGTCAAGGACGTCACCGTCACCACGGCCGTGGACGGGCTGCCGCACCGGATGCTGCGGACGGAGATGGTCGCGGCGCTGGAGGGCGCGGGCCGGTTCCGCGCGCTGGCGCAGGCCGTGCGCCGGGCGGAGGGCTTCCGGAGGGTCTCGGGCCTGTCGTGGCCGCGGATGGTCCGCGACGGACTCGCGATGCGGCACGGCAGGGATCTGTCGTGGAGCCAGGTCCTGCTGGCCGCGAACACGCCGATGCTGCTGCGGGCGTCCATGGTCGAGGGCCGTACGGATCTCGGCGTCATGGCGTCCGGGCAGGTCGCGGGCGTGATCGAGGACCTGCCGAGCTGCGAGGAGCTTGTCCTGCGGGTGATGTCCGAGGCCGCGGATGTGCTCCGCTCCCTGCCCTCACCGGGCTGAGCCCTCGCCGCCGGTCCTCCGCCGGGCCGAGCCCCCGCCGCCGGTCGCCCCTCACCCGCCGGGCCGTGCCCGACCGCCGGGCCGGTCCTTACCGCCGCGCGGGCGGACCGACGGGGCCGGTGCGCGGTGGCGCACCCTGCGACCCGGGTCCGGGAGCGCCGCCCGTCGGCGGCGCTGCCGGACCTGCCGGGTGTCCTACTGCGCGGCGCCCCGTCGGCCGCCGCCGCCGGTGCGGGTACGGGTGGCCGAAGCGCCCGTGCCCGTACGGCCGCTGGACGCCGTGCGGGTGCGGCCGCCGGTGCCGCCACCGCCTCCGCCCCCTCGGCGGGAGCGCTGTCCGCCGGTCCTGGGCGCGCCGGTCCTGGTGCCGCCGGTCCGGCCCGAGGCGGGCTGGGGCGGCTGCGGGACCTCGATGACGACCGGTATGCCGGACGGCTCGCGGGCGCCGGTGATCCGGGTCAGCTCCTCGTCGCTGGACTTGATCTGCGCCGTGCGCGGGCTGATGCCGGCGTTGGACATCAGCCGGCTCATGTCGCGCTTCTGCTCGGGCAGCACGAGGGTGACGACGCTGCCGGACTCGCCGGCCCGGGCGGTGCGTCCGCCGCGGTGCAGGTAGTCCTTGTGGTCGATCGGCGGGTCGACGTTGACGACCAGGTCGAGGTCGTCGACGTGGATGCCGCGGGCGGCGACGTTGGTCGCCACCAACACGGTGACCAGGCCGTTCTTGAACTGGTCCAGGGTGCGGTTGCGCTGCGGCTGGGAGCGGCCGCCGTGGAGTCCGGAGGCCCGTACACCGTCGGCGAGGAGCCGCTTGACCAGTCGGTCCACGGCCCGCTTGGTGTCGAGGAAGAGGATCGTGCGGCCGTCGCGGGCCGCGATCCTGGTGGTGACGGCCTTCTTGTCGGTCTCGTCGGCGACGTAGAGCAGGTGGTGCTCCATCGTCGTGACCGCGCCCGCGGACGGGTCGACGGAGTGCACGACGGGATCGGTGAGGAACATCTTGACCAGCCGGTCGATGTTCTGGTCGAGCGTGGCCGAGAACAGCATCCGCTGGCCGTCCGGCTCGACCTGCTTGAGCAGCGCGACGACCTGGGGCATGAAGCCCATGTCGGCCATCTGGTCGGCCTCGTCGAGGACGGTGATCGCGACCTGGTCGAGGCGGCAGTCGCCGCGCTCGATGAGGTCCTTGAGCCGGCCGGGCGTGGCGACGAGCACCTCGGCGCCGCGGCGCAGGGAGTTGGCCTGCTTGGTGATCGACAGGCCGCCGACGACGGTCGCGAGCCGCAGCTGGACGGAGGTGGCGTACGGCGCGAGGGCGTCGGTCACCTGCTGGGCGAGCTCGCGGGTGGGCACGAGGACCATGGCGAGCGGGGCCTTGGGCTCGGCGCGGCGGCCCGCGGTGCGGGCGAGCAGGGCGAGGCCGAAGGCGAGGGTCTTGCCGGAGCCGGTGCGGCCGCGGCCGAGGATGTCCCGGCCGGCGAGCGAGTTCGGCAGGGTGGCGCCCTGGATCGGGAAGGGCTCGGTCACGCCCTGGGCGGCGAGCGTCTTGACGAGCGCCGGGGGCATGTCGAGGGCGTCGAAGGACTCGACGGAGGGGAGGGCGGGCGTCAGCGTCTCCGGGAGGGTGAACTCGCGCGGAGGCGGGGGTGTGGCGGGGCCACGGCCGCGCGAGGCGCCGCCCTTGGCCTTGGGGGCACCGGAACCGCGGCGCGAGCCGGCGCCGCCGGAGGCGCCGCCCCCCGAGCCGTTACGGCTGCCGGAGCCGCGCGCGGGGCGGCCCGAGGCATTTCCGGACGGGGTTCCGGAAGTGGAGTCCGCGGCCCGGCGGGGCCGCTTTTCGGAGCGAGTCATGGGGAAATGCCTTCCTGGGCCTGAGCACAGCACGAGCCGGGACCCGCACCTGCGCGGTGCGGGCCCCGGCTGC
Source organism: Streptomyces sp. NPDC053755 (assembly GCF_040677675.1). Lineage (NCBI taxonomy): Bacteria > Bacillati > Actinomycetota > Actinomycetes > Kitasatosporales > Streptomycetaceae > Streptomyces > Streptomyces sp. NPDC053755. Next base: position 76,502 of record NZ_JBFASK010000006.1, on the reverse strand, counting down.
GAGAAACGCGTTACGGCAATCAGGCGGGGAGGATGTTCTCCGCCTGCGGGCCCTTCTGGCCCTGCGTGACGTCGAACGTGACCTTCTGGCCTTCCTGCAGCTCACGGAAGCCGGAGGTCGCGATGTTGGAGTAGTGGGCGAAGACGTCGGCGCCGCCGCCGTCCTGCTCGATGAAGCCGAAGCCCTTTTCCGAGTTGAACCACTTCACGGTTCCAGTAGCCATGTGAATCTCCTGAATAGGTAGGGTCCCCATCCCGGAGAGTCCGGAAAACAAAATTGCGCCTGAAGGAACATTCCCGTCAGGCGCACATAAAGTTCATGGGTACCAAAACTAGCAACGGGAAGACACTAGCACGCCGTCCCGCCCGGACGGGCGGGAGAGCGACGAGTGTCACACCCGGCGGGCGGGCGTCACAGCCGTTCGATGATCGTCACGTTGGCCTGGCCGCCGCCCTCGCACATGGTCTGGAGGCCGAACCGGCCGCCGGTGCGCTCGAGTTCGTGGAGGAGGGTGGTCATCAGCCGGACGCCGGTGGCGCCGAGCGGGTGACCGAGGGCGATGGCGCCGCCGTTCACGTTCACCCGGTCGGGGTCGGCGCCGGTCTCCTTCAGCCAGGCCAGGACGACCGGGGCGAAGGCTTCGTTGATCTCGACCAGATCGATGTCGTCGATCGTCATGCCGGCCTTCTTCAGGGCGTGCGCGGTGGCCGGGATGGGGGCCGAGAGCATACGGATCGGGTCCTCGCCGCGCACCGAGAGGTGGTGGACGCGGGCGCGCGGGGTCAGGCCGTGTTCGCGTACGGCGCGCTCGCTCGCCAGGAGCATCGCCGCGGCGCCGTCGGAAACCTGGGAGGAGCAGGCGGCGGTGATGGTGCCGCCTTCGACCACCGGGGCGAGGGCGGCCATCTTCTCGGCGGTGGTGTCGCGGCGGGGGCCCTCGTCGACGGTCACGGTGCCGTAGGCCGCCGTCTCGCGGGCGAAGCGGCCCTCGTCGATCGCCCGCAGCGCCCGCCGGTGGGAGCGCAGGGCGAAGCCCTCCTGGTCACCGCGGGTGATGCCCCATTTCGCGGCGATCAGCTCGGCGCCGTGGAACTGGTTGACGGGGGCGTCGCCGTAGCGGGCGCGCCACCCTGCGGAGCCGGCGTAGGGGCCGTCGGTGAGGCCGAGCGGTTCGGCCGCCTGCCGGGAGGCGAAGGCGATCGGGATCATGGACATGTTCTGGGTGCCGCCCGCGACGACGAGGTCCTGGGTGCCCGAGAGGACGCCCTGGGCCGCGAAGTGGACGGCCTGCTGGGAGGAGCCGCACTGGCGGTCGACGGTGACGCCCGGGACCTCCTCGGGCAGGCCGGCCGCCAGCCATGCCGTACGGGCGATGTCGCCGGCCTGGGGGCCGACGGTGTCCAGGCAGCCGAAGACCACGTCCTCGACGGCGGCCGGGTCGATCCCGGAGCGCTCGACGAGGGCCTTCAGGACGTGGGCGCCGAGGTCCGCCGGGTGGGCGGCGGCGAGTCCCCCCCTGCGGCGGCCCACCGGGGTGCGGACCGCTTCGACGATGTAGGCCTCGGGCATGGCTGCTCCTTCGCGGGTCAGGTGCGTACGGCGATTCCGTCCAGGACCATCGACAGGTACTGGCGGGCGATCTCCTCCGGGCTGTGGTGTCCGCCCGGCCGGTACCAGGACGCGGCGACCCAGACGGTGTCGCGCACGAACCGGTAGGTGAGCCGGATGTCGAGGTCGGCGCGGAAGGCCCGGGTGGCGACGCCGCGCTCCAGCGTGCCGAGCCAGGCCTTCTCGAACTTCTGCTGCGACTCGGAGAGGTAGTGGAAGCGGGGCTGGTCGGTGAGGTGCCTGGACTCCTTCTGATAGATGGCGACGGCGGCGCGGTGCCGGTCGATCTCGCGGAAGGACTCGGTGACGAGGGCCTCGATGGTCTCCCGGGGGCCGAGGCCGGCGGCGAGCACCGCGTCGTACCCCTCCCACAGCTCGGTCAGGAAGGTGGAGAGGATCTCGTCGAGCATCGATTCCTTGGAATCGAAGTGGTAGTAGAGGCTGCCGGCGAGCATGCCGGCGGCGTCCGCGATCTTGCGGACGGTGGTGGCGTTGTAGCCCTGGGCGGCGAAGACCTCGGCGGCGGTGTCGAGGAGTTCGCGGCGCCGCTCGGGCGAGGGGGTCACCGGGGTCTTCCGCTGACCGCGCGGCTTGGCGCCGGGCGCGCTGTTCGGCTTGCTGCTTGGCTGGTTCGTCGGCACGTGCCCATTCTCGTCCTACGGGTGCTGGCTGCTGACCGAGACGGTCTCGCCGGTCATGTAGGAGGAGTAGCCGCTGGCGAGGAAGACGATGACGTTGGCGACCTCCCACGGTTCGGCGTGGCGCCCGAAGGCCTCGCGGGCGGTCAGCTCGTCGAGGAGTTCCGCCGAGGTGACCTTGACCAGGTGGGGGTGGAGGGCGAGGGAGGGCGAGACCGCGTTGACGCGGACGCCGTGGGGGGCCGCCTCCAGGGCGGCGCAGCGGGTCAGCGCCATGACTCCGGCCTTGGCCGCGGCGTAGTGGGCCTGTCCGGTCTGGGCGCGCCAGCCGATGACAGAGGCGTTGTTGACGATCACGCCGGGGGTGCCGGACTCCCTGAAGCGGCGCAGGGCGGCGCGGGTACAGCGGAAGGTGCCGTTCAGGGTGACGTCGAGGACGCGGGTCCACTGGTCGTCGGTCATGTCGGCGAGTTCGGCGGTTCCGCCGAGTCCGGCGTTGCCGACGACGACGTCGAGGGCGCCGTGGAGTCGTACGGCGGTGTCGAAGAGCCGCTGGACCTGGCTCTCGTCGGTGACGTCGCACGGCAGCGCGTCGACGCGGCCCGCGCCGAACTCCGCGGCGAGGGCTGCCTCGCTCTCCTCCAGACGGCGGGTGTGGGCGTCGCTGAGGAGGACCCGGGCGCCCTCCTCCAGGAATCTGCGGGCGGTGGCTCCGCCGATGCCGGCTCCGGCGGCGGCGGTGATGACGGCGGTGCGGCCGGCGAGGAGGCCGTGTCCCGGTACGTAGGCGGGGGCTGCCGGGGTCATGGGCGCGGCTCCTTCGGGAGGCCGAGCACCCGCTCGGCGATGATGTTCCGCTGGATCTCGCTCGACCCGGCGTAGACGGTGTCGGCGCGGGAGAAGAGGAACAGCCGCTGCCAGGCGTCGAGTTCGTACGGTTCGCCGGGCAGGGCGGTGGAGGCGGCGCCGCGGACCTCCATGGCCAGTTCGCCGAGGTCGCGGTGCCAGTGCGACCAGTACAGCTTGGCGGTGGAGGGGTCGGTGCCGCGCAGGGCGCCGGCGCGCATGGCGTGCAGTCCGCTCCAGGCGCGGGCGAGCCGGTCGCGGACGTGGGGGTCGGCGAGGGCTCCGGTGCGCCGGGCGAGAGCGATGAGGTCCTCCAGTTCGCGCCGGAAGCCGACCTGCTGGCCGAGGGTGGAGACGCCGCGCTCGAAGCCCAGGGTGGCCATCGCGATCCGCCAGCCGTCGCCGGGTGCGCCGACGACGTGGGCGGCGTCCGCGCGCGCTCCGTCGAAGAAGACCTCGTTGAACTCGCCGGTGCCGGTGAGCTGGGTGATCGGCCGGACCGCGACGCCCGGCTGGTCCATGGGGACGAGGAGGCAGGAGAGGCCCGCGTGCCGGCGGGAGCCGGGGTCGGTGCGGGCGAGGACGAAGCACCACTGGGACTCGTGGGCGAGGGAGGTCCAGATCTTCTGGCCGTGCACGACCCAGGTGTCGCCGTCGCGGGTGGCGCGGGTGCGGACCGCGGCGAGGTCGGAGCCGGCGCCCGGTTCGCTGTAGCCCTGGCACCAGAGTTCCTCGGCCGCCCGGATCGGCGGGAGGAAGCGGTCCTTCTGTTCCGCCGTGCCGTGGGCGATGAGGGTGGGGCCGAGGAGCTGTTCGCCGATGTGGTTGACCCGGGCGGGGGCGTCGGCGAGGGCGTACTCCTCGTGGAAGGCGATCTGTTCCGCCACGCTCGCTCCGCGGCCGCCGTACTCCCGCGGCCAGCCGACACAGGTCCAGGCGTGGGCGGCCAGATGCCGTTCCCAGGCGAGCCGTCCGGCGAACGCCTCGTGCTCGCGGCCAGGCCCGCCGAGCCCCTTCAGGTCCGCGAACGCGCCCCGGAGATGGGCCGCCAGCCAGTCCCGTATCTCGGCACGGAAGGCCTCGACGCTGTTCATGGCGCTGCTCATGGCCGTACGTTAACCTACCAAACACTTGTTAGGGAAGGATGCTCCGATGGATCTGACGCCCACCGCCCAGGAGGAGGACTTCCGCGCCGAGGCCCGCTCCTGGCTGCGCGCCCACGTCCCCGACGAGCCGCTTCCGTCCCTGGAGACCGAGGCGGGTTTCGCGGCCCACCGCGCCTGGGAGGCCCGGCTGGCCGCCGACCGCTGGTCGGTGGTCTCCTGGCCGGAGCGGTACGGAGGCCGGGGCGCCGACATCTTCCGGTGGCTCGCCTTCGAGGAGGAGTACTACGCGGCGGGGGCGCCCGGGCGCGTCTCGCAGAACGGCATCAGCCTGCTGGCCCCGACCCTCTTCGACCACGCCACCGAGGAGCAGCGGGCCCGAGTCCTGCCCGCGATGGCGACCGGCGAGACGGTCTGGGCGCAGGCGTGGTCGGAACCCGAGGCGGGCTCGGACCTGGCGTCGCTGACCTCGCGGGCGGTCCGCACGCGGGGCGGCTGGCTGCTGTCGGGGCAGAAGACGTGGTCCTCGCGGGCCGCGTTCGCCGACCGGGCCTTCGGCATCTTCCGCAGCGACCCGGCGGCAGACCGCCCGCACCGGGGCCTGACGTATCTGATGTTCGACCTGCGGGCGCCGGGCGTGACCGTCCGGCCCGTCGGGCGGCTGGACGGCAAGCCGGCCTTCGCCGAACTCTTCCTCGACGAGGTCTTCGTGCCCGACGAGGACGTGATCGGGGAGCCCGGCCAGGGGTGGCGGATCGCGATGTCCACGACCGGCAACGAACGCGGGCTCACCCTGCGCTCCCCCGGCCGCTTCCTGGCCGCCGCCGACCGTCTCGTACGGCTGTGGCGCGCGACCGGCGAGGACCGGGGCGCGCGGGACCGCGTCGCGGACGCGGTGATCGGGGCCCGGGCCTATCAGCTCTTCACCGCTGCGGGGGCCTCGCGGTTCGCGGCGGGCGCGGCGGTCGGGGCGGAGTCCAGCCTCAACAAGGTCTTCTGGTCGGAGTACGACATCGCGCTGCACGAGACGGCGCTCGACCTGCTGGGCGCGGACGGCGAGCGGGCGGACGGGGAGTGGAGCGAGGGGTACGTCTTCTCGCTGGCCGGGCCCGTCTACGCCGGGACGAACGAGATCCAGCGCGACATCATCGCCGAGCGCCTGCTCGGCCTGCCGAAGGGCCGCCGCTGATGAGGTTCCTGCCGACCGGGGAGCAGCGCGCCTTCACGCGCTCGCTGGACGCGCTGCTGACGGCCGCGGACACGGCGGCGGCGGTACGGGCCTGGGCCGGGGGCGCCCCGGAGCCGGGGCTCGCGGTGTGGGCCCGGCTCGCCGAGGCGGGGGTGTTCGCGCTGGCGGCCCCTGAGGCGTACGAGGGAATGGGTCCGCTCCCCGTCGACACGGCCCTGGCCTTCGTGGAGCTGGGCCGCCACGCGGTCCCGGGACCGCTGGTGGAGACGGTGGCGACGGCGGCCCTGCTGAGCGAACTGGCCCGCCTGGGCCAGCCGGGCCCCGCGAAGCGCCTGCTGCCGGGGCTGCTGTCGGGCGGGACACCGGCGACCTTGGCGGCCCCCGCCTGGGGCCCGGGCGAGGCGGAGACGGGCCGGGCGGAGACGGGCCGGGCGGAGACGGGCCGGAGTGGCGCCCCCGCTGCCCGCGTCGGCGGAGGCGGTCCCGTTCCGCCCACGCCCTACGCGCTCGACGCCGATGCCGCGGCACTCACGTGCACCGTCGTCGGGGACGAGCTGCGGATCGCCCCGGGGCACGGCCCCGTACGGGCGTCCGCCGATCCGGCCCGGCGGCTCGCGCTCCCCGCCCCGGGCGGCGAACTGCTGGCCGCCGGACCGGAGGTCACCGCCGCCGCCGGATACGCCGCGCGGTGGGCGATGCTCACGACGGCCGCGCAGTCGCTGGGGGTCGGACTCGCCCTGCTCGACCGGACGGTGGCGTACGCGAAGCAGCGCACCCAGTTCGGCACGCCGATCGGGTCGTTCCAGGCGGTCAAGCACCGGCTCGCGGACACGCTGATCGGCCTGGAGTTCGCCCGCCCCCTGCTCTTCGGAGCGGCGCTCACGTTCGAGAGCGTCGATCTCGCCGCGGCGAAGGTCGCCACCGGGGAGGCAGCCTACGCCGCGGCCCGGACCGCCCTGCAGATCCACGGCGCCATCGGCTACACCGAGGAACTCGACCTCTCCCTCTGGCTGCGCAAGGCCCGCCCGCTGCGGGACGCCTGGGGCGCCCCGTCCTGGTGCCGGGCCCTCGTGCTGGGCAGGCCGTGACCTCGTGCTGCGCCGGGCCATGCCATGCCGTGACGACCGGGCACGGCGTCCCGGCGGGGCGCCGGCAGGGGGCCGCACGCCGGAAGGGGCAGCCCGGAAGGCGGCGACGGCCGGGCCCCGCGGGGACCTCCGCGGTGACGGTCGAAGATCCCGACGCCTGTCAGGGATCCTGGCGCGGCGCGGCGTCGTCGTTGCCGCGTCGGATCGTGCGTACCGTCCGCCCGGGCGACCAGGTGCGGACGACCAGCTCGTCGTCCTCGACGGACGTGCGCACCACCTCGGTCGGTTCCATCAGGAAGAGGTGGAACGGCAGCGGGGCGCCGACCTCGCGGGCGAACCGCTCCGTCGTCTCCGGGTCGGTCACCTCGACCGCCCGCCCGGAGACCCGGACGTCTCCGCCGTCCATGTCGGTCCCCGCGCCCGGGTTGGCCAGGAGCGAGCACCGCGGATCGCGCCGGAGGTCGAGCGCCTTGCGCGAGTTCGGCATCATCGCGAGCCACAGCTCGCCGAGGCGGAAGTTCACCTCCAGGCCGGTGAGCCGCGGCGAGCCGTCCTTCCGTACGGTCGCGAGGACGTGATGGGTATACCGGCCGAAGCGCTCCCGGACGGTCGCGGCGAGGGCGGGCTCGGCGGCGGAGAAGGCCGACCAGGTCGGCGCGGCGGCACCGCGTCCGGTGTTCCCGGTGTTCCCGGTGTGCTCAGTGTTCCCGGTGTGCTCAGTGTTCCCAGGGATTCCCATGACTCCAGGGAACACCGGATACCCGCCATCTCCTGTCCGGATTCCCGGCGCGCTGCGCAAGGCAGGCGGGCCCTCACTCCCCGCGTTCGGAGGCGGACCGCTCCACGCAGAACTCGTTGCCCTCCGGGTCGGCCAGCGTCACCCATCCCGTCCCGTCCGGGCGCCGGTGGTCGCCGACCAGCGTCGCGCCCAGCGCCGTCAGCCGCTCGACCTCCTCGTCACGGGTGCGGTCCCGCGGCTGGAGGTCGAGATGCACCCGGTTCTTCACCGACTTCCCCTCCGGCACGGTCACGAAGAGGATCCCGGCGCCGGGCGTCTCCACCAGTGCCTCCTCGTCGCCAGGCGAGTCCTCGTCGGACACCTTGGAGTCCAGCACCGCGGCCCAGAACGTGGCCAGGGCGTAGGCGTCGGAACTGTCGATCGTCACGTGGCGCACCGAAGAGCTCATGACGCCCACTCTGGTGCGGGGAGTCCGCCGGGGCCACTGGTTTTCGCCGCGGGCGTCAGGCGCGCACGATCGCCTGGGCCCGGGCGGCGGACAGCCAGGCGGGGAAGTCGGCCACGAGCCGGTCGTACAGCTCCGAGTCCGGGACGCGGCGCGGGTCCCTTCCGGCGTGGAAGAAGCCGGCGTTGTCGACGGGCCGCTTGCCCGGGACCGCCAACTCGTCCAGCTTGCGCAGGAACTCGAACTGCCGGCTGCCCGGGTCGCCGAAGCCGACGAACTGCCAGAAGATCGGCAGCTTCGCCGCCTTGCAGAGATAGCGCTCGGCGGCGAGCTTGTTGATCGGACCGCCGTCGGTCTGGAAGACGACGAGCGCGGGCGCGGTGGCGCCGCTGTCGAGGTAGTGGTCGATGACCGCGTCCATGGCCAGGTGGTAGCTGGTCTTGCCCATGTGGCCGAGACCGGCGACGATCCGGTCGATCCTGCCCTGGTGGTCGGCGAGCGCGATGTCGGTCTCGGCGTCGATGTCGGTGGAGAAGAACACCACCGGCACCCGTCCGTCGTCGTCCAGGTTCGCCGAGAGCCCCAGCACCCGGTCGGCCAGGGCCTGGACGCTGCCGTCCTGGTAGTACGGCTTCATGGAGCCGGAGTAGTCGAGCACCAGATAGACGGCGACGCGCTGCCCGGCCATGCCGTGCTTCCGCAGGGAGACCCCCGCCGACTTGTACAGACTCACCAGCGCGGGTGCGGACTCCTCGACCTTGGTCAGGCTCAGCGCCACGGACGGCTCCCCTCCATCGTCCCGTACGGACTGCCGAGCGTACGGGATCGCCGAGGCGCTCTTGCCAGGGGCGGACGCCCGGAGTAACGGGATCCGGAAGCAGGGGCTTTGGGGCGGAGGCGAGACCGTACGGTCCGGCGGACGACGGACTGGGCGCGTCGGATGGGCCTGCTGGGCGTCCTGGCCGTGGCGGCGGCGTCCTTGATCACCTGGATCGCCCCGAGCGGCGGCGGCTGACCCCTCCGCCCCGGGACGCGCCGCGGCGCCCGCCCAGTCGTCCGGTCGGGGACATTCGGGAAGGCGCCGCGCTCAGTTCCGTACGTCGTTGTACGGGACGTCTCAGGGTGCTGCCGGATCAGACCGTCAGGGAACGGTCCGTCGGGCGGATCGGGGCCGGGAGGTCGCTCGCGCCCGTCAGGAAGCGGTCGACTCCGCGCGCCGCCGAGCGGCCCTCGGCGATCGCCCAGACGATCAGCGACTGACCGCGGCCCGCGTCGCCGGCCACGAACACGCCACCGACGTTGGTGGCGAAGTCCGCGTCCCGCGCGATGTTGCCGCGCTCGTCGAGCTCCAGGCCGAACTGCGAGACGAGACCGTTCTCGACGTCCGTGCCCGTAAAGCCCATCGCGAGCGTCACCAGCTGGGCGGGGATCTTGCGCTCCGTGCCCGGCTTCTGGGTCAGCTTACCCTCGATGAACTCGACCTCGACCAGGTGCAGGAACTGGACGTTGCCGTCCTCGTCGCCCTCGAAGTGGGTGGTGGAGACGGAGTAGACCCGCTCGCCGCCCTCCTCGTGCGCCGACGTGACCTTGTAGAGCATGGGGAACGTGGGCCACGGCTGGCCGGCCGCGCGGTCCTCGCCCGGTCGCGGCATGATCTCCAGCTGGGTGACCGAGGCCGCGCCCTGGCGGTGGGCGGTGCCCACGCAGTCCGCGCCGGTGTCGCCGCCGCCGATGACCACGACGTGCTTGCCCTCGGCCGTGATCGGCGGGGCCACGAAGTCGCCCTCGACGACCTTGTTGGCGAGCGGGAGGTACTCCATCGCCTGGTGGATGCCCGCCAGCTCCCGGCCGGGGACCGGCAGGTCGCGGGCGGTGGTGGCGCCGGCGGCGATGACCACGGCGTCGTACCGCTTGCGCAGGTCCTTCGCGGTGATGTCCCGGCCGATCTCGACACCCGTGCGGAACTTGGTGCCCTCCGCGCGCATCTGCTCGATGCGGCGGTTGATGTGCCGCTTCTCCATCTTGAACTCGGGGATGCCGTAGCGCAGCAGGCCGCCGATGCGGTCGGCGCGCTCGAACACGGCGACCGTGTGGCCGGCCCGGGTCAGCTGCTGGGCGGCGGCGAGACCCGCCGGGCCGGAGCCGATGACCGCGACGGTCTTGCCGGACAGGCGCTCGGGCGCCTGCGGCTTGACGTCGTTGCTGTCCCACGCCTTGTCGATGATGGAGACTTCGACGTTCTTGATGGTGACGGCCGGCTGGTTGATGCCGAGCACGCACGCGGCCTCGCACGGAGCCGGGCACAGGCGGCCGGTGAACTCCGGGAAGTTGTTGGTGGCGTGCAGCCGCTCGGAGGCCTGGGCCCAGTCCTCGCGGTAGGCGTAGTCGTTCCACTCGGGGATCAGGTTCCCGAGCGGACAGCCGTTGTGGCAGAACGGGATGCCGCAGTCCATGCAGCGGCCGGCCTGCTTGCTGATGATCGGCAGCAGGGAGCCGGGAACGTAGACCTCGTTCCAGTCCTTGACTCGCTCGCCCACCGGCCGGGTCTTGGCGACCTCGCGCCCGGTGGTCAGGAAGCCCTTGGGGTCAGCCATTGGTCGCCGCCTCCATCATCTTCTCGGTGGTCTCGGCCTCGGAGAGACCGGCGAGCTCAGCGGCGTCCTTGGCGGCGAGCACTGCCTTGTACGTGGTCGGGATGATCTTGCTGAAGCGGTCGACGTTCACGGGCCAGTCGGCGAGGAGCTTCTCGGCGACGGTCGAGCCCGTCTCCTCCTGGTGGCGGCGCACGACGTCGTGCAGCCATGCCTTGTCGGTGTCCGACAGGGCTTCGACCGCGGCCAGGTTCCCGGAGTTGACGTTGTCCCGGTCGAGGTCGACGACGTACGCGACGCCGCCCGACATGCCGGCCGCGAAGTTGCGGCCCGTCTCGCCGAGGACGACCGCCGTGCCGCCGGTCATGTACTCGCAGCCGTGGTCGCCCACGCCTTCCGAGACGACCAGCGCGCCGGAGTTGCGGACGCAGAAGCGCTCGCCGGTGCGGCCCCGCAGGAACAGTTCGCCGCCGGTCGCCCCGTACGCGATGGTGTTGCCCGCGATCGTGGAGTACTCGGCCAGGTGGTCGGCGCCGCGGTCCGGGCGGACGACGACACGGCCGCCGGAGAGGCCCTTGCCGACGTAGTCGTTGGCGTCGCCCTCCAGGCGGAGCGTGACACCGCTCGGCAGGAAGGCGCCGAACGACTGGCCGGCGGAGCCGGTGAAGGTGATGTCGATGGTGTCGGCGGGCAGGCCCGCGCCACCGAACTTCTTGGTGACCTCGTGGCCGAGCATGGTGCCGACCGTGCGGTTGATGTTCCGGATCGCGACCTGGGCCCGGACCGGCTGGGCCTCCTCGGCGGAGTTCGCGCCCAGCGCCTCGGCCGCGAGCTCGATCAGCTCGTTGTCGAGGGCCTTCTCCAGGCCGTGGTCCTGCTCGACCAGGGCGTGGCGGACCGCGCCCTCGGGCAGCTCCGGCACGTGGAAGAGCGGGGCGAGGTCCAGGCCCTGCGCCTTCCAGTGGGTGACGGCGCGGCTGGTGTCGAGGAGCTCGGCGTGGCCGACGGCCTCCTCGAGGGTGCGGAAGCCCAGCTCGGCGAGGAGTTCGCGGACTTCTTCGGCGATGAACTCGAAGAAGTTGACGACGTACTCGGCCTTGCCGGAGAAACGGTCCCGCAGGACCGGGTTCTGGGTGGCGATGCCGACCGGGCACGTGTCCAGGTGGCAGACGCGCATCATGACGCAGCCGGAGACGACGAGCGGCGCGGTCGCGAAACCGAACTCCTCGGCGCCGAGCAGCGCGGCGATGACGACGTCACGGCCGGTCTTGAGCTGGCCGTCGGTCTGGACGACGATCCGGTCGCGCAGGCCGTTGAGCAGCAGGGTCTGCTGGGTCTCGGCGAGGCCGAGCTCCCAGGGGCCGCCCGCGTGCTTGAGCGAGGTGAGCGGCGAGGCGCCCGTGCCACCGTCGTGGCCGGAGATGAGGACGACGTCCGCGTGGGCCTTGGAGACACCCGCGGCGACCGTGCCGACGCCGACCTCGGAGACCAGCTTCACGTGGATGCGGGCTGCCGGGTTGGCGTTCTTGAGGTCGTGGATCAGCTGAGCCAGGTCCTCGATGGAGTAGATGTCGTGGTGCGGCGGCGGCGAGATGAGGCCGACACCGGGCGTCGAGTGACGCGTCTTGGCGACCCACGGGTAGACCTTGTGGCCGGGCAGCTGGCCGCCCTCGCCGGGCTTGGCGCCCTGCGCCATCTTGATCTGGATGTCGTCGGCGTTGACCAGGTACTCGCTGGTGACACCGAAGCGGCCGGAGGCGACCTGCTTGATGGAGGAACGGCGCGCCGGGTCGTACAGGCGGTCCGGGTCCTCGCCGCCCTCACCGGTGTTGGACTTGCCGCCCAGCTGGTTCATGGCGATGGCGAGGGTCTCGTGCGCCTCGCGGGAGATGGAGCCGTACGACATGGCGCCCGTCGAGAACCGCTTGACGATCTCGGAGGCGGGCTCGACCTCGTCGATGGAGATGGAGGGGCGGTCCGAGGTGATGCCGAAGAGGCCGCGGAGCGTCATGAGGCGCTCGGACTGCTCGTTCACCCGGTCCGTGTACTTCTTGAAGATGTCGTACCGCTTGTTGCGCGTGGCGTGCTGCAGGCGGAAGACGGTCTCGGGGTCGAACAGGTGCGGCTCGCCCTCGCGGCGCCACTGGTACTCGCCGCCGATGTCCAGCGCGCGGTGCGCGGAGGGGACACCGGAGGCCGGGTAGGCCTTGGAGTGCCGGGCGGCGACCTCCTTGGCGACGACGTCGAGGCCGGCTCCGCCGATCTTGGTGGCCGTGCCGTTGAAGTACTTCTCGACGAAGGCCTGGTCGAGGCCGACGGCCTCGAAGACCTGGGCGCCGCGGTAGGAGGCGACGGTCGAGATGCCCATCTTGGACATGACCTTCAGGACGCCCTTGCCGAGGGCGTAGATCAGGTTGCGGATGGCCTGCTCGGGCTCCAGGCCCTCGATGAAGGTGCCGGCGCGGACCAGGTCCTCGACCGACTCCATCGCGAGGTACGGGTTGACGGCGGCGGCGCCGTAGCCGATGAGGAGGGCCACGTGGTGGACCTCGCGGACGTCGCCGGCCTCGACCAGCAGGCCCACCTGGGTGCGCTGCTTGGTGCGGATGAGGTGGTGGTGGACGGCCGCGGTGAGCAGCAGCGACGGGATCGGCGCGTGCTCGGCGTCGGAGTGCCGGTCGGAGAGGACGATCAGGCGGGCGCCGCCCTCGATCGCGGCGTCGGCCTCGGCGCAGATCTCCTCGATGCGGGCGGCCAGGGCCTCGCCGCCGCCGGAGACCCGGTACAGGCCGGACAGGGTCGCGGCCTTCATGCCGGGCATGTCGCCGTCGGCGTTGATGTGGATGAGCTTGGCCAGCTCGTCGTTGTCGATCACCGGGAAGGGGAGCGTGACGCTGCGACACGAGGCCGAGGTCGGCTCCAGCAGGTTGCCCTGCGGGCCCAGGGAGGAGCGCAGCGAGGTGACGAGCTCCTCGCGGATGGCGTCCAGCGGCGGGTTGGTGACCTGCGCGAAGAGCTGGGTGAAGTAGTCGAAGAGCAGCCGGGGGCGCTCGGACAGGGCCGCGATCGGGGAGTCCGTGCCCATGGAGCCGAGCGGCTCGCCGCCGGTGCGGGCCATCGGGGCGAGGATGATGCGGAGCTCTTCCTCGGTGTAGCCGAAGGTCTGCTGGCGGCGGGTGACCGAGGCGTGGGTGTGGACGATGTGCTCGCGCTCGGGGAGGTCCTCGAGCTCGATCTCGCCGGTCTCCAGCCACTCGGCGTACGGCTTCTCGGCGGCGAGGCCGGCCTTGATCTCGTCGTCCTCGATGATCCGGTGCTCGGCGGTGTCGACGAGGAACATCTTGCCGGGCTGCAGGCGGCCCTTGCGGACGACCTTGGCGGGGTCGATGTCGAGGACGCCGACCTCGGAGGAGAGGACGACGAGGCCCTCGTCGGTGACCCAGTAGCGGCCGGGGCGCAGGCCGTTGCGGTCGAGGACCGCGCCGACCTGGACGCCGTCGGTGAAGGTGACGCAGGCCGGGCCGTCCCAGGGCTCCATCATCGTGGAGTGGTACTGGTAGAAGGCGCGCCGGGCCGGGTCCATGGTCTCGTGGTTCTCCCACGCTTCCGGGACCATCATCAGGACGCTGTGCGGCAGGGAGCGCCCGCCGAGGTGGAGCAGCTCCAGGACCTCGTCGAAGGAGGCGGAGTCGGAGGCGTCCGGGGTGCAGACGGGGAAGATGCGGTCGAGCTTGCCCTCGCCGAAGAGGTCGGAGGCGAGCTGGGACTCGCGGGCCACCATCCAGTTGCGGTTGCCCTTGACCGTGTTGATCTCGCCGTTGTGCGCGACGAAGCGGTACGGGTGGGCCAGCGGCCAGCTCGGGAAGGTGTTGGTGGAGAACCGGGAGTGGACCAGGGCCACGGCGGTGGCGCAGCGGCGGTCCGACAGGTCCGGGAAGAAGGGCTCCAGCTGGCCGGTGGTCAGCATGCCCTTGTAGACGATGGTGCGGGCGGAGAGGGACGGGAAGTACGTCCCGGCCTCGCGCTCGGCGCGCTTGCGCAGGACGAAGGCCTTGCGGTCGAGCGCGATGTCCGTGCTCGTGCCGTCGGCGACGAAGAGCTGGCGGAAGACCGGCATGGTGGAGCGGGCGGAGGCGCCGAGCAGCTCGGGGGCGACGGGGACCTCACGCCAGCCGAGGACGTTCAGGCCTTCCTCGGACGCGATCGTCTCGATCTGCGAAACGGCCTGTGCGGAGCCGTCGGCAGGGAGGAAGGCGATGCCGACGGCGTAGGCGCCGGCGTCGGGGAGGTCGAAGTCGGTGACCTCGCGGAGGAAGGCGTCCGGGACCTGGAGCAGGATGCCGGCTCCGTCTCCGGAGTCGGGCTCGGAGCCGGTGGCGCCTCGGTGCTCGAGGTTGCGCAGTACGGTCAGCGCCTGCTCGACCAGCGCGTGGCTGGCTACACCGGTGAGGGTGGCCACGAACCCGACACCACAGGCGTCGTGTTCGTTACGGGGGTCGTACATCCCCTGCGGAGCGGGGCGACCGTCCATGGGCGACCAGGCGTCGGAACGCATCGGCTCTCCCGTCGTCGTCGTGGCATATGCAGCAGCCGAGGGACGACGTTGGCCCTCCGCGAAATTTCGTGCAGGTTACATGATGGCTGGCTTCTCGGGAAGCGGATAGCTCATTCCAGCATGCGGACACCGCTGACACGGAGCGGTGGCGTCGGTTCACAGGTGGACAGGTCGATCTTGTGGCATTCGTAAGGATTCGACGACCTGTCGCGGAGCGGGCTTCATTGCCCGCGGCGCTTACGCCTCATGCCCTGCGGTCAGGGTTTCGAAACCGCCGGGTAACCGGCTAGATATGTCGCGCTGTGCATAGTGTCTCACTGCTCCGGCGGATCCGCTCAGGGATATACGTCACAGCCAGCATGCACGCGGAAGGCCCCCGCCGCAGGGCGAGGGCCGGGGCGGGGGCCTTCCGGAGTAAGGGCGCCCACGGCCGGGGCCGGGGGGGGCCGAATCCAGGGGTTCCGGATCCGGGGGCACCTCCGCGTCAGGAGCCGGAAGTCCGGGCCGGGCCCGTCGAAGGCCGGAGTTCCGGGCCGGGCCCGTCGAAGGCCGGAGTTCCGGGCCGGGCCCGTCGAAGGCCGGA